>DATJJM010000239.1:0-55135 GCA_035492535.1 Acetobacteraceae bacterium | reverse complement strand
GCGCATCTTCTGGCCGCTCGCCGGCACCGTCCATGGCCAGAAGACCGGTGTCGATGGCCGCTTCGGCGATCACTATCCGCGCGTCTGGAAGCCGGTGATCGCGGCAGTGAACGGCTGGGCTGCGGGGGCGGGCTTCTACATTCTGCTGTCGTCGACCGACATCCGCATCGCCAGCGCCGAACACGCGCGGTTCAAGTTCTCGCTGATCTCGCAGGGTTGGCTCGGCCATGGCCCCGGCGCCAGCCTGCTGGTGAAGCAGGTGCGTTATGCCGACGCGATGAAGATTCTGCTGACCGATGAACCATTTGACGCCGCAGAGGCATTGCGCATCGGGCTGGTCAACGAGGTGGTGCCGCACGCGCAGTTGCTGGAACGCGCCGAGAAGATCGCCCGCCACATCGTCACGCTGCCGCCGGTCGCGGTGCGCATGATGAAGGAGTTCGTGGTGCGCTTCGGCGATCTGCCGACGGACCAGGCGTGGCACGTGCAGACGCTGATCAACAACATGCTGATACAGGTGACGACGGATGGCGAGGAAGGCCGGCAGGCGTTCAATGCCAAGCGTCCGCCCAACTTCACCGGCGGGCTGCGCCGCCGTGGCGAAGCTTGGCCGGAACCATCCGAGGAAGATGCCAAACGCCTCGACGAGGCCTATCGAAGCGGCGAGTTCTGATCGAGCCGCTTCCGCATGAAGTAACGCGTCTGACCGGGCGGATAATCCTCCAGCGCACCGAATTCGCGATAGCCGAGCGCGGCATAGAAGCCACGCGCCTGGAACGTATCCAGCCAGACCGAGTGGCAGCCTGCCGCCGCGGCATGGGCTTCGGCGCGCGCCAGCAAGGCCGTGCCCACGCCTTGTCCCTGCCACGCGTCATCGACCCAGAGCGCCGCGACGAACAGCCATTGCCACGCCAGCACGCCAATCAGCCCGGCCGACAGCCGCTCGCCTTCATGCAGCAAGAGCGCAAACCGCTGCACATCCTGCGGAACGGTCCGCGCATTGAACGCGTCGATGGCCTCTCCCAGCACGCGGCGTATGTCGGGCGAGGGGGCGGGCTCGAAGCTCAGGCGCAGTGCCTCGGGAAATTCAGGCATCGGATCATCCAGGGACTGGTGCAGCGCTGTTGCGGTTATGGCATAGCACGCCAATGTGCCGTCTCTGCCTGTCGCGTCGAAGCTTGCTGGCTGTCTCGCCGGTGCTGCCGCTGTTGCCGGCCCGCCCCGATAAACCGGTCGAACCACACCTGCGCCTCGCCAACGTACCGTCCGATCGGTTCACGGTCGCGCTGACCTTCGATGCCTGTCCTGGCGCGTTCGACTGGCGTATCGCCGAGGCGCTGGTGACCGACGGCATTCCCGCAACGATCTTCCTCACCAGGCTTTGGCTGCAACGCAACCCGGACGGCCTCGCATTCCTGCTGTCGCACCGTGATCTGTTTGCCTTTGAGAACCATGGCGAACTGCACATACCGCCGATACTCGGTCGCGGCACGATCTTCGGCATCCCTGTCGCCGGCAACCTCGAGACGGTGCGGCATGAGGTCACCGCCGGTGCCGCCGCCATCACTGCCGCGACAGCCACCACGCCGCACTGGTACCGCGCGGCGGCCGGCTACTACACCCCATCCGTCATCCCGGAAATCCAGCAGCTTGGTTTTGGCATCGGCGGCTATTCGCTCAGCGCCGACGTGGGTGCCTCGCTGCCCGCGCACAGTGTCGCGCGGCGCATGGCCGGTGCGGCCAATGGCGACATCATTGTCGCACATATCAACCAGCCGGCGCGGGGAAGCGGGGAGGGCGTGGTCGCAGGCATCAAGGAGTTGCGGCGCCGGGGGGCGAATTTCGTGCGTCTCGACCAACTGACACCGAACGACGTTGCGGCGGTCTGACCTAGACCGCTGACAGAGCACGCAACCAAATCCCTTGACAACGCGCGCGAGCGAGTGCACTTACCGAGTAAGTTAATTAACCAGATGGCTAAGTACTAGATGCCCCGGCCCACCCTTGACCAGACCTTCTCCGCCCTCGCGGACCCAACCCGCCGGGCCATACTCGCGCGCCTCGCCACTGGCGAAGCCTCGGTCAACGAGCTGGCCCAGCCATTCGATATGAGCCTGCCTGCTATCTCCAAGCACCTGAAGGTGCTCGAGCGCGCCGGCCTGATCAGTCGCGGCCGTGACGCGCAGTTTCGCCCATGCCGGCTCGAACCGCATGCGCTCAAGCGCGCTGCCGACTGGATCGACCAGTACCGGGTTTTCTGGGAGCAGAGCCTCGATCGCCTGGAGGATTACCTGAAAGAGCTGCAAGGCAAGGAGAAGAAACGTGGGCGCAAGCACTAGCGCCGAACGCGAACTGGTGGTCTCGCGTCTGATCGATGCGCCACGCGCGCTGGTCTTCAGGGCATGGACCCAGCCCGAGCACATTGCGCGCTGGTGGGGACCGCAGGGCTACATCACGATCTTCTGCGATATGGACATTCGTATAGGCGGCAGATATCGCTTCGGCATGCGCTCTCCGGAGGGCATTGAGCAGTGGAAAGTCGGCGTCTTCCGCGAGCTGGTCGAGCCCGAGCGCGTTGTGTTCACGTTTGCCTGGGAAGCCCCCGACGGTTCGCTGGGCCACGAGCTGCTCACTACGGTCACGTTCGCCGATCAGGACGGCAAGACCCTGCTCACGCTACGCCAGGCCGTCTTTGAAACAACCGATCGCCGCGACGATCACCTCCGCGGCTGGACGAGCTGTCTTGAACGCTTCTCCGACTACATGAAAGGGGTCTGAACCATGCAGAACCAGGTCGTATCGCGTGAAGAATGGCTTGCCGCGCGCACCGCGCTGCTGGCCGAAGAAAAGGAATTCACCCGCCTGCGCGACAAGATCACCGCGCAGCGTCGTGCACTGCCCTGGGTGAAGGTGGACAAGAGCTACGAATTCGATGGCCCCAACGGCAAGGAAACCCTGGCGGATCTGTTCGCCGGCCGCAGCCAGCTGGTGGTGAAGCACTTCATGTTCGGCCCCGAGTGGTCGGAAGGGTGTGTCGGCTGTTCATTCGAAATGGACCAGGTGCAAGGTGCGCTGATCCACATCCAGCATCACGACGTGTCCTATGCTGTCGTTTCGCGAGCACCCTTTTCGAAGATCGAGGCATTTCGCCAACGCATGGGATGGCCGGTCAAATGGGTGTCCTCCGGTGATAACGATTTCAACTATGACTTCCATGTATCTTTCACACCGGAGGAGATCGCGGCCGGCAGCGCCGTCTACAACTACCGCCCGAGCGCGCGGGTGATCGACGAGATGTCAGGCCGCAGCGTCTTCTGCAGGAACGAAGCGGGCGAGATCTTCCACACCTACTCGTCCTTCGCGCGCGGCGGCGAAATGTTCCTCAACTCCTATGCCTTCCTGGACATCACGCCAAAAGGGCGCAATGAAATGATCAACGGCAATCTGACGGATTGGGTGCGCCACCACGACCGTTATGATGACAGCGCGGCGTCGTGTTGCCACGACTGAACAAGAACGAGGAAATGTCGATGAAGCTCTTCTACGGCTGGGTCATCGTCGGCGTCGGCATCGTGGTCTCCTGCGTCGGCATGGGCACGATGATGTCGCTCGGCGTGTTCCTCCAGCCGCTGTCGCAGGAAATGGGCTGGTCCCGCGCCGGCGTCGCGGTCGCCGCGGTGCTGAACTTCCTCTGCATGGGCGCGGGCTCGCTGTTCTGGGGTTCGCTGTCCGACAGGTACGGCACCCGCGCTGTCGTCCTTATCGGTGGTGTCCTGCTCGGCGCCGGCGTGATCGCGACCAGCTACGCGACTTCGCTGCTGCAATTCCAGCTGCTGTTCGGCGTCGCCGTCGGTCTCGCGGTGGGCGCCTTCTATGCCCCGCTCACCGCCAGCGTCACGCGCTGGTTCACCGCACACCGGAGCCTTGCCGTGGCACTGGTGTCGGCCGGCCTCGCAATGGGATCGCTGCTGATCGCGCCGCTGTCGCGCTGGATCATCACGCAATACGGCTGGCGCGAGGCGATGCTGACACTTGGCTGCCTGGCCTGGCTGGTGATCCTTCCGGCGGCGCTGCTGCTCCGCAGTCCTCCCAGCCTGGCGCACGCCGCGGCGGCGGGTGCCGGCGGCCAGGACTTCACCATCTGGCAGGTGCTGCGCACGCCGCAGTTCGCCGCCATCGCGCTGACGCACTTCACCTGTTGCGCGGCGCATTCCGGCCCGATCTTCCACATGGTCAGCTACGCGATCGACTGCGGCGTGTCCTCGATGATCGCCGCCACGGTGTTCAGCACCGCGGCCCTCGCCGCGCTCAGCGGGCGCATCGTCTGTGGCGTGCTGGCCGATCGCGCCGGCGCCAAGCGCACACTGGTTGCCGGTCTGGCGCTCCAGGCGCTGGCCGTCAGCCTGTACGTGTTCAGCCGCGACACCACGAGCTTCTACCTGCTGTCACTGATGTTCGGCGTGGCCTATGGCGGCGTCATGCCACTCTACGCCATCCTGGTGCGCGAGTATTTCGGCGCCCGCGTCATGGGCTCTGCGTTCGGTGCCGTCGCCATGGTCTCCACGCTCGGCATGGCGATCGGCCCCTGGGCCGGTGGCCGTATCTACGACGTGTTCGGCAGCTATTTCTGGCTCTACATCGGCTCGTTCGGCATCGGCCTCGGCGCCGTGGCGATCGCGCTCACGTTCCGGCCACCGGCAACGCGTCCCCTGGTGTTGGCGCAGAGCCTCGCCTGAACGTCACGCAGCCTCCGCCCCGCGCCAGGCCACTCAGCCGGTCCGTGTCACCCGTGCCGTGTGCGTGTCCATGTTGAAGCTGGCGATCACGTCGCCACTCGCCGTCGTCAGATCAAATCCGATGGCGCCATCCGACACCGGTTTGACGTTCGCCACCTTCCAGGTGTGGTTGCCGTTCCACAGCAGGAACGCCTCGGCGATCTTCTGCACATCCTGCGGCGCGAGCTGGCGATCCTCGTGCCGGTAGACCAGGGCAAAATTGCGCCGCATCTGGGCCCAGGGGGCGCCACCGTCGTCGCGGGTCTGGTGCATCCACCCCATCGAGTGCGGATGTTGCGGGAGGGACGGGGCATCGGCGGCCGGCGGCGAAGGCGCGGGCTGCGCCTGGGCAATCAGCACTCCAGCCGTCCCACCCCCAATGGCGAGCACGGCAATAGTGGCCAGGATGGTTTTTCGCATCATCATCTCCAAATAGGGCATTGTGTCCCCTGGTGATTTGGAACCTGGGCGCGGCGAATTGCGCGTTTGTGACAGCCGCGCGACGAAGTGCGACATAATGCAAGCCACCCTGCCGAAGCGGATGGAGTACCCGTATGTTCCGCGTCATGGAACATGTGCCGCATATCCTGGTCGTCGACGACGATCGCGAGATTCGCGACCTGCTTGCCCGCTTCCTGGAAGAGAAGCACCACATGCGGGTCAGCGCCGTGCGCGACGCGCGGGAAGCCCGTCGTGCATTCGCCAATGGTCACTACCACCTGGTGGTGCTGGATCTGATGCTCCCCGGCGAGGGCGGCCTCGACTTCGCACGCTGGCTGCGCAGCCAGTCCGACGTCCCGATCGTCATGCTCACCGCGATGGGAGAGGAAACTGATCGTATCATTGGTCTCGAACTTGGTGCCGATGATTACGTTCCGAAACCCTTCAACCCTCGGGAGTTGCTCGCGCGTATCCGGGCAGTGCTCCGCCGGGTCGGCGACGGCGCCGATCACCGCCCCGATTCTAACGCACGCAGCCTGAAATTTGCAGGCTGGACGCTGGAGCCCGGGCGCCGCCGGCTGCTCAACCCCGACGGTGCAGAAGTCGCGTTGACCGGCGGGGAGTACGATCTCCTTGTGGCACTGGTCGATCGAGCCAATCGCGTGCTAACGCGTGACATGCTCCTGGATTTGCTACGTGGCCGGCAGGCCGGCCCATTCGACCGGGCGATCGACGTCGCCATCAGCCGCTTGCGCCGCAAGCTGGAGGATGATGGTCGCAATGCCCAGCTCATCAAGACGGTTCGCGGTGGGGGCTATGTTCTGGCGGCGATGGTCGAACGCGTGTGAAGCTTCGCCTTTGGCCGCGTAGCCTCAAGGCCCGCACTGCCGTCGTTCTGCTGGTTGGTCTCGCCGTCGTGCAGGTCGCCGGTCTCGCGATCCACGCTCTCGATCGGATCGACGTGCAGCGCCTGGCGCAGGCCCGTGAAATCGCGGTGCGGGTGGTGGCAGTCTACCGCACGGTCATGATGACCTCGCCCGATCGGCGCCCGACCGTGCTGGCGGAAATCCATCGCGAACCGGGACTGACTGTGGAAATCGACCAGGATCCGCCAACCGAGGACCTGCCCGACGAAGCGCCCTTCGGCCAGCGGTTGCTGAGGGTCAATCTGAACCTGGTTCCCCTGCTCGGTGTCCAACATTGGCGCGGCCTGCGCATCCTGACCAATGATGGGCGGCACGTCATCGTCATCGGCATGCGAATGCCGCCGGAGGGCCAATGGCTCAAGGTGACGGTTCCCTATGAGCCCCCCAGGCCCTGGCATTCACCAACCTTCCTCGCCGCATTCCTGGTGATGACGCTGGCTGCGGCCGGCCTGACGCTATGGGCCGTCCGCCGCCTGACCGCACCGGTCAGCACGCTCGCAGCGGCAGCCGAGGCACTTGGCCGCGATGTGAACGCTCCGCCCTTGCCAGAGGACGGGCCATCTGAGGTTGCAACCGCTGCCGCCGCATTCAACACGATGGCTGCGCGTATCCGGCGGTTCGTGCAGGACCGCACGGAACTGCTCACCGCCATCGGCCACGACCTCCGCACGCCGATCACGCGCCTGAAGCTCCGTGCTGAGTTCGTCGAGGACGAAGAGCAGCGCAACAAGATGCTGGCCGATCTGGAAGAGTTGGAGGCGATGGTCTCCGCGACATTGGCGTTCGGTCGCGACGCGCAGACCACAGAACCGGTATCGGCGATCGATCTGGCGGAGTTGCTTCGCACGGTGCTGGATGAGGCGGGCGACGCGCGGCCGGACCTTTCCGCAAAGCTGGCCTATCAGGGTCCGTCCCATTTTACGATGCGTGCGCGGCCGCTGGCACTGAAGCGCGCGTTGGCAAACCTCGTGTCCAATGCACTCAGCTATGGCGGCAGTTCGCTTGTGCGGCTGGTTCCGCCCACCGAGGGCACGCTGACGATTGAAGTGGAGGATGACGGGCCTGGCATCCCGCCCGCCGAACTCGATCGCGTGTTCGAGCCGTTTCACCGTGGCGAGCCGTCGCGCAACCGGGAGACAGGCGGCGTCGGCCTCGGCCTGCCGATCGCGCGCAACATTCTGCGCGCGCATGGCGGTGACGTGACCCTGGCAAATCGCCCCATGGGCGGCGTGAAGGCGACGCTGACCCTGCCGGTCTGACGTGCCAGTTGGTTAACACGAAGCTGTAACCAGGTTCTGCGATCCTGCCAGACGCCCTGGCATACGTAGAACTACGGATAGCATGTCGTGCACTGGCTACGTTGAATGATTCGTTGCGGATGCAAGCAAAATGGGCTGCACAGTGAGTGCGCGCGTGCCGATGGCCGAGTACCCACCCGGAGCAAGGGCGCCGATAAGTGGCGTCTATGAACTGCGCAACGTACTCGGCTCGCCGACCGGTGTGCGTACCACCATCGCATGCGGCGATCCGCTGCCGGCCGCGCCGCGCGGCTTCACCTGGCAGCTGCTGGAAACGCACATGGACGACCACGCGCCCGACTAGAAGCCCATTTTCCCATCCTGGAGCAGGCCGGTGAGACCACTGAGCAACATCTTCGCCAATCTCTTCGCGCGTGGTGACGTTCCGAAGCTGCCGCCGCCACAGGTCAGTCTGTCCTCCGTGGTGAGCGAGCGGATGAACCGAACGCTCCGCCGCCGTTTGTCCGATCGCGTGATGGACGTATTCCAGGAATCCTGCATCGCCGGCGATTTGGCCACCGCGGAGGAACTGCTCGCGGTGATGGAGGGCATGCACCGGCGTCGTCAGGCCGCAATGGGCGACCGGCGTCTCAGTGTAGAGTACCTCGACGCAGCGAGGGAGGACCTTGCCACCCGCAAGGCTGATCGGGCCGCGCCTCCCGTGCTCGAGCCTGTGGAATAGCCGCGCGGGGCAGGGAGCTTACCTGCCTGCCACCGGTACGCCGCATGCGGCCTGCCCAATCCGGAACAGCGCCGAGAAGTTTGAGGCAGCCGTCATGTGCAGCCTCTCAGTATTGAGCTGTGCCAGGTCTTTGACGCCACCGGCTCCCACCACCAGCACATCGTCAAAGCCGCACAGATTGACGCCGTCAGCCACTGCCAGCCTGCGATAATCGATAAACCCGCCGACCCGCTCCGTCAGTTCCCGGTACGGTGGCAACGCCTCGATCGGCTGCTGCGAAGGATCGTCGAACAGGTAGGGCCAGAAGGCACTGTGTTCGATCAGCAGCAACGCCGGCAGGTGATAATAGAGAGGCAATCCGATTGACAGGTGTCGGTTGATTGGCCCGTCTTGCCAATAGGCCGGCGCATCTTTGTGCGTGACGAAGGCAAGCAGCACCCTGTCGCCAGGCTGAACCGATGCGATTGTTGTTCGCATGTCGGCCACGTCATGCCGCTGCTCACGCCAGGCTTCGCCGAGCACCAGCATGCGAACGGCGAACAGCAACGCAAATCCCGCCGCGGCAGCCCGGGGCTGCGGTACGGGAAGCACGGCGCCGAACAGCAGGAACCCAAGGATGATCACGAAGCGCGTATCGAACAGAAACGTGCCCTTCACAGCATTCGGTGCCAGTGCGAAGAGCACCGCCGTGACGACAAGCGCAATCCCGGACCCCAGCGTGACGCGGCATCGTCCGAACAGCGCACATGTCGCCACGAAACCGGCTGCCACCACCGCTGTCGCGATATCGAGCGGCAGCAGGTAATTGGAGAACGGCATCACCAATTCGCGCAATTTGCCATCCAGCGTGGGCCACTCGAGGCCAACCGCGACCGGCGACAGTGGCGATTGTGTATACAAAGCCAGCGGCAGCAACAGCGGTGCGATCGCCATGGCCACGCGTCGCCTGGCGGCTCGCGCGTCGTCGCGGTGACGCCACAACCACTCCAGCTCATATCCGCCCACCAGGATCGCGCAGAGCACCAGGCTCATCAGATGGCAGAAGAACAATGCCACCGAACCAGCAATAGCAAGTTCGATGATCCGCACGGGATAACGCTCGCGCCACGCGATCCATGCTGCGGCGAGCAGCAGCGCCAACCCTGCGCCCGCTAGGAAATTGAGAAACCCCATCAGCAGCGTGCCGTTATAGGCGACCAGCACGGAGGCCAGCGGCCACCACGAACGCGTGCCGAACACCGCCCGGCTGTAGGCAACCGTGCCGATCACCGGCAACAGGACGGCGACCGCAACCACCAGCCGCCCAGCCACATGCACCGGCAACAAATGCAATAGCGGCGGCAACACGAGGTCGGTGCCGAGATCGGGAATGATGGCCCAATGCGGCGTGTACATCCGCTGCAATGCTGGATCATCGAACGCCAGCACGACCGCACGCGCCAGATGATTGGGATAGTCGAGCAGCGGCGGGACATCGACCAGCAGCAGGGGTGCCACCAGCACGAGGCACAGCAGCGCCAGCGCGCCCTTCATGCCGGGGCTTGAGGCAAGCGCATCGCCCGCGCACACTCGCGCCAGGGAACGACAGGAGTGCAGTGATGGACCTGACGCAGTTCCGCGCGACGGTGGGGCAGGGTGTACCGCCGGACGGCATCAGCCTCGCCTTGCAGACGCTGTGGTGGGACGCGAAGGGCGATTGGGATCGCGCCCATGCCTGCGCGCAGCAGGATGAAGGGAAGGACGGCTCCGCCGTGCACGCCTACCTTCACCGCAAGGAAGGCGACATGCGCAATGCCGGCGGCTGGTACAGCCGTGCTGGCCGCACCCCTGCCATCGTATCTCTTGACGAAGAATGGCAGTCGCTTGCGGAGGAAATGCTGATCCACCAGGCGGTGGACAGCGCGCGCGCCGCGATGGATGGCTTCATGGCCGCGTTCAATGCTCGCGACGCCGAGGCCATCCGCACGCGCTGGTTCCACTTTCCGCATGTGCGCTTCCATGGTGGAACCGTCACCGTCATGACGACGCCGGCTGATTACCACAATCTCGTCTGGGAGAGCCAAGGGGAATCCGCGGGATGGGGACGTTCCGCCTGGGATTATGTCGAGGTGATCGATGCCGGCCCCGGGAAGGTGCACTTCCGCGTGCAATTCACCCGCTATCGCGGCGACGGCAGCACGCTCGGCAGTTACCGGTCGTTGTATATCGTCACGTTGAAGGACGGCCGCTGGGCGATCCAGGGCCGCTCCAGTTGGGCGGAATGAGAGGGAGGATGTGATGGACGCTGATGCCAAGAAGACAACGCTGCGGATGATTCCCTACGGGCTGTATGTGCTGACCGCCGATGATGGCAAAGGTACGGTTGGTGCCGCGACCGTGAACTGGGTCACGCAGACCGCCTTCGCTCCACCGCTGGTCGTGGTCGGCGTGAAGGCCGACAGCGGCGCCTATGCCGCGCTGAAGACGGCCGGCACGTTCGCGCTGAACATGCTGGGCAAGGATCACAAGAATCTGGCCTTTGCCTTCTTCAAGCCGGCAAAGCTCGAGAACGGCATGCTCTCTGGCCAGTCCTTCATGCGCGGTTCCACCACGTCGCAACCGATCCTCGATGCGGCGATCGGTGCAATCGAGTGTAAGGTGAAGTCGATCGTTGAAGAAGGCGATCACCACATCGTGGTGGGCGAAGTCGTTGACGCCCATCTGCGCCAACCGCCGGCGGGCCGTCCCGATGCCGCGATCCTCGAGATGAAGGACCTCGGCGACAACGTCTTCTACGGCGGGTAGTGGAACGTTCCCTCCCCCACAATGGACGGGAGGGCCAGAGATAGGGTGTTGGAAAGGACTCATTCATGATCAGCAGATTCGCCACTGTCTATGCCGGCCATGTCGATCTGCCCGACCGCGGCCAGGACGCGACGCCTGCCAACGAACGCCGCTTCTCCAATGCCCACCTTGCCACCGTCTTCGACAAGACCGAAGCCATCGCGCACGTGATGGATGAGGGCGGTTGGGACACACTCTGGCTCGCCGAGCACCACTTCCAGCCTGAAGGCTACGAGGTTGTCCCCAACCTGATGATGGCCGCGGTCCATCTCTGCCACCTGACGAAGAGCCTCCGTATCGGCTGCGGCTTCAACATCACGCCGATGTGGCACCCGCTGCGCCTCGCCGAGGATTTTGCCACCGCCGACATCATGACCAAGGGCCGTACCATCTTCGGCGTCGGCCGCGGTTATCACACGCGCGAGGTGGAGACCTTCGGCGCCCCGATGCTCGACCAGAACGCCAACCGCGAATTGTTCGAAGAGCAGGTCGAGATCATCTTCACCGCCTTCAACAACGAGCGCTTCTCCCACAAGGGCAAGCACTACACGCTGCCGCCGGAAGTGCCTTATCGCGGCTACACGCTGAAGGACCTGACCCTGGTTCCGCGTCCTATCCACCTTCCGGTGGAATGCTGGCAACCGGTGGTCAGCGCGTCAGTGCGCGGCCTGGACTTCATGGTGAAGCACAATATCAAGGGCGCCGTTGGCGGGGGCGCCGCCACCATGGAGCAGGGTCCGATCACCGCCTTCCAGGACGCCGCCCATCGCGCGGGCAAGGACTGGAAGCTCGGCGAGAACCTGATGATCGGCATCGTGGTCCACCTCGCGGATTCAAAAGCGCAGGCGCTGAAGGAGATCACCCCGCTCTACGAAGAGCACTGCAAGATGTTTGCGCCGCTGGGCTTCATGCCTGGGATGACCAAGGACCAGATCGCCGCCGTCGCCCGTCGCGGCGGATGGTATGGCGCGGGCGTTCCCAAGGTCGAGCACTACGTCAACATGGGAGGCTGGTTCGCCGGAACATCGGAAGAGCTGGTGGCGTTCCTGAAGAACCTGGAGTCCCGCTATCCCGGCCTGGAGCACATCAACCTGTCCACGCCGATGGGCACGCCTCAATCGATCATGCTCGACCAGTATCGCCGCGTCACTGCCGAGGTGATGCCGCATTTCAGCTCCGCGCGGCGGTAACACAGAACGCCTTTTCCGTTTCCGCGAATTGCTGGTCGGCAAATCCCGCGTCCTCCAGCAGTTCGCGCAATCCCTCGCGACCCCGCCTTGAGTCGGTGGTGAATGTCAGCGCAAGACGTCCACCTGGCCGGAGCGTGCGTCGCACCTCGCGCAGCCCGGCTGCGGCATCCGGCCAAAGCTGCATCGAATTGATGGCGAGCGCCTTGTCGAACGTCTGATCCGCGAACGGCATGAATTCGGCCGAGACCTGGTGCAGTTCAACGTGCCCGGCGCTGATGGCCGCAGCGTTGCGCCGCGCGGCCTGTCGCATCATTTCGGGCGAAGGATCGGCACCAGCGACATGTCGCGCCGCACCTGCAAGCAGCCTGATCGCCACGCCTGGCCCAAAGCCGATTTCCAACACCTCATCGCTGCTATGGATGTCCAGTAGCCCAATGGTCCAGACAGCGGTGCGATAGTTTGCGCGCGCGAGGACCATGCCGCCCAGACGGCCAGCCAGCCCCGTCGGATGGCCGAACATGCGCATCAGGATGCCGCGTCCAGGTCCCATTGGCGCGTGAACGCAGGGCTCGCGCGACGGTTGCCAGAAACGCTGGCGAAGGCTCAAATCATGGCCTGGACACGGAGGCCACGACGATGCAACCGGAGGCTTTCACGCTGCGCGTCAGCGATACCGCGATCGACGAACTGCGTGGCCGCTTGCTGCGCACGCGTTTTCCCGATCAGGCGCCGGGCGATCCGTGGGAGTACGGCACCAGCGTCGACTACCTGCGGGACCTGCTGGACTACTGGGCCAACAAGTTCGACTGGCGTGCCCAGGAGGCGCGGCTGAACGCCTTCCCTCAATTCAAGGTGCCGCTGCACGACATCGACCTGCACTTCCTGCACGTGCCCGGCAAAGGCCCAAATCCGTGCCCGCTGCTGCTCATGCATGGCTGGCCTGGCTCGGTGTTCGAATTCCTCGAGATCATCCCGCGCCTCACCGACCCCGCATCGTTCGGCGGCGACCCGGCAGACGCCTTCACTGTCGTTGCACCCTCTCTCCCCGGCTACGGCCTGTCCTTCGCGCCTGGCCAGAAGCGCTTCGGCATCGAGGAGATTGCCGATTGCTTCACGGACCTGATGACCGGCCCGCTCGGCTACAAGCGCTTCGCCGCGCAAGGTGGTGACTGGGGCGGCATCACCGCCGCCCGCATGGGCTACGCCCACGCCGACAAACTCGTCGGCATCCACGTGAACTTCCTCGGCGGCGTGCGCCGGGAACCCGGACTGATCACCAATCCAACACCGGAGGAAGCAAAGTACCGCGACCATCTCACGCAATGGCAGAAGGAGGAAACGGCCTACCAGTGGATCCAGGGCACCCGCCCGCAGACACTCAGCTTTGCTCTGACCGATTCACCTGCCGGCCTCGCCGCCTGGATTGTCGAAAAATTCCGCGTCTGGTCTGATTGCAACGGCGATGTGGAGAGTGCGTTCAGCCGAGACCACCTGCTCGCCAACATCGCATTCTACTGGTTCACCGGCGCGATCGGCTCGTCGTTCTTCCCGTACTATTTCCGGATGCATCGCCCGTGGCCGATCCCTGAAGGCGCCGCCATCACCGTGCCCACCGGCTACACCGAGTTCCCGCGAGAGATCCTGCGTCCTCCGCGTTCCCTCGCTGAACGCACCTATACGGACATCCGACGCTGGACCGTGATGACGCGCGGCGGCCATTTCGCCGCGATGGAACAGCCGGAGGCACTTGCCAACGAGATCCGCGAATTCTTCCGCTCGCTGAGGAAGTAGGGAAGGGAACGAGCGCCTCGCGCGCCTTGGTCTCGATCTCGGCGCACGGGCGTTTTGCACGCGCAGGCCGTAGGCGACGTCGCCTACGGCGGTGGTGGTCATTGTCGATGCCGGTTCAAAGCAGTGTGCGTGAGGGAAGCCGGTTCGTGCGCTTTGCATGGTGGAGCTACGCGCGGCTCGATGATGGCTGAGGAGCGGGATGACAATGGCAGCCCATGGCACTCCCGCCATCGCGGCATTACGCTGGCGAACCGCAACTCAGGACCGACCGCACCATGCCCTCCCGCATCCTGCTCTGGACTGACACACCCGATGCCTATCTCGATGCCATTGCCACGGCCGATCTTTCCTCGCGCGTCATTGTTGAGGCGATGTCGCGGAAAGATACGCCGACACAGGCGCAGCGTGCCGACACCGAAGCGATGCTGGCGTGGGGCGCGCCCGCAGGGTTGTTGCCGAACATGCCGAAGCTGCGCTGGGTGCAGGCGCTGACCGCCGGTGTGGAAGGCTGGCTGGCGCTGCCCGATCTGCCGCCGGATCTCATGCTGACCTGCGCACGCGGCACGCATCGGGAGTCAATGGCGGAGAACATCTTTGGGGCGCTGTTCCATCTGACCAAGCCGTACGCCGCGATCGTGCAGGACCAGAAGCAGAGCAAATGGGTTCGACGCGTCGCGACGCCTCTGGCGGGACAGACCCTTGGCATTCTCGGACTGGGCGCGATAGGCCAGCAGGTGGCTGGGATTGCCGACGCCATCGGCATGCGCGTTATCGGCACCAAGAGACGCGGCGAAGTGATCCCGCATGTTGATGCGGTGCTGCCGCCGGAGCGTACCGATGAGGTGCTGGCGCAGTCGGACTTCGTACTACTGCTGTTGCCCGCGACACAGGACACCGAGAACTTCATCAATGCATCACGGCTCGCGCTCATGAAGCCGACGGCGTGGCTGCTGAACTTCGGGCGCGGGCATCTGATCGCGGATGCCGATCTGATCGCGGCTGTGAAGGCGAAAAAGATCGCGGGTGCCGTGTTGGATGTCTTCAGACAGGAGCCGCTGCCGTCGGATCATCCGTTCTGGCAGACCGAAGGCATCATCGTGCTGCCGCATATCGGTGGCGGGCATCCGCAGCGCGACAAGACGGTGGCGAAGCTGTTTGTGGAGAACCTGCAGCGGTTCTTGGATGGCGCGACGCTTAAGGAGGTGGTGGACCGCGCCGCGGGATATTGAGCGGCGATCAGGTCCGCGCGTTCGCCTGGGTCAGCAATTCGGGCGGCAACCAAACCCGCGTCACCTGCCAACCGCCATCGCGCAAATCCAACTCCAGCCGGATCGGCGAGGATTGGCCCGGCGCGTTCAGGTCCACCACGAAGGCAGATGGGCCCGAGAAGAAGGCCCAGCTTACCTGTACTGAGGCACCATTCGGCATTGCTGGTTGCTTGGCAGCGGCTGCAAGGCTCTCGGGGTTGACGCGCGCGTCCACGGCGTTCTGCGCAATGCCGCGCACGAAGCCTGCGCCGAAGGCTGGGAGCTTGGAGCCGACCTTCACCTCGGGCGGGTCATCAATGACCAGGTCGCAGATGTCTTCCTTGATACCTTCGCGAACAGCGGGCCAATCGACCATCGATTGCAGCGTGACAGCGTCGCCGTGCCGAATGGCTTCGCCAAGCCGATACAGCGTGACGTACGGATAAACCGCATAGGCTCCTGCGACCAAAAGGAATGCTCCTATCGCAGGCTTTGTCACCCCCATGCTCGCGCCCCTCCTGGCCACTAGCCTTATCACAGCCTAATACGAAGGACTTCGTGTCCGGTTAATGGCAGTTGTGCATTGAGTCCGATTACAACCGCTTGAGAACGCTAACGACTTGGCGAGCGTGGCACAAGGATTAACCATTCGTCACCCGCTGATCGTTGAGAAGGGCAACAAAAGCGTGAGGTCCGGGCTATATCGTGACACTTTGTGCGGAGCGGCCAACGAACCGCATGTAGAGGCTTGGATCGGTGGCGCCCTCGGTACTGAAGGCGAGGACGCGACTCGCGGCATCCAACCCGAGCGTCTCACGTGCGGCTGGATCGGCCGCGGCGAGCAGGCAGCCGGCGAGCCCGGCAACGCCTGATTCGCCGGCGACGATGCCATGGTCGGCGAGCAGGCGCATGGTGGCCGTGGCGGCCTCGTCGGGGATCGCCATGAAGGCTGTAGCGGAGTGGTTCAGGTCCTCCCAGGCGAGCAGGCTCGGTTCGCCGCAGGCAAGGCCCGCCATCATGGTGTCCAGGTTGCCCGGGATCGATGTCCGTTCGCCCAGTTGGGCGCTGGCAAGCAGGCAGGCCGCCCGATCTGGCTCAACGACGATCAGGGCAGGGGCTGGCTGGAAGCGCGCGCGAACCTGCACCGCGACCGCGGCGGCAACGCCGCCGACGCCGCCCTGGACGAAGACATGTGTCGGCGGCGGCCCGGTCCACTGGTCGGCGGCCTCGTCCGGCATCAGGCGGTAGCCTTGCATGATCAGGCGGGGCACGTTGGTATAGCCGGGCCAGGACGTGTCGGAGACGACGTACCAGCCGTGCTCGTCCGCCTGGCGGGCAGCTTCGCGAACCGCGTCATCATAGGTGCCGGGAATACTGCGGACCTCGGCGCCGTGGCGGGCAATGGCGGCGACGCGAACCGGGCTGACGCTTTCGTGCACGAAGATGACGCAGCGCCGGCCGAAGCGTTGGGCGCCCCAGGCCACCGCCCGGCCGTGGTTCCCATCGGTGGCGCAGGTGACAACCCGCGCTTCGGACGGAGCGCAGGCCACCGCGTAGGCACCGCCGAGCGCCTTGAAGCTGCCAAGGCCGAAGCGGGAGGATTCATCCTTAAGACGGATCGCCGCGAGGTTGGCAGGGCGGGCGATGGTGCCGAGTTCGCGCAGGGGGGTCGGCGCGTAGCCTTCCCAGGACGTGATCGCGGCCTTCGCGCGTTGGTAGACGGCATTCGGCAGCGTGTCGGCACGGCGCGTACCGAAGCGGGGGTTTGGAAACAGAGCGAAGGGCAGCGGAGGCAGCATGGACGCACGGTGGACCGCGCCTGCGCCGGGTGCAATCGTGACCACTGATCGTCGGAGGCGAAGATGCGCGTATCCATCCTTGGTGGCGGCGGCTTTCTTGGCCGCAAGATCGCAGCGCGGTTGGTGGCGGATAGAACGCTGGGCGGGCAGCCGGTCACGTCACTGACGCTGTTCGATCTGACGGCCCCGCCAAAAATGGACGCGGGGTTTGCGGTTTCGTGCGTTGCGGGTGATCTGGTCGAACTGCCGGAGGCGGCGATTCCGGCGGGGACGGACGTGGTGTTCCATCTTGCCGCGGTGGTCTCAGCGCAGGCGGAAGCGAATTACGAACTCGGGCGGCGGGTCAATCTGCGCGGGACGGACGCGGTGGTGGATCGCTGCCGCAAACTGGGGAAGCCGCCACGGGTGGTGTTCACCTCCTCTGTCGCAAGTTTCTCCGGTGGGCAGGAGGCCGTGATCGAGGACGATACGCGGCAGGTGCCAAGCAACAGCTACGGCGCACAGAAGGCGGCGGCTGAGTTGATATTGGCGGACGCGTCGCGGCGTGGGTTCCTGGATGCGGTGTCGATCCGGCTGCCGACGGTGATCGTGCGGCCGGGGCGGCCGAACCGCGCGGCAAGCTCCTTCTTTTCCGCAATCGTCCGCGAACCGCTGCTGGGGCTTCCGGCGGATCTGCCCGTGCCGGATGCTTTTGCGGCCTGGGTGTGCAGTCCGCGGCGGGCGGTCGACTGGCTGCTGCATGCCGCGTCCATGAGCACCGCGACGATGGGGCTGGATCGCAGCGTAAATCCGCCGGGGATCAGCACGACGATCGCGCATCTGCTGCAGGCGCTGGATGAGGTGCAGCCGCGGGCATCGAAGCTGGTGCGCCGGATGGCGGACAAGGAGATCGCCAATATTGTCGGTTTGTGGCCGCCGGTCTTCGAGACGGCGCGTGCCCGGACACTGGGGTTCACCAAGCACGAGCCGATTGTCGAGGTGGTGCGGGCGTTCGTGGAAGACGACCTGGAGGCGACCAGGAAGGAACGGTCCGCCGCCTGACCAGCTTTTGGGACACAACGGTGATTAAATTTACCACACTCTGTGGCTAAGTCGCATCAAGCTGGTTGATTGCGCAGCGCACAAGTTCCAAACAGAGGGTCTCCGCACTTCAGTAGCCTGCGGGACGTCGAACATGTCGACACTTCCTGGCGATTCAACTTTGGCGGGCGCTTCGGCGTCACCGCACGCCGGGAAAACTGTGTCCGCGCCGCGCTACCATCGCCCGCGTCGCGCATTCGGCGATGCCGTGATGCATGTGCCGCAGACCCTGCGCGCTCTGGTCCGCACCGACGAAATCTGGCTGGTGGTGCTGGCAGCCTTCATCGGCTGCTTCGCCGGCATCGCGGTGACGGCGATGACCGAAGGGACGCAGCTGGTGCACCAGGTGCTCTTCGAGATCAGTTCATCGCAGCGCCTGAGCGCGATGGTCGAGCTGGACCCGATACGCACTGTCGTGGTGCCGTGCGTTGGAGGGCTCGTCCTGGGGCTGTTGGGGCTGGTGGTGATCCGCTTCTACCCGCGCCGCGCGGTGGACCCGATTGAGGCGAATGCCCTGTACGGCGGGCGGATGTCGCTGAACGACAGCCTGATCGTGGTGGGGCAGACGATCATCTCGAACGGGGTGGGAGCATCGATCGGGCTGGAGGCAGGATATACGCAGATCGGGTCCGCCATTGCCTCGCGGTTCGGACGGATGTTCCGGGTGCGGCGAAACGACCTACGGCTACTCGTGGGATGCGGTGCGGCGGCGGCGATCGGCGGCGCGTTCAATGCGCCGCTGACCGGGGCGTTCTATGCGTTCGAGCTGATCATCGGCACCTACTCGCTGGGCACGTTCGCGCCGGTGGCGGTCTCGTCCATCGTGGCGGTGTCGGTCGTGGACGCAATGAACGGCTCGCCGTTCAACCTGGAGCTCCAGGTTCCGTCGCGGGTGGATCCGCTGGACTATATCCCGATCCTGGCACTCGGCATGGTCTGCGCGCTGGTCGCGATCGCCATTATGCGTGGCGTGACGCTGACCGAGGAGCTGTTCCGCAAGAGTGGCGTGCCGGCTTGGCTGCGGCCCATGTGTGGGGGACTGGCGGTGGGCGTGCTGGCGCTGGCCACGCCGGCGGTGCTGTCGTCCGGGCACGGTGCATTGGATGTCGTGATCGAGGCACCCTACACGCTCAAGCACGTCACCATGCTGGTGGTGCTGAAGTCGGCGGCGTCAGCAATTTCGATCGGGTCGGGATTCCGCGGCGGATTATTCTTCGCTTCGCTGTTCCTGGGGGCGCTGGTGGGCAAGGCATTTGCCGGCGCTCTGGGCCTTGTGAGCACGGCACATGCTGTTTCCGGCGTGGTGTGCGCGCTGGTGGGGATGAGCGCACTGGCGACAGCGATCATCGGCGGACCGCTGACCATGGGCTTCCTGACCCTGGAGAGCACCGGCAGCTTGCCGCTGACGATTGCGGTGCTGGCCGCGTGCGTGATCTCGGCACTGACGGTGCGGCGGACCTTTGGATATTCGTTTGCGACCTGGCGGTTTCATTTGCGCGGCGAGGCGATCCGCAGCGCGGTGGATATCGGCTGGATGCGCAACCTGACGGTCGGTCGCATGATGCGGCGCGAGATGCGCACCGTGCGCGTCGATACGCTAGTGACGGCATTCAAGCGTGACTTTCCGCTGGGCGCGCATCAGCGGGTGATCGCTCTGGATGCGGACGACCGCTACGCCGGGATCGTGCTGCCGCCAGAGGTGCATGCGGATGCGGACGAAAGCCACCACATCAGCGATCTGCTGCATTACACCGAAACGGTGCTGCTGCCGCAGATGACGATCAAGGAGGCGGTCGCGATGTTCGAGAACGCGGAAAGCGACGCGCTGGCGGTGGTGGACGGAGCGGAAACGCGGCGCGTGATCGGGCTGCTGACCGAGCAGTACGCGCTCCGCCGATACAGTGAAGAGCTGGATCGGCGGAGGCGGGAGCTGTCGGGGGAGTAGGTTCGTAGGCCGGTGCCCGCTGCACGAGCTGGACCGTTCGACAGGACGGCGAACCTGCGCGCGCCACGGTTGCGGCTGACAGATGCATACGACAGCCTGACACAATTCAGCTCAGGACACAGTTCAGCTCAGGCAGGCGGCGTTCAGCACACCGAACACGATGGAGCCGCACGCCAGCACGATGGCCTCCGCCATGTCGCCTTGCGTGAGCGCGGCGGAGACATTCCGCCGCAGCATGCGCATGGCGGCGAGGCACAGAAGTTGCAGCACGAGGGCCACCGCGGCCCAGACCGCCATGTCGGCAAGGTTCCCAGAATGCACGATCGCGGAGGCGAGCGGCAGGGTGAACCCGAGCGTGGCGCCGGCGAGGCTCAGTGCGACGGCCGCATTGCCCTGGCGGATCAGTGTCCATTCGTGCAGAGGCGTGATCAGTGTGTAGGCGCCAAGGAACGCCGCGAGTAACACGATGGAGGTGGCGAAGTAGGCCAGGAAGTACGGCAGATTGGCCAGACTGGTCATACGGTCCCTCGGATGAAATGCGGTACGAAGCGGCTTGTGTCGCGGGTGATCGCGCCGGAGTCCTCGCGGATGCCTATGCCACGCGATGCGCCGGCGATGATCCAACTGCCGATCACCGCATAGCGGCCGTCGGCACGTGGCAACTCGGCCCATTGCTGATAGACGTAGCCTTCCGCGCCGTAGGGGCCGTCGGTTCGCAGGCCGGGCGCGGTGATGTTGGCGCCCTCTCGGCCGAACAGCGGCTTGGCGATCTCGGCACCACCGGTGCGGCCGGGTTCGCGGAACGCCGGCAGCAGGTTGGGATGGCCCGGGAACAGCTCCCACAGCAAAGCCAGCAGCCCTTTGCCGGACAGCAGCAGGCGCCACGCGGGTTCGATCCAGCGTGTCGATGCCTGGGCGATGTGACTGCCGAACGCATCACGCAACAAGAACTCCCACGGGTACAGCTTGAAGCAGGCCCGCAGTTCGCGGCGGTCGAGATCGACGAAGCGCTTTCCGTCCCAGCCGATGTCCTCCATGAACAGGAATGGCGCGTCGAGCCGGGCCTGGATGGCGGTGTCGCGCAGATAGTCGACGGTGCCGCGGTCCTCGTCTGAATCACGGCCGCAGGCGAAATGCACCCGGTGCGGCAAACGGAGGGTTGGCCAGGCGGCGACGAGTGCCTCGTGAATGGAATTGAACTGATCGGCATCGGGAAAGGCGCAGGTCAGCCATTCCCATTGGATGACCGCGCTCTCGTAGAGCGAGGTCGGTGTGTCGGCGTTGTATTCCAGCAGCTTGGGTGGACCCGTTCCATCCCAGCGCAGATCCATACGTCCGTAGAGACTGGGTTCCTGCTGCTGCCAGCTTCGCACCACCAGTGGCCAGACGGGATCCGGAATGCCAAGCAGCACATGCCGATCGTGGCGGACGGCGTGATCTGCGGCTTCGCGTGCGAGGCGTTCGAGTTCCGCAGTGGCGGCTTCAAGCGTGTCCACCTCGCCGGCGGTGAACTCCCAGCATGCGGTCTCGTCCCAGTATGGCTCGCCGGCGATCTCGGCAAAGGCGAAGCCGAGGGCGCGGGCTCGTTCGCGCCAATCAGGCCTTGGGTCGAGGCGATGGCGTCGCATCAGTCAACTCCCGGCCGCGTGGGCGCCGGCGGCCCCGAAGCCACCACGGGCGATGGCGGATGCCGCCGTGGCGGAAGCGCCGGAGTGGCCGCCGTAGTAACTGGACGAGCTGTGGCCTGAACTCCCGCCACTGGTCCGGCAGATTGCCTCGGCGTCTGGCCGCTGCTGCGCGCGCGCCTCAACACAGGCGCGCGATGGGCCGCGGTTGACGCTCCATAGCGCCAGGCCTCCGCCCATCAGCACCAACATGATCGCCGCCGGCCGCCGCATGGCCGGATATTACGTGGTTTTTCGTTGCAGCACAGGAACACGACGTCGCGGCCCAGGCCGCCCTCAGGCAGAGGGCTTGTTATGGACGATGATGAGTTGGACGATGCGGCCGTTGTCGACCGTGAAGTAGAATGCAAGCAGGATCGGGTCGGGCAGGCCCGTCTTGTCGAAGTTGCCATCGATGCGGGCCGTCACCGCGACGCCGTTGCCACGGTTTGTGGCTTCGGCGGGTTTCATGGTGACGCGGTCGCCGATGATCTCCCGCTGCGCCCAGTCGCGGATTGCCGCGAGGCCGACGAATTCGTTGCGGTGGTCATTGACCAATGCGCCATCGGCAAAGGTCGACATGAAAGCCTCGATGTCGAAGGCATTGGTGGCCGCGATATAGGCGGCGACAGCAGTGGGCAGGTTGGAAGCGGTCATTTGTCTGGGCTCCATTGGCGTGACGCCGCTTCGTATCCATTCTTCCAGGGCGCAGGCAGACGGCGCGTGGGAATACGATCTATTCCAGCAGCCGGCATGATGTGCGACGGTCGCGCGTGGACCAGATCGCCGCAATGCGGATGTTCGTGCGGGTGGTGGAGAGCGGCAGCTTCTCCGCCGTGGCGCGCACGACCGGAGTCGGACAGCCGGCGGTCAGCAAGCAGATCAGCGCACTGGAAACGCATCTGGGAGCACAGCTCCTGCGGCGGACGTCGCGCAGCCTCAGCCTGACCGAGGCGGGGCAGGATTTCTATGAGTCGGCGGTGCGGCTGATCGATGACCTGGAGGCGGCGGAATCGCGCGTGGGCCGGGGGCAGAGTGCGCCGTCGGGGCTGGTGCGCGTGACGGTGGCCCCGGTATTCGGGCGGCTGCTCGTCGTGCCTCGGCTGCCGGCATTCTTCGCGCGGTATCCTGATATTGCCGTGGAGACGATCGTGACTGATCGGTCGGTCAATCTGGTGGAGGAAGGTGTCGATCTGGCCATCCACAACGGCGCGCTGGTTGATTCGACCGCGGTGGTGCGGCGCATTGCGATGACGCCGGTGGTCACGGTTGCCAGCCCCGATTATCTGGCAGCGCATGGTGAGCCGTCGGCGCCATCGGAACTGGAAGGGCATAGCTGCGTGATCTTCGCGCCGCAGGGCGCGCCGCGCGCCTGGGGCTTCAAGGGGAAATTCGGCGAGTTCGAGTATCGCCCGCATGGGCGATTCAGGACCAACGACGCGGACCAGATCCGCGCGGGAGTGTTGAGTGGTCTAGGATTGGCGCATGCGCCAGGTTGGCTGTTTGCGCGCGAGATTGCCTCGGGACAGGTGCGGCGTGTGCTATGTGCCTACGAGCCGGACCCGCTGCCGATCAGCGCGGTGCATCCGGCGGGTCGTCGGCTGCCTGCCAAGGTGCGCGTGTTCATCGACTTTCTCGCCGGGCTGTTTGCCCAGGATGCAAACCTGACGCTGCGCGATATGCGCGAGGAGACGCCATGAAGCCCGAAGACGTCATTGCTGATCGCACGCGGCCCTACACCGGCGCGGAATACATGCAGTCGCTGCGTGACGGGCGCGAGGTGTATATCGACGGGGAGCGCGTGGCGGACGTCACCATCCACCCCGCCTTTCGCAATTCGGTACGATCGATCGCGCGGCTGTACGACGCGTTGCACGATCCGGAGCGGCACGAACTGCTGACGTGCCCGACCGATACGGGGTCGGGTGGGTATACACATCGATTCTTCCGTGTCCCGCGGTCTCGCGAGGATCTGCGCGGTGCGCAGGCGGCCATCGCTGAGTGGTCGCGATTGACCTATGGCTGGATGGGGCGGACGCCGGACTACAAGGCGGCGTATTCCAACACGCTTGGCGGCAACGCGGAGTACTACGGACCCTACGCGGGGAATGCACATGCCTGGTACAAGCGGGCGCAGGAAACCGTGCCGTTCATGAACCATGCGATCGTCAATCCTCCGATCGACCGGCACAAACCGGCCGAAGACGTGAAGGACGTATACGTGTCGGTGCAAAAGGAGACCGATGCAGGGATCGTGGTGTCGGGTGCGAAGGTGGTGGCGACCTCGGCGGCGATGACGCACTACAATTTCATGGGACAAAGCTCGAAGACGGCGACCGAGGATCTGAGCATGTCGCTGATGTTCATGGTGCCAATCGACGCGCCGGGACTCAAGTTGATCTGCCGAACCTCGTACGAGAAGGCGGCGCTGCTGAACGGATCACCGTTCGACTATCCGCTGTCGTCGCGGTTCGATGAGAATGATGCGATCTTTATCCTGGACAATGTGTTCATTCCCTGGGAGGACGTGTTCATCTACCGCGATCCGGCGCGGGTGCTGAGCTTCTATCCTCGGTCGGGGTTCATGCAGGGCTTCCAGTTCCAGGGCTGCACCCGTTTCGCGGTGAAACTGGATTTCCTGTGCGGGTTGCTGGCGAAGGCGCTGCGCTGCACCGGCGGCGATGAGGCACGCGGCAATCAGGTACAGCTTGGCGAGGCGATCGCATGGCGCAACCTGTTCTGGTCGCTGTCCAACGCGATGGCGAACGATCCCGATCCGTGGGTGGGCGATGCGGTGCTGCCCAACCTGCGCGCAGGGTTGGCGTATCGGGTATTCGCACCGGACGCCTATCCGCGGATCAAGGACATCGTCGAACGGATCGTCACGTCTGCACTGATCTATCTGCCGTCATCGGTGAAGGATTTTGCCAACCCGGCGATCGAGCCGTATCTGCGGCGGTATGTGCGCGGCTCGCACGGCATCGAGTACCGCGAGCGGATCAAGATCATGAAGCTGCTTTGGGATGCGATCGGCACCGAGTTCGGCGGCAGGCACGAGCTATACGAGCGTAACTATGCCGGTGGCTGGGAGGATATTCGGGCACAAACGCTGATCGGGGCGGAGCGCGGCGGTGACCTGAAGGCGATGGAGGCATTGGTGGACCAGTGCATGGCGGACTACGACGAGAATGGCTGGGTGGAAAGGACGTGGGCGAGCTCCTAGCGTCGTGCGGACCGGAGGTGAACAATTGCAACGAGGCCTGACGACATGAGGCTGCGTGCCATCGTGATGGGAATGGCAATCGGATTGCTGGCGGCGACCTCAGCACTGGTTGCGGATGCAGAGACGCCGAAGCGGCGGCTGTTCTATATCGGTCTCGCGCTTTACTCGGAGACGTGGTCGCAGAATGATGTCGTGGCACTGGCGGATGCACTGCAGCGCAGCTCGGAATTCGCCGTAGTGCCGATGATCGCCAGCAATCTCACGTCTGCAAGGCAGTATCCAATTGCAGACGATGCACGGATCACTGCGCTGGTGCGTACGGCGGCCAGGCGTGCGGCGCCGGATGACCTGATGGTGGTGCATATCAGCACGCATGGCGCACCGGGTTTGCTGGCGAGCCGTATCGGCAATCAGCAGACGACGGCGATCACGGCCCGTTCGCTGGCTCGGCGGCTCGCTCCCCTTCTGGGACATGACACGGTCGTCATTGTATCCGCATGCTATTCCGGTTCGTTGATTGGTGCGTTGCGGGCGCCGGATCGCATCGTGATTGCGGCAGCGCGGGCGGATCGGAGTTCGTTCGGTTGCGCAGCCGGGGCGCAACACACGTTTTTCGGCAGTGCTGAGCTGGCGGCTTTCGCGGAACCACATCGCAGCTTGCGGGAAGTGTTCGATGCCATGCGTCTCGATGTTGCGCGGATGGAACACGAACAGGATTACGCACCGCCGTCGGAGCCGCAGGTGTGGGTCGGCAGCGCGGTTCGGGACTTGTATGACGCTCCGCTGTTCTGATGCGGATGCCGATAGACGATTCGTTATTCTCGCTCTGCAATATTGCCAAATTCCGGTTTCGACAACGTGCCGCCCAACACGGGATGAAACGCGGCTAGCACAGTCCATTTTCGCGCCGGCGGCTGCCGAATGATCAACTCACCTCCAGGCTGATATTGCCGAAGCCGTCCACCAACGCTGTCCATCCGTCCGGCACGAGGCACGTGGCATCGTATTCCTGCACGATCAGCGGCCCCGGACGCGCCCCGCGGGCAAGCGCCGCGCGATCCAGTACGTCCGTCTCGGTCCATCCACCCTCCGGAAACCACGCGCGCCGCCGCGACGGCACCTCCGCTTCCGCTGGCGGAATCCGCTGCGGCAGCCGCGGCCGTTCCGGGATCCCGCGTGCAATCACGGAGAGCCCCATCAACTCCACCGGCTCCTCGGCCGGCGCCCGGAAGCCGTAGTTCCGCTCATGCGCCGCCCCGAACATCTCGGCGAAATCGTCGAGCGAGCCACTCTCCGGCAGCCGCACCTCGATCTCGCTCGACTGCCCTACGTATCGCGCTGACACCGCCCGCCGGAACACGCGACGCTCCGGCGGGAACCCATCGCGCGCCAGCCGCTCTGTCCCGTTCGCCGTAAGCTCGGCAAGTACCGAGGAAATCCGCTTCACATCGGCCTCATCCAGCCGCATCCGCAGGCTCTGAGAAGCATGATGCTCGGTATCCGCCACCAGCAGCCCGAATGCGCTGAATACCCCCGGCAAGGGCGGCACGATGACCCGCGCGATCCCCAACTCTGCCGCTATCGAGGCGGCAAACAGCGGCCCGTTCCCGCCGAACGCCAGCAATGCGAACTGTCTCGGATCCCGTCCACGCTCTACCGACACAGCCCGGATCGCCCGCATCATCGAGGCGGATGCCAGCCGCAGCATGCCGAACGCCGCCTCTTCCACCGACAGACGCAGCGGCCCCGCCAGATCCCGCTCGATCGCCGCACGCGCTGCGACGGCGTCAAGTTTCAGCGCCCCGCCGACCAGTCCACCCGGGTCCAGATACCCTAGCGCGAGATTGCAATCCGTGATCGTGGGCATCGTCCCACCGCGCCCGTAGCACACCGGCCCCGGCTCCGCGCCCGCGCTGTCCGGCCCTACTTTCGGCGCGCCGCCGGCGTCCAGCCGACAGATGGAGCCGCCGCCAGCACCCACCTCCGCCAGGTCGATCGCCGGCAGCTTAAGCAGATATCCCGCGCCTACCAGCAGCCGGGATCCCGTCATCACGCCGGCACCCACTTCCAGCGCTTCGGTGCGCAGCACCTCCCCGTGCTCGACCAGACCGGCCTTCGCCGTGGTCCCGCCCATGTCGAACGTGATCACCCGAGGCTCGTCGAGCTTCGCCGCCAGGGCCGCACCGCCTACCACACCCGCCGCCGGGCCGCTCTCGATGATGTGTGCCGGCGTCGCCCCGGCGAACTCTGCCGACGCGAGCCCCCCATTCGACTGCATCAGTTGCAGCGGCGCTTCGATGCCCAGTGCGCGCAAACGCGCCGCGAGCGTGGTCACATAGGCCCGAACCACGGGCTGCACGTATGCGTTGATCACTGTTGTGCTGGTGCGCGGATACTCCTTGATCTCCGGCAGGATCTCGCTGCTGACCGATACCGGCACATCCGGCATGGCTGCCCGCACTGCCTCTGCCACCGCCCGCTCATGCGCCGGATTGGCATAGGAGTGCAGCAGGCAGATCGCGACGCTCTGCACCTGTTCGCGACGCAGCATCGCGATTGCCGTATCCACACTTGTCCTATCGAGCGGCACTGAAACCGACCCGTCCGGCCGCAACTTCTCCACCACCTCCAGCCGCAGCCGCCGTTCCACCAGCGCGCGCGGCTTGGTCCAGCGCATGTCGTACAGCACCGGCATTCGCAGGTCGCGGATTTCCAGGATATCGCGGAACCCCTTGGTCGTGATCAGCCCGGTCCGCGCGCCTTTACCCTCCAGCACGGTATTGGACCCGATGGTCGTGCCATGCAGCACCTCGGTCACGGCTGACACATCGCCCAGCAGCGCACGCAGCCCATCGAGGATGCCGTCGCTGTAATCTGGTGGCGTGGACGCGATCTTGTGCGTGACCACCTGTCCGTCTGCGGTGATCGCCACCAGATCGGTGAACGTTCCGCCAATGTCGATGCCGATGCGCTGTATCATGGTTCGCAGTTGACACTGGCGGCGCATCCGCGCCAAGGGCCAGGCCCCACGTCTATACGCGGTCCAGTGCCATGCGGATGCAGTTCGCCAGGTCGCTGCGCCGGTACGGTTTCAGCAGCAAAGGCACGTCAGGGCGGGTGGTACCCGGCCGATGCACGTTGGCGTAGCCGGATGTCACCAGTGCCTTCAGTCCATCGCGGATGTCGCGCGCCTGATTGATCAGTTCGAAGCCATTGATCCCGCCTGGCATCACAACATCGCTGAACAGCAGGTCGATCGGCTCCTCGCTCCGCACGACATTCAGCGCCGTTGGGCCGTCACTCGCCGTCAGAACGCGATAACCAAGATCGCTGATCGTGGTGACAGCGAGCTCCAGTACCTCGGCATTGTCTTCCACGACCAGGACGGTTTCGTGTCCTGTGGGCGGCGTGCGGGGCGCGACAGCCTCGATGTCCACAGCCTGTTGCAGATCGTGGCAGCGCGGCAAGTACAGCCGGAAAGTGGTGCCCTTGCCAGGATGCGTCTCGATTTCGACGTGGCCGCCCGACTGTTTGATGAAGCCATAGACCTGGCTGAGGCCAAGTCCTGTGCCCTTGCCAACCTCCTTTGTGGTGAAGAACGGCTCAAAGGCATGCGCCGCCACATCGGGATCCATACCGGTGCCCGAATCGCTGACCGAAACCACGACATAATCGCCTGCCGTTAGCTCCGCTACGCGCCGGGCACGTTCCGTATCGATCACAGCGTTGCTGGTGCTGATCTCGAGCCGCCCACCATCCGGCATGGCATCGCGTGCGTTCACCACCAGGTTGAGGATGGCGGTCTCGAACTGGGGTGCGTCGATGCGGCAGGGCCACAAGCCGGGCTGGAACGACAGAACGAGCTGGTTCACGTCACCGAGCGCGCGGCGCAGGAAAGGCTCACACGCAACAACCACTTCATCCAGTGTTACCACCTCGAACTGCAAAGCGCTGCGGCGCGCGAAGGCAAGGAGCTGCTGCGTCAGTTTGGTTGCGCGGCCCGTCGCGGTCTCAGACGCCTGCAATAGACGCAGGATCTTGGCACGCGGCAGCTCGCCGCCGTTATCGAACGCCTGGCGGATCATTTCCATGCTGCCAACGATAACCGCGAGAAGATTGTTGAAGTCGTGCGCGATGCCACCCGTGAGTTGCCCGACAATCTCAAGCTTCTGCGTATGCCAGAGCACTTCCTCGGTCTTGCGGTGTTCGTTCATCTCCAGTTGGAGACGGCGATTGGCTTCGGTCAGCTCACGTGTGCGCTCGGCGACCGCCAGCTCCAGGCTTTCGTTCATGCGGCGTAACGCCTGTTCAGCGCCACGCAGACGCAACAATGCACGCGCCGTTGCCAGCAGCTCCTCTGGTTCGATCGGCTCGACCAGGAACGTATCGGCTCCGCCATCCAACGCCTGAGCGCGGTCTCGCGGTCCCGTGATCGCGGCTGAGGTCTGGAGGACGGCGATGCTCGGATGCGTCGCTTTGATCCTGCGGCAGACTTCAACGCCATCGATGTCGGGCAGCCGCATGTCGAGCAGCACGAGGTCGGGCACGGCCGCGCAACACTGTTCGATCGCGTCCATGCCGTTGGTTGCTTCCGAAACCGTGTACCCCGCCTTGCGCAGGATATGCGCCTTAAGGTAGCGGCCTGCTGCGTCGTCATCGACCACCAAGACATTGGCGGTGACGTCGCTCATTCGCTGCTCGCCGACTCAGCCACTGCCTGCGCGCGATCGATCGCGTCAATCAGCCCGCTTGATGAAAGCTCCGATTTCGACATGATCAGCGAAGCGCGCCGCAAGCGGATACGATCTCCTGGTCCCAGCACCGTCGATGTCAGCACAATCGCCGGCACGTCGGCCAGAACAGACGAGGCAGCCATGCGCTCAAGAAACGTGTAGCCATCCATTCCCGGCATCCTGAGATCAAGCAGGACAACGTCTGGTTTCAGTTCAATGAGTCGATCAAACCCATCACGTCCATTCGTAGCGATTGATAGTCCGTACCGGCCGCGCGGCAAAAGCTGCCGCACGAGATAGTGGGTCACCTCTTCGTCATCAACCAGCAACACCTTCGTGAGCGAACGCCGTCCGGTCAGCCGGTCGAGCACATCGATCAGCCGCTCGCCATCGACGGGTTTTGCCAGGTATTCGTCGGCACCGAGATGCAGCGCCTTGCGATCATCACCTGTTGATGAGGTCACGATCAGGGGCATGTCTGCGCCGGCGTCTGAGTTGCGGACTTGCAACAGTAGCCGCCACGTTTCGTCACCGAGCAGCAGGATATCGAGCAGGATCGCTGCCGGTGTCACCGTGCGCAGGATGTCCGTTGCGTCGCGCACCGAGCGCGCCAGCAGCGGTTGATACACCGACGAAGCCAACAGCCGCTCAATGGCGTGAGCGTCGGCGGGATCGTCCTCTACAAGAAGCACTGGCACCTTGCCTGGTTCGACCGTCCAGTCGCGCGCGGTTTCGAGCGGCTCGATCGCATGTATGCGTGGTACAGTCACGGTGAATGTCGAACCCACTCCTGGCGAGCTTTCGACCGTGATGCGGCCTCCCAGCAGTTCCGCCAGCTTTTTCGACAGCGGCAGGCCAAGGCCAGTCCCCTTAACGCGCCCCTGCAGACGGTGCGCCACCTGGCCAAATTCCTGAAAGATCACCTCCACATCGTCAGGCGCGATGCCGATGCCGGTGTCGCGCACGTGAAAACTCACGGTATCGGCTGCCGCGTCGGCGGTGGCCCAGACGCGGACCTCGCCGCGCTCGGTGAACTTGATGGCGTTGGATATGAAGTTCCGCAGGATCTGCGAAACCTTGGCCTCATCGGTATCGAGCGCCGGCACGTTGACCGGTTCCTCGACGATCAGGGCGACAGAATCGCCAACAAGCAGCGGCCGCAGCATGCCACGCAACGCGCCGAACAATGACGCGGCCGTGAACGGTGACGGTACTACCACCGTCTTGCCAGCCTCTACCTTCGCGAGGTCCAGCAAATCATCGACCAGCTCGGTCAGGTTTTCGGCCGCCCTGCGGATGAACCGCACCTGGGTCTCCTGCTCGGAGTTCAGGTCACCGTCGGTGCGTGCCAGCAGCAGGTTGGACAGGGCCAGGATCGAATTCAGCGGCGTGCGGAACTCATGGCTCATATGCGACAGGAATTTAGACTTCAGCTCGTCCGCGCGGCGCAGGTGATCGGCGCGTTCGTCCAGTTCGGCATACAGCGCCACGACGCCGCGGTTCGTGTCCTGCAATTCCTGATTGAGCCGTTCCAGGTCCTCCTGACGCGCCTTCAGCTCATCCATTTGCAGTAGAATCTGCTGGTTCTGTCTGGTGATTTCCTCGACCGCGTCGGCCGGCCCATCGGCCGCCAGGGCATCCATGATCTGCCGCAGGCGGCTGGGCGTAACCGGCCGGGCATGGCGCGGCACGTTCTTGCCCAGCCGCACCGTTGTGCCCGTGTGCCCCGACGTAATGTCAAACGTATCCATCAGACGTTGCGCGCCGAGCAACCCGACACCCATGCCCGTCGCCGATTTGTGATAGCCGGCCAGCACTGCCGGGAGATCGGCGATCCCGCGGCCGCGGTCGCGCACGATGATCAACAGCAATTCGTTTGCCGCTTCTGTCGTCAGGCGGAATTCGATCTGGCCGCCGCCAGCGTATTCGAACGCATTGCGGACAATTTCCGAGACAGCCGTCGTGATGCGCGTCTGGTCCTGGGTATCGAAACCAATGAGTTCCGCCAGGCGTCGTGTCCGTTTGCGCACCACGACAATATCCGTCTCGACGGTGATCGCGATCTGCAAAAGGCGCGTGTTCATCACGCAAAATCTAATTCATGGGTCGCATGGCGACAACCGACGCGTCGTCGCGACCGCGTCGGTGATCACGCAGCAAGACGCCGGCAATCAAGGCCGGATGTTGGACGGTCAGTCCGGGATAAGTGGTGATATCCCAGCGGGTTGCCAGGCCATCGGAGTACAGAACCACCAGTGGGGCCGAGGAGTATTCGTAGGTGAACTCGCGGATCCGCGGCGCAACGTGTCCGGCGGTGCCATTATGCGAGACCATGTGGCGCGCCCCGGCCGGCTGGACCAGAATCGCGCTGATATTGCCGACGCCGACGAGTCGAACCATCTTCGCCACGGGGTCAATACGAGCCACCGCGACAGCGGCGCCGCGTGTCGCAGCAAGGGCACGATGGATCGCATCGACAATCGCCTCACACGATTGCTCGGCGTGATCGATGAAGCTGCGCACTGCGGTCTCCGCGGCACGCGCGGCCTCGACCCCATGGCCAGAGCCGTCGACCAGCAGCAGGGTCGGCCCGGCCTTGGCATCGACGAAGGACCAATTGTCGCCGCAGGCTTTCTCACCGGGATAGGGAGCCAGTGCCGCGCCGATCGCCATCTGGTTCGCACTGCGTTGCTGAAGCAGGATGCGAGCCATGATGGCGCTGCCAAATCCGGGCCGTGAATAGACCTGCATGCTGTCGGCAAGTCGTCCGATCGCGCCGAGTCCGTTGCCAGGACTGCCGGCGGTCGAATAGCCGTCCCGGAGGCAACGGCTGACATCGGACATGCCCTTGCCCCGATCCAACGCGAGCAGCTCCAGGCCGGTGCCTTCGACATCGTCGAACTGCCGCGCGTGGAGATGGCCGCCGCTGCCATGCTTCACGAGGTTGGTGGCAAGTTCAGTGACAATGATCGCGAGCTGATCGATGCGCTCGCGCGCCAGACCGATCGTGGAGGCGAAGTCACCGATCATGCGGCGCGCTTCGGCGACCTGGCTCGGGTCATTGACCGCGATGAACACGCTATTTCCAACGTGCCAGCATGACCGTGGTGCCCTGTCCCGGAGCGGACTTGATATCGAATTCGTTGCACAGCCGCTTTGCACCACTCAGCCCGAGGCCAAGGCCGCTGCCGGTCGAGTATCCGTCCTTCAGCGCCATCGACAAATCGGCGATGCCTGGGCCTTGATCGATGAAGGTCAGCCGCACGCCACGTCTCTGGCCGTCGCGCAGCAATTCGAGACGCAGGGTGCCGCCGCCGCCATAGTCCACCGTGTTGCGGCCGATCTCGCTGGCGGCGGTGACGATCTTGGTCTGATCCACCAGGGAGAAGCCGGCAGCAACCGCGCGGGCACGGACAGCCTGCCGGACCCGGACCACGTCATCGGACGTGCGCAGCGGCATTTCCTCAGCCGACTCGATCTGCATCAAGATCTTCGCTGTCGATGATGCGTCGGATCAGGGCGAGGCCTTTGTCCACGTTCAGCGCAGTGCGCACGCCGGTCAGCCCAAGGCCGAGCTCCACCAGCGTGATGGCGACCGCAGGGCGCATGCCGACCACCACGGTGACCGCGTCGAGCACGCGCGACATCGCGGCGATGTTGTTCAGCATGCGGCCAATGAAGGAATCGACAATCTCCAACGCTGAAATATCGATCATCACGCCACGCGCCCGATCGGCCACGATGCGCTCGGTCAAGTCATCCTGCAGCGCCATGGCCAGCCGGTCATGCATATCCACCTGTATCGAGACAAGGAGGCAGTCGCCGATCTTCAGGATGGGTATTTCGGCCATGCTATTCGCCGGGTGCGGCGGGTGCGGTGGATTTCGCGCGATCAACCACCATCTTGCCAGCGCGCCGCAGGGCAAGCGCCAGCGCGTCCGCCATGGTGGCCTTCGAAATCACATTCAGTTCCAGCCCGAGGTGAACGATGGTCTGCGCGATCTGCGGGCGGATGCCGCTCAGAATGCAGTCCGCACCCATCAGTCGTGCCGCAGAAATTGTCTTGATCAGGTGTTGCGCGACCAACGTGTCGACCGTCGGCACACCGGTGATATCGATGATGGCGGTCTCGGCGCCTGATGTGACGATACGTTCCAGCAGGCTCTCCATCACAATCTGAGTGCGCGCGCTATCGAGCGTCCCGATCAACGGGAGCGCGAGAACACCGTCCCACAACTCAACCACCGGGGTAGAGAGTTCCAGCAGTTCCTGCTGCTGGCGGTTGATGACTTCCTCGCGCGTCCTCGAATAGGACTCGATTGTGTAAAGGCCCAAGTTGTCGATAAGCCGACTGGTGGTCCAGACCTCACGCGTGAGGTCGTCTGTATTTTTGCCGATCTCGCGGCGCAGCAATTCGAACAGCGGTTCCTTCAGCGAGAAGACGAATATCGCGGTCTCGCTCGCGCTGAACCCCTGATGCACGCGCGTGCGCGACAGGTCGTCCAAGAACTCCCGCACCGGCGCCCATTCACTCCCCTGTATTTCGTCGGATCGAGCGACGGTCGCGCACTGGCGAAGTTCTTCCAGGAAGCGCTTGGCAAGCTTCGCCACCTCGGCCTCACGTTGAGCACCGCCGATCCCAGCGTCGCGCTTCAGGCATGCCAACCATTCGCTCACCAGGCGCTGGTAATGCTGGTCGATCAGTGAGAGAATGACGTTGCTGTTGCCACTCATACTGCCTCTCGATTGGGATTGGGCGGCGGACGGTGCTGTGTCGCGACGGAAATGTAAATGGCCTCCTGCCGACGCAGCTTTATAGTTCTTAATCTTGTGATCCTTCGGCTGCAGACACTGGGAAGGGCGCGTGCTTGTGAGGCTTTGGATACCAGTACATGATTGAAACGGTGGGGGAACGGCGGAAAGACGCCATTCACATTCTCGTGGTGGACGATGACCTATTTTATCGAGAGGCGATGGGGAAGGTCCTGCAGCGCGAAGGCTATGCCGTGTCGCTGACCGCGGATTTTCGCGGCGCGCTGGAGATCCTGGAGACGGACCAGCCGGTTGATCTGATGCTGGTGGATATCGTTATGCCGGATCGCGTGAATGGCGTTGCACTTTCGCGTATGGCGCGACTGCGGCGCAAGGATCTAAAAATCGTCTACGTCACTGGCTACAATATCCCGGGCATCGACCGCGAGGCGCTGGGTCCCGTCCTGCGCAAGCCGGTCGACGAGGCGGTACTGGTCGAAGAGATCGCCAAGGTGTTGGCTGAATAGCGCGCTGACAACTATGCCCGCGTGGCCCTCAGTATTTCAGTGGCGGCCTCATCAATGACCGGAGGCTCGCCGCTCGCCACCACCCCATAGTCACGCGCTGCGGCTTCTATCGTGACGAGGCCATCGCGCAGGTCTTTCGCGACCAGGGACAGGTCGCGCGACAGCGCGTCGCCATAGCCGCCGGCACCAGGCAACTCGTGCCGGAACACCTGGCCCTTGCGCAGCGTCATCGTCAGCTTGCCATGCAGTTTCTCTTCGGTGGACAGATCTGGGTCCAGGATGTTGCGGCCAGCCGAACCCTCGCCGCCGCCGTCCAGACCATAGGGGCGGTGAACCTGACGGTCGGCGCGGACCTGCAGGATCCCTTCGTCGGCCAGCATGCGCCAGGTCTTGCGCTGCGCCATCCCGCCGCGGAACCTGCCGGCGCCGCCGCTGTCCGGGATGAACTCGTAGTCCAGCACTTCCAGCGGGTTCTCCGCCTCGATGACCTCCACCGAGAAGCTGGCCATGTTGGCGAACATGCAGGTGTTGCCGTCCAACCCGTCCGCCCAGGGACGCGCGCCCCAGCAGCCGGACAGGAAATCCACATAGATGAACGGCCGCAGCTCCTTGTCGTAGCCGCCGATGGTGAGGCCGGTGTTGCCGCCTTCGCCCGCTGCCATGACCCGGCCGGGATATAGCTTCGCCAGTGCGCCGAAGCAGCAATCGACACCCCGGAAGCCGGTGAGGCCGCGTGCCGCGCACGCCGCCGGGAGCTTGCCATGCGTGATGGTGCCGGGCGGGGCGATCACCTTGATCGGGCGGAACACGCCGTCGTTGTTTGGCATGTTGATCGAGAGCACCGACTTCACCGCCGTGAAGCTCATCGCCGCGGTGTAGCTCCAGGTGTTGTTGATCGCGCCCTTCACCTGCGGGGCGCTGCCGGTCCAGTCCACCTCCATGCTGTCGCCGTGTTTACGTACTGTGCATACAAGCGGAATCGGCTTGCCGACATCGATCTGGTCGTCGTCGATCCAGTCGGTGAAGGTCGCCTCGCCGTCCGGCAGTTCGGAAAGGCAATGCCGCGTCAGGCGTTCGGAGTAGTCCATCGTCGCGTCCATCAGCGAGACGATACCGTCGGCGCCGTAGCGCGTGACCAGATCGGCCATGCCGCGCGCAGCGATTTCGCAGGCAGCGAGCTGGCTTCGGATGTCGCCCAGCACGCGGCCGGGCAGGCGCACGTTGCGGTCGATCATGCGGAACAGCGTGTCATTCGCCTTGCCCCGCTCGTAGAGCTTCAGCGGCGGGATGCGTAGGCCCTCGGCGTAGATCTCGGTGCTGTCCGATGCGTTGGAGCCAGGCACGCGGCCACCCACGTCGGTGTGGTGGCAGATCGTCGCGGCATAGGCGATGATGCGTCCCTCGGCGAACAGCGGCCGGAAGATGAAGATGTCCGGCAGGTGCATCCCGCCGTCATAGGGGTCGTTGTTGATCAGGATGTCGCCCTCGGCGATGTCGTCGCCGAAGTGGCGAAGCGCCGCCTGAAGCGCGACCGGGATCGAGCAGAGATGGCCGGGCAGCGACAGGCCCTGTGCCGCCAGCCTGCCCTGCGCGTCGCACAAGGCGGCACTGTAGTCCATGATGTTCTTCAGGACGCCAGAGTAGGCGGTGCGGTAGATGGTTAGCACCATCTCATCTCCCAGCGCGGCAAGGGCGTTGCGGAACAGTTCTTCTGTGATCGCGTCATTTGCTTGCATGGGCATATCGCATCACCGATAGCCCGCACTGGCAACCTTCACCGTGTCCGACCGCTGATTTCACGGTCGTATCACGGGGGCGACTACAATTTCGTGCGCCGTGCGGCGCTAATTGGCAATCCTGGCGCGGTTGAAAACGTCATGAAAGCGAATTGTTTATAGAATTGCCAATCGACGATCCGACCAAGGAATCATGCCGTTGCGAAGTGCATTGCTGATGCGAGGTCGTCTGGTCGGGGATGTCATCGCCTGGAGGGCCGATGCCAGTGGCTGATCCGAACGATACGCTGGCCATACAGTCCCTCCTGCGCCGCCCTGGCCTGACACTGAAACGCGAGCGCAGTCTGCTGGACACGTATCGCACCGGCAGCGATGACAGAACCCGGCAGCCTGCGATGTCGGAGTTGTGGCACAGCCACAGCAAGCTCGTCATGGCTGTTGCGCGGCAGTATCAGCAGCCTGATTTGCCGATTGCCGATCTGGTGGGTGCGGGTCAGCGCGGGCTGCACGCGGCGATCGACAGCTTCGATCCGGATCAGGAAGAGACGCGGCTGGCGAGCTATGCGCTTGCTTGGATCCGTCGATACATTCAGGACTACATCGCGCAGCGCACCGGCTCTTTGGACGATGCGAGCTCGGCGTCGGAGATCCAGCTTCTGCGTTCGGCGAGCCGGCTGTTTTCCGATGCGCGCCGCGCGTGCCAGCGCGAAGGCATCGAAGCGACCGATGCGGAGTTGCGCGCGCGTGTTGGAGCACGCTTGGGACGGACGGGTGATGAGGTCGCGCAGCTTCTGCCCGTTGTGCAGCCGGAGTCTGCGTCGGTCCATCAGGTTGATCCGGTGAAGCTGCGGCGACGTATGGTCGAGCTGAGTGAGGAGATCCTGGGCGCACGTGAGCGGACTGTGTTCCTGGCGCGCTGCCTGGCCGAGGGCCGGAACCTGCGGCGCTACGAGACCCTTGCCAGTGAACTGGGAATCACGCGCGAACGCGTCTTTGAATTGGAAGGCAGCGCGCGGCGGAAGATCGCAGCCGCGCTGGCTCGTGAGGGGTGGCTGGAGGTGGCGATCGCGCCGGACGAGACGCCAAAGGCGCGGACCCGCCGGGTGGCGCGGGCGATGGACTTGGCGACCACGACGCAGTAGCTGACGACCTCGGAACAACCGGGGTCCGCTCGATGCCGCCTGAAATGCTCGATCCACCGCCACGCCATCGCGCCGGCTATATCGAGTTTCCCTTGCTGCATGTACGTGGCGGAACGTCCACCGGCCTGGTGATCTCGGAACGCTGGGCGCCTGAACGGCTTGAGCTGCGCGAGGAGCTGCTGCGGCATTTGATGGGGCTGCCGCTGGAGGGCACGCTGCCCGGCAACAAGCAGATCACCGGGCTTGGGCGCATCCTCCCGACGGGCAACAAGGTGTTCTTTGCACGTATGGAAGCGTCGGAACGGGGGCGGCGCATCGTATCCACATTTGCGCAGCTTGCCGCTGATAAGGCGTCGGTCGATTGGAGCGTGAACTGCGGCAACATGACGGCGGCGCTGCCTCTGTGGGCACTGGAGACGGGTAACGCCGACGCGGGTAACGCCGACGCGTTCGAGATCGACATCTTCAACACCAATACGAATGTGACGGCCGGCTCGCGGATGCGGCGGAACAGCGACGGCACGTTCATGACGGCGGAGATTCCAGGTGTGGATGGAGCCTTTCCGGCGGTGGACCTGTTCCTGGCCAATCCGGTGGGAGCCAAGACCGGGCAGTTGCTGCCGACAGGTCGGGCGATGGACGAAATCGCGGGCTATCGGGTGTCGTGCGTCGATGTGGCGGTGCCGATGGTGATCGCGCGCGCGGCTGATTTCGGGAAGACAGGGCATGACCGGCTCGAGGACCTGGATGCCGATGTCGGACTGATGGAGACGCTGCGGTCGATCTGGGTCGAGGCGGGCCTGCGTATGGGGCTGAAGACCGGAGGGCGGCTGATGACGGCCGAGGAACTGGCGCAGAGCGAGACGATCCCGAAGGTGTGCATCGTGGGCGAGCCGCGTGGGGCTGGGCATATCTCGGTGCGGTATTTCACGCCGCAGACGGCGCATCGGTCGATGGCGGTATCCGGTGGGTGCTGCCTGGCCGCGGCGGCGCTGATCCCTGGCTCGATCGCACATGAGGTGGCGCGCAGGCTTCCGGCGATCGGGGCTGCGTTCAGCGAGGTGGACGTGGGGATAGAGAATCCGGCCGGTGTGCTGGAGGCGACCGTCGAGGCGCGGGCGGCTGGATCCGGGCTGGAGGTGCGCAAGGCAGCGTACCGGCGCAGCACGCAGATCCTGCTGCGGGGCAGCGTGCCCTTGTATCGCGCGTCCGATGCGCTGCGGGGCGCGCTACACGACGCCGGCTAACGCGAGCAGCGTCGCGAGGCCCGCCGCCATGCCACGGATGGAGGGCTCTGGGGCGACGTCGAGCCATTCATCCAGCGAATGGGCGCGGCCGCCGGTTCCGCCCGAGCCGATCTTGATGGCGGGGATGCCGAGGCTCATCGGGATGTTGGCGTCGGTGGAGGAGCTTTCGAAGCGGGGCTGGAAGCCGTGCGCGGCGATTGCGGTATGGGCCAGCTGAACCAGCTCCTGCGACGGATCGGTCTGGCCCGCGGGACGGTCGCCGGTCTTCTGGATGTTGGTCGTGATGGGGCCGTTGCGGGTGGATCGGATAGCGTTCTCGGCGGCGACTGATCTGGCGATGATGTCGAGGAAGCCGGTTTCCAGGCGATCCAGTTCGGAGGGTTCCTCGGAGCGCAGGTCGAAGTCGGTCCAGACGCTGTTCGGGATTGAGTTGATCGAGGTGCCGCCGCCCGTGACGCTCGCGCTGTAGGTGGTCTTGGGGCTTGTCGGCACCTTGACCGCGCCGAGGCGTGTAATGGCATCGGCCATGGCGAACATCGGATTGACCAGGCCGAACGCACCGTAACTATGGCCGCCGGGGCCTTCGAAGGTGACGCGGTAGCGCTTGGAACCGACACCGCCGGTGGCAATGTGTTCCATGTCGGGACTGTCCACGGTGATGAAGGCGCTGATGCGATCCTTGTAAGGGCCCTTCTGGAACAGGTAGCGCATGCCCCGCAGGTCGCCGGGGCCTTCCTCGCCCACATCGGCGACGAACAGGATGTTGGCGCGGGTCTGGATATTGGCGGCGTCCATGGCCCGCAGCCAGGCAAGGAGTACGGCCAGCGAGCGCGTGTCATCGCCCACACCGGGGGCATAGAGTTTGGTGCCTTCGCGGCGGACGGTGAGGTCGGTGCCGGCTGGGAATACCGTGTCGAGATGGGCGGCGACACAGATGAGTGGGCCATTACCCACTCCGGGACGCAGGCCGGTGACGTTGCCCTCGGCGTCGATCTGCAGGTCCTTCAGCCCGTGCGCTTCGGCCATCTCGCGCCAGGCCTTGGCGCGGGTGGCTTCCTGGAACGACGGAGCCTCGATCTGGGTCAGGGTAATGATGTTCTGCACCGTGCGCTCGTGCTCGGCGGTGAGGGTGGCCACGGCAGTGCGATAGGCCTCGCTCGCCATGACCTCGCGGATCATCGACTCGGCGTGACTGGTCATGGCATGGCGTCTCCGGCTGCGTCCGCCCGGTAATGGCCGAGGCGTGGCGCATCGGCAAGACAGGGGAGGTTGCAGATGGACATGGTCGAACGCATTCAGCAGGAGTTGCCGCCGCTGCCGCGCTGGATGGGACTGCGGGTGACGGTGGCGGAACCGGAACGGGTGGTGGCCGAACTGACGGTCCGCGAGGAGCTGTGTACGTCGGGCAGCATCATGCATGGGGGCGCTGTCATGGCGTTTGCCGATACGGTTGGCGCGATCGGTACCATCGTGAACCTGCGTGAGGGGCAGGGAACGACGACGCTGGAAAGCAAAACCAACTTCTTCGCCGGCTCGCCGGTCGGGACGAAGCTGATCGCCGAAGCTGTGCCGCTGCATCGCGGGCGACGCACCCAGGTGTGGGAAACGCGGATCACCAACCAACAGGGGAGGCTGGTGGCGAAGATCACGCAGACGCAGATGGTGCTGTAGCCTGCAAGACTGCAACCCTTGGAAACAATGCCTCAACAGTGATAAAGTCGCCGGAACAATAAATCGGAGGCGACGATGCGTGCTCTGATCTGCTGGCTGGGCGTCCTGCTGATCGGGGCGGCAATAGCTCCAGCACCCGTCCTGGCGCAGACCCAGCAGCCGCAGACCGTTGCGATCCCGCGCGTAGCGTTTCCCCACCAGGACAAGACCTACACGGTCACGGTGGCGAGTCCTGTGATCGACGGGAAGGCCAGTGATTATTGGCTGGTCTTCGCTGATGCACCGGCACTGCACGCATGCACGCAACCGACGGACACCTGCAAGGTGACCGCCACCCCGCTGGCTGATCATGAGGTCCAGTTCAGCGGCATTCCAGGGGAGCTTGCTGGTGTCCATACGCTGACGGTGCAGGTGGCAAACTCCGCAACGAAGACGCAGCCGGTACCGGTGACCTTCTCAATCTTCAGCAAGTCCACGCCGCTGGTGGTTTCTCTGCTCGTCATGGCAGTGATTGGCGTGGTCCTGGTGCTACTGCTGAACGGTGGTGGCTGGCGTGTACTGAGCAACGGCACGGCGGTGACGCTGGCACGTGCCATGTTCATCGACCCCGAGACCAGTACCTACAGCCTGGCCAAGTTGCAATTTTATGTATGGACGTTCGCTGGACTGGCCGGCTGGCTGTACCTGAGTTTTGCCAGGTCGCTGGTGCAGGGGAGTCTGGAACTGTCGGACGTGCCATCCAATTTGCCCGGCATAGTCGCGATTTCCGTCGGCACTGGCGTCATCTCGTCAGGCGTCGCAACCGTTGCCGGGAGCAAGGGTTCAGGCGATTTCCATCCATCATGCGCGGACTTCATCACCTCGGGTGGCGTTGTTGCACCGGAACGATTGCAATATCTGCTGTGGACCATCGTGGGCGGCGTTGGCTTCCTGCTCAACACGCTGCTGATCAGTCCCGCCGATATCAACGATCTGCCGGCCATTCCGTCCGGCTTCCTGGCGTTGATGGGGATCAGCGCCGGTGGTTATTTGGGCGGCAAGCTTGCGCGTGGCGCTGGACCGAACATCCGCGCTGTCGTCAATGGCAACGACGGCGCGGCGATTCTGCTGACCGTCGACGGCACCGGCCTGTCGGCCCGCGGCGCCACGTTTTTGCTGGCGCATCTGCCGGCCGGCGAGGACGTGCCGATTGTCCCCACGATACGCACTGGTGCCCATCAGAGCGTGATCGATGCCGGTGGCAACATTGCCACCAGGCTGGTGCTGGGACTGCCCGCGGGCACCGCCGCCTTCGCCGCGGGCGACAAGTACCGCCTTACCATCGTCAATCCAGACGGCGAGAAGTCAGCCTGGGAATTCACCGCGTCCTGATCGGACGGTTATTCCGCGGACGGCTGATGGCCGCATGGGTTCCGCATCATACAATTGCGCACGCGACGACGGCGGTCGATCAGGCTTATGCTGCCGGGAGATAGCGGCGACCATTCAGTCAGGTGAGCCATGATGAAGTACGGTATCGGCCAGCCGGTCCCCCGGTTCGAGGATCCTCGGTTGCTGCGCGGACAGGGGCGCTTCATCAACGATGTGAACCTACCCGGCCAGGCGCATGCGATGATCGTGCGCAGTCCTCATGCACATGCGCGCATCGTGGGTGTAGATACGCGGGCGGCGCTGGCGCTGCCGGGCGTGCTGGCAGTGTTCTGCGAGGCGGACCTGGCGGCTGATGGGATGGGCACGATGCGCGTGAGCCTGCCGCGCAAGCGCCCGGATGGGTCGCCGCTGTTCTATTCACCGCATCCAGGGTTGGCGCGCGACGAGGTGCGTTATGTCGGCGACCCGGTGGCGATGGTGATTGCCGAGACCGCGAACCTGGCGCGCGACGCGGCGGAGTTGGTGGAGGTTGCGTACGAGCCGCTGGCTTCAGTGACGGATACCGCGCAGGTGCTGGGACCGGGGGCACCGGCTGTGTGGAGGGAGTGTCCGGACAACCTTTCGCATATCTTTGAGGCGGGGAACCGTTCGGCGACCGATGCTGCGATCGCCGGGGCGGCGCATGTGGTGCGGCGGCGCATCGTCATCAGCCGCGTCTATGCGCAGTTCATGGAGCCGCGCGGTGCGATCGGCACGTTTGATCCGGGAGAGGAACGCTACACTCTCTATGCCGATGTCCAGTATCCGCACCGGGTGCGTGATGCGCTGGCGCGCAACATCTTTAAGGTGCCGGAGAGCAAGATCCGCGTGATCGCTGGCGATGTCGGAGGCGGGTTTGGCACCAAGGGGTGGCAGTATCCGGAACACCGCCTGGTGCTTTGGGCCGCGCGGCGGCTGGGGCGGCCGGTCAAGTGGTCGAGCACGCGCAGCGAGGCGATCCTGGCCGACGAACATGCCCGCGACAACATCACCGAGGCGACCCTGGCGCTGGATACCGAGGGGCGCTTCCTGGCGCTGCGGGCGGACACAATCTGCAACGTCGGCGCCTATATTTCGGCGGAGCGCAACCTGCTCTCCACGTTCAGCAACGTGGCGACCCTGAGCGGCGTATATGCAATCCCCGCTGCGTATACACATGTGTCGGTGGCGTTCTCCAACAGCAATCCGACGGCGCCGTATCGCGGCGCGGGACGTCCGGAGGCAATTTACGTGATGGAGCGGCTGATCGATGAGGCGGCGCGGGAGTTGGGGTTCGACCGGGTGGCGCTGCGTCGGCGGAACCTGGTGCCTGAAAGTGCGATGCCGTATCGCAACGCGTTTGGCGTGAACTATGACTGCGGCGCATTCGAACGCGGCATGGATGCGGTGCTCGCGCTGTCTGGCTTTGATGGGTTCGCGGCACGGCGCGAACAGTCGCGGGCGAGGGGACGGCTGCGTGGCATCGGCATTGCCAATGCCATTGAACGGGCGGCCTCGCCGGGGCTGGAATTCGCGGAAATCCGGTTCAATCCGGGTGGCTCCGCGATGGTGCTGATGGGCAGCAAGAACCAGGGCCAGGGCCACGAGACGATGTTCAAGCAAATCGTGCATGAGAAGCTCGGGCTGGACCCCGCCGAGGTGCAGTATATCGATGGCGATACGGATCGCGTCGCATTCGGTATCGGCACGATGGGCTCGCGATCGACTGTGATTGGTGGCAGTGCGCTGACCGTGGCGGCGGGCAAGGTCGTTGCCAAGGCAAGGAAGATCGCCGCACATATGTTGGAGGCGGATGAGGCTGATATCGAGTTCGCCGATGGGCGGTTCAGTGTCACCGGGACGGACCGCATGTTGACCATCAAGCAGGTGGCGATGGCAGCATTCCAGCCGGCGCGGCTGCCGCCCGGCCTGGAACCGGGATTGTACGAAACCGGCACGTTCACGCCGAAGCAGGATACGTTTCCGAATGGCTGTCACATCTGCGAGGTGGAGATCGATCCCGACACCGGGGCGGTGGAGGTGCTCAGCTACGCGGTGTCGGACGATGTCGGCACGGTGATCAATCCGCTGGGGCTGAAGGGACAGATTCATGGTGGCGTCGCGCAAGGCCTGGGCCAGGTGCTGATGGAGCAGGTGGCGTACGATCCGGAGTCCGGCCAGCTTCTGAGCGGCAGCTTCATGGACTACGCGATGCCGCGCGCCGACACGACGTGTGATGTGGCAGTGGCGAGCAACGCCGTGCCCACGGCCCTGAACCCGCTGGGGGCGAAGGGCGCAGGAGAAGCTGGAACGGTGGGCGCGTTGCCGGCAGTGATGAACGCCATTCTGGACGCGCTGCATGAGGTAGGCGTGCGGGATTTGGCTATGCCGGCGACGAGCGCGCGTGTCTGGGCGGCGATGGCCACCGTCGGGTAGGTTGCCCACCCGACTGCCCACTATTTTAGTGGGCAGGATTGTGGTTGACGGCGATCACGGGCGGCGCCTCACTTCCGAATCCTATCGATCCGGGAGATCGTCCGTTGAGCGAAGCGCTGCTACGGGACATTGCTGACTTCTGCCGTCGTTCGCACATGGCTGAGTCGACCTTTGGCCGGCTGGCAGTGAATGACGGCAAGCTCGTGAGTCGGCTGCGGCTGGGCGGCCGGGTGACCACGGACACAGTGGACCGGGTGCATGCGTTCATCGCCCGGGCGCCGCATCGACCACCCATGAACCGGGCGCCGGCTCTCACGCCAGCCGTTCGGGCCGAGCCAGCCGGCAACGCGCCGGGCAATTTCCGCTTCTACGACAACCGGCAGAAATATCTGCTGTTCGTCACCACGTGCAGCGAGAAGTGGGTCGTCGCCCAACGCGTGGGCATGGAGTTGGCGAACATCCACCCGCGACCGCCGGCGCTGCGGCTGTTCGATGCCGGCATGGGCGACGGAACTGTGCTGGCGCGCACCATGCGGGCGATGCACGCACGGTTTCCCACCATGCCGTTCTACATCGTGGGCAAGGAGATCAGCCTGGAAGACGTACGGCTGGTCCTGGAGAAGATGCCGGACCGCCTGTTCGAACATCCGGCCACCGTGCTGGTGATGACCAACATGTACTATTCCGAAGCGCCGTGGCTGAAGCCGAACTCGGTGAATGCCGCCACCAGCCTGGTGTGGCACGAGCTGTCGCTGACCGGGAACACAGCGCACGATTTTGAGGATCAGATCACCGAACTCGGGCCGTTCCTCGCCGAGAGCTGGCGGGCGAAGGTCAGCCGGACCTCCGGCAATCCGGTGTACGAGAAGCCGGTGGTGCTGGTGATCTATCGCGAGGACCACAAGTTCCTGCTGGACCAGGTGCGGCCTCGGCGCGGCTTCACCGAGGCAGAATATGATCTGGTGATCGCCTCGCAGCCGTATCGCGCGCGGGCATCGCTGGAGTTCAAGGCACGTCGCGTGGTGGCGCCTCTGGCGCGAGCGCTGGCGCCGGGCGGCCGGCTCATCGCGATCCACTCGCACGGTGACGATCCTGGGCTGGAGATCATCCGGCGCATCTGGCCCGACGAAAACCCGTTCACCACGGACCGGCATGCGCTGCTGCGCGCGACCAAGGCGGAGCTCGGTCATGCCGGGCGCGACCTGAATTTCGGCGCGTATGCGGATGCCCGGTCGCTGTTCCGCTACGACATGCACACCTTGCCGAGCGAGATCAGCGAGACGATCGGCACATCGACGTTGTTCGCGGCTTGGAATGCCGCGGTCTATGTGGCGCAGATCGAGGACCAGCGGCTGTCCGAGGCCATCAGCAGCGGCGCCTATCTGGAAGCGACCCAGTCGGTGCTGCGAGAGCATGGTGGGCTGTGGTTCTGGGATGAGTCGTATGTGATCTCGCGCAAACGGGATTCCGGCTGATGGACCGCGTTGCGCAACTGATCCGCGACAGCTCGATCGAATTGTCGCCACGTGACGAGTTTGCCGGGGAGGCACTGCGGGGGCAGGTGGAACCTGGCACCACAGTGTTCGTGAACTATCCGTCGAGCGTGTCGCATCATGACATCGTCGCAGCCTGTGCGCGGCTACAGCGCGCGGGGTTTGCTCCGGTGCCGCATGTCGCGGCGCGGCGGCTGGCGAGCTTCACACAGGCAAGCGATTTTCTGCTGCGGGCGGTGCATGAGGCCGGCGTCGAGCGCATCCTGCTGATCGGCGGTGATGACAGCCCCATCGGGCCGTTCCGGTCTAGTCTCGATCTGCTGGCGACCGGCGTGGTGGAGCGAAGCGGGGTAGGTGCGGTGTCTTTCGGCGGATATCCGGAGGGGCATCCGGCGATCGACACTGCAACGCTGGATGCGGCATTGCAGGCGAAGGTTTCGCTGGCACGGCGGGCTGGACTGGTGGTGTCGGTGGTGACGCAGTTCGGTTTCGAGGCCGAGCCGATCGCGCGGTGGATCGAGACGCGGGCCGAGCATTGTCCAGTGCATGTGGGCATCGCAGGGCCAGCAAGTGTCGCGACCCTGGCGAAGTTCGCGATCCGCTGCGGGATTGGCACGTCGCTGAGGGCTCTGGCGCGTGGGCATACAGCGTTTGCGCGCGTGCTGGTCGAGGCGGCACCGGATGAGCTGGTCAGGCAACTGGTGGCGAGCGGCGCGCCGATCGCCGGGCTGCATTTATATACGTTCGGCGGAGTGCGGCGTGCGGCGGAGTGGATCCGGCGTGGGGCGAGCGGGTAGCTACAGCGTCGCCTGGGTGCCGAGAATCACCGTCGCCTGTGCGGACAGGACGCCGCCGTTGCCATGCACCAGCGCGGTTTCCGCCTGCGCGACCTGCCGCGCCCCGCATTCGCCCCGGAGCTGGCGCACCGCTTCGATCAGCAGGAACAGGCCATACATGCCGGGATGGCAGTAGGACAGGCCGCCGCCGTTGGTGTTCACCGGCAGGCTGCCTTTCGGGCCGATGCGTCCGCCACTGACGAAGCGGCCACCTTCGCCCTTGGCGCAGAATCCGAGATCCTCCAGGAACAGCACGGTATTGATGGTGAACGCATCGTACAGTTCCAACACATCGATGTCGCTTTCGCGCATCCGGGCCATCCTGTAAGCCGCCGCGCCAGACTCGCGCGCCCCGGTCACGGTGAGGTTGGGCATCGACGAGATCGAGGCATGCGTGATGGCCTGACCGCAGCCCAGGACATAGACCGGCGGCTTGGCCAGGCTGCGCGCGCGCTCGGCTGACATCATCACGATGGCGCCGCCGCCATCGGTGACCAGGCAGATGTCACGCACGGTGAACGGATGGGCGATCGGACGCGCGTTCAGGACATCTTCGATGGTGAGCGGCTTCTTCTCCCACGCTACGGGGTTCAGTAGCGCCCATTCGCGCGCGGCGACCGCCACCTCGGCGAGCTGTTCGCGCGTGGTGCCGAATTCGTGCATGTGGCGCGATGCGGCGAGCGCGTAGGCGGTGGAGGGCAGGAACGGGCGGAACGGCGTCTCATACGGATTGTACTCGCGCGCCGAGGCGGCGCGACGGCCAACGGTGCGCTGTGTGCTGCCATACGCAATCACCGCGACAGAACACAGGCCGGCGGCCAGCGCGGCCTGGGCGTGCGCGACATGCACCTCGAACGACGAACCGCCGACGATGGTGGAGTCGGTGTAGGCGTTCGGCAGGCGTAGATACTCGCAGAGTGACATGGCCGAGGTGCGGGCCTGCGTCGTGGCGCACCAGAGACCGTCCACATCCTTCAGCGTCAGCCCGCAATCGGCGAGCGCGCGATGGATGCCCTGTGCCATCAGGTCGAGTGGGCTCATGTTGGTGGCGACCGCGCCGATATCGGATTCGGCGGCACCCACAATGGCGGCGCTGCCGCGGACGAGGCCGTTCATGGTGCGGTTCCGGCGCGGGTGAAGACGGGGTAGGGTGGTTCGTCACCCTCGGCCGGATGGACCCGGAATTTCACCCGCATGCCGATGCGCACCTCGAGCGGCGGGGTGTCCTCCACGCGGCTCATCAGGCGGAAGCCTTCATCCATGTCGATCAGCACGACGTTGTAGGGATCCCCCTTTTGTGGATACACGGCCGTGGTGGCATGCACCGTGCCCAGGCCCTTGCTGATCCGCCACTCCAGGTTGTCCTTCCCGGTGTAGGGACAGATGATGCGTGGGTAGAACACGGCGGCGTTGGCGTCGGGGCTGAACTGGTAGGCGAGTTCACCCTTTTCCAGGTGTTCCAGATAGACCCCGAGCGGGGATGTGGCTGCGTTTGCCATTACACCGGCCGATCGCCCTGGACGGTGACGCGATGGCCGGAACGGGTGTGCGGCCAGTAGTCCCACATGGCGCGATGCTGCACGCAGCGATTGTCCCAGAAGGCGATGGAGTTCTCGCGCCAGCGGAAGCGGCACTGGAACAGCTCATTCTCCGCGTGGTCCCACAGATAGTGCAGGATCGCGCCGCTTTCGTCGCGCGGGACGCCGACGATGCGCTTGGTGAACCCGCGGTTGACGTAGAGCGCCTTCTTGCCGGTGACCGGATGGGTGCGGACGATCGGGTGCTCGGCGCGTGGGTAGGTGGCTTTATCGGCGACGCCATAATTCGCATAGGTGCCGCGATAGGCTTCCTCCCCATCATGGATCGCAGTCAGGCCATCCAGATACGCTTTCATGCGGTCAGACAGTGCTTCGTATGCAGCGTACATCGAGGCGAACAGCGTGTCGCCGCCGCGCGGCGGGCAGTTACGTATATACAGAATGCTGCCCATCGGCGGTTCCGTATCGCAGGACACGTCGCTGTGCCAGCCCTCCCCGTTGGCGCGGGGCGAGTCCTTGTCGGCATGAATGATCATCAGCTCAGGGTGGCCTGGGGCGTGCGGCGCGGCGGGATGGAGGTGCAGCTTGCCGAAACGCCGGCCGAAATCGAGATGCTGGTCCTCGCTGATTTGCTGGTCGCGGAAGAAGATTACGGAATTTTCGGCGAGCGCGCGGTGGATTTCCTCGAAGGTCTGGTTGCCGAGCGGCTGCGACAGATCGACGCCGCCGATCTCCGCGCCGATGATCGGCGTCAGCCTGTCGACGGTGATCGTGTCGTAGGGCGCCGACTGATCGGCAGCGGGCTTGTAGCGCGGGCCCTGATTGCCACGCAGGCTGGTCATAGACGAATCTCCCAATCAGATCACGGCGATCGCACTCATCTCGATCAGGTAGTCAGGATGGGTGAACTTGCTGACTTCGACAAGCGTGGACGCCGGCGGCGGTGCGGGGAAATATTCCCGTCGCACCTTATGGATCGGCGCCAGGTTCTCCATGTTGCGCACATAGACATCGACGCGGCAGACATTGGCCAAGGTGCCGCCGGCGGCTTCCACCGCAGCCTTCACGTTCTCGCAGACCTGGCGTGTCTGCGCTTCGATATCGCCGACGCCTGCGATGGTGCCGTCAGCCCGCTGTGCGACCATGCCGGAGATGAACACCAGGCGACCGGTTGCCTCGACAGCGATGGCCTGGGCGAAATGGCCACCGGGCTGCGGTGCCTTGTCGGTGACGATGGCTTGGCGTGGCATGGCGTTCTCCCTCAATGGCATTTGAAAGCATCGAACGGTTCGCGGCAGGCGCGGCAGCGATGCAGCGATTTGCAGGCGGTGGAGCCAAATTCGCTGAGCTGCTCGGTATCCGCACTGCCGCAGTGCGGACAGGCGAGTTGCGCGGCACTGAACAACGCCCGGCGCGATGAGGTGTGTGGCGGCGGTGCGATGCCGTAGGCGGCGAGTTTTTCGCGCGCGGCGTCCGTGAGCCAATCGGTGGTCCAGGCTGGCGACAGGCAGGTGTGCACGCGTGCGTTGATGCCGGCGCGGGACAGGGCCGTTTCAATGTCGAGCGTGATCATGGTCATCGCCGGGCAGCCGCTGTAGGTGGGCGTGATTGTCACATCCACCGTATCGCCGCTGACCGACACGTGGCGCAGGATGCCGAGATCACTGATGGTGAGCACGGGGATCTCCGGATCGCAGACGTCCTGTAACGCGGCGAGCGCGCGTTCGCGTAAGCTTGCCGCCGCTACCATGTGGCACCGGGATAGGTGCGCTGTAGATACTGAAGCTCGGCCAGCAGATGGCCGAGATGTTCGGTATGGCGGCCGGCGCGGCCGCCCGATTGCATCCAGCCATCCTGGGGGCGCGCCAGTGTGGCGCGAGACAATGCCGAATCGACAGTCTCTTTCCACACACCGTGAAGGGATGCGGGGCTCGGCATCGCGTTGCCCTCGACAGCAGCGAACAGTTCGCCGGTATAGGGCCACAGGTCATCGACCGCGGTCTGAGCGCGACGATGGCTCTCCTCGGTGCCATCGCCAAGGCGGATCAGCCATTCCGCCGCATGGCGCAGATGATAGGCGGTTTCCTTTTCCGCCTTCGCGGCGACCGCGGCGAACGTGCTGTCGGACGATGCCGTGGCCGTGCGCCAGAACGGATCGGCAAAGGCAGCGAACAGCAACAGTCGTGTGATGGTGAAAGCGAAGTCTCCGTTCGGCAGCTCGACCAGCAGGCAGTTCCGCCACGCCGGTGCGTCGCGCAGATAGGCAAGCTGATCCTCGCCGTGACCGGTGAGCTCACCTGCATAAGCGTACAGCAGCCGGGCCTGGCCGATCAGATCGAGCGCGATGTTGGCGAGGGCCAGTTCCTCCTCCAATATCGGTGCGTGGCCGGTCCATTCAGACAGCCGATGGCCGAGGATCAGCGCATCGTCGGCCCGATACAGAACCTGGCGGACGAGCGGCGTTTCCTCGACGGTGATCGATGTCGTGGCCATGGGCACGAGACTAGCACGGACCCAACGCTTTGGTATCAGTGCACCGGGATGCGCACCTTCATCGACGAGATGCTGCGCAGCAGATTGGAGTAGGCGCGCGTTGGCGGTTCCAGTACCTCGATCATCGGGAAACGCTTGAGCATCTCTTCCAACAGGATGGTGAGCTGGAGCTCGGCCAGCCGGTTGCCAACACAGCGATGAATGCCGAAGCCGAAGGAAAGATGCTGGCGCGGGCGCGCACGGTCGATCAGGAACTCGTTGGCGCGCTCGATGCCTTCCTCATCGCGATTGCCTGAGATGTACCACATGGCGACCTTCTCACCCTTGCGGATACGCTTGCCGCCGAGCTCGGTGTCACTCAGCGCGGTGCGGCGCATGTGGATCACCGGCGAGACCCAGCGGATGATCTCCGGCACTGCACTGGTGATCAGCTCGGGATTGGCAATCAGCTTGCGGTACTGATCGGGATCATTGTGCAAGGCCCACAACCCGCCTGACATGGAATTGCGCGTCGTGTCGTTGCCGCCGACCAGCAGCAGCAGCGTATTGCCCATGAATTCTGCCGGACGCGATGGCAGATCGCGCGTTGCCTCACCGTGCGCCAGCATGGAAATCAAATCGGGTCGCGGCGGCAGCGCGGCGCGTTCATGCCACAGCGCGGTAAATTCCTCCATCATCTGCTGGAGAACGGCATCGCGCTTTTCATCGGAGTCGATCTCGGTGCCGGCGCGCGTATTCACGGTGGCGACATTGGACCAGTAGGTGAGTTTGCGGCGCTCCTCGAACGGAAAATCGAACAATGTGGCGAGCATCTGCGTGGTGAGCTCGACCGAAACGCGATCGACAAAGTCGAACGGTTCGCCGCGTGGAAGTTCGTCCAGCACGCGCTGCGTGCGTTCTCGAATCGTCCCGGACAGGCGCTGAAGATTCGATGGTGCGACCACAGGCGAGACGACCTTGCGCTGTTCGTCATGCTTCGGTTGATCCATCGAAATGAAGCTGGGGCGGCGGTAATCCATCGGCGCGTCGCGCAGCACGATGCCGCCCATCAGCGCGTCGGAGGAAAACACGTGCTGATTGGTGTCCACCGCCATGATGTCGCGGTATTTCGTCACCGACCAATAGTCACCGTACACACTGCCTTCGCACCAATGCACGGGATCGTCGCGGCGCAGGCGCTCGAAATACGGGTGCCAGATATCGTCCTGGTACAGGCGCGGCTGACTAACGTCGATCCTGTCGAGCGGGAGCGATGCAGCGTCCTCACGCGGGTCGAAATTGACCGGTGCGTTCATCGTGTTTCTTCCCTGCTGGCCGGTGTGCTGCTTCTTTGAATCGCAGCGTGCACCGCGGATTACATGTTGTCCACTTCGTCGGGCACTTCGTAGAAGGTCGGGTGGCGATAGATTTTAGAGGCGGTGGGCTCGAACATCATGTCCTTGTCGGATGGATCGGACGCGGTGATGACGTTCGATGGGACGACCCAGATGGAAAGCCCCTCACCGCGGCGCGTATAGACGTCGCGCGCCGCCTGCAATGCCAGCGTCGCATCGGCGGCGTGCACCGAACCGACATGGCGATGCGCAAGGCCGGTGCGGGCGCGGATGAAGACCTCCCAGAGCGGGGTGGCTGGTTCGGTCATTCGGCGGCTTCACGCAGTGGGGTGGCGCGCTGCTTGGCAGCGTAGGCGAGGGCAGCTTCGCGCACCCAGGCGCCATCCTCATGCGCGCGGTGGCGCGCAGCGAGGCGTTCGCGGTTGCATGGGCCGTCGCCGGCGAGGACGCGGCGGAACTCATCCCAGTCGATCGTGCCGAAGTCCCAGTGGCCGGTGGCGTCGTTGAAGTGCAGGTCTGGGTCGGGGAAGGTGAGGCTGAGGTAGTGGCCCTGCGGCACCGTCGCATCGACGAATTTCTGGCGCAGCGAGTCGTTGGTGAAGCGCTTGATCTTCCAGCGCATGGATGCGTCGGAGTGCTGCGACTGCGAGTCGGGCGGGCCGAACATCATCAGGCTCGGCCACCACCAGCGGTTCAGTGCGTCCTGTGCCATGGCGCGCTGATCCTCGCTGCCGTGGGCGAGGGTGGTCATGATCTCGAAGCCCTGGCGCTGGTGGAAGGACTCTTCCTTGCAGATGCGGATCATCGCGCGGGCGTAGGGGCCGTAGGAGCAGCGGCACAGCGGGATCTGGTTCATGATCGCCGCGCCGTCCACCAGCCAGCCGATGGCGCCGATATCGGCCCAGGTCAGTGTGGGATAGTTGAAGATGGAGGAATATTTGGCGCGGCCGGTCAGCAGCTGTTCGACCAGTTCCTCGCGCGACACACCGAGGGTTTCAGCCGCAGCGTAGAGGTAGAGGCCGTGGCCGCCTTCGTCCTGCACCTTGGCAAGCAGGGCTGCCTTGCGGCGCAGCGTGGGGGCGCGGGTGATCCAGTTGCCCTCCGGCAGCATGCCGACGATTTCCGAATGCGCGTGCTGGCTGATCTGGCGGACCAGGGTGCGGCGATAGGCGTCGGGCATTGCGTCGTTCGGCTCGATGCGTTCTTCGGCGTCGATGCGGGCCTGGAAGCGCGCGGCGGCTTCGCTGGTGTCGACCGGTCCGGTAGGAGCGTTGAGGGCCTGGCTATACATGGTGCTATTCCGGCCAGAAGTGACTGTCGCTCTTGGCTGCCCTACACGGGCACGAGTGTTCGTGGGACAAATATGGCCCAGCCAGCCCCTGTCTGAAAGGTCTGCTCTCATGGACTTCGCCTTGACCGACGCGCAGCAGCAGATCCGCGACGAGGTGCTGCGGCTGTGCGCGCGCTTCGACGATGCCTATTGGCTGGAGCGCGATCGCACCGCGACGTTCCCCGATGCCTTCTTCGGCGCGATGGCGGAGGGCAACTGGCTGGGGGTTTCGATGCCGGAGGAGTTCGGCGGTGCGGGGCTTGGCATCACCGAAGCCGCGATCGTGATGCAGGCGGTGGCGGAGTCCGGGGCCTGCATGTCGGGCGCCTCGGCGATCCATATCAATGTGTTCGGGCTCAATCCGGTGGTGGTGTTCGGCACCGAGGCGCAGAAGCGGCGCATGTTGCCGCCGATCATCGCGGGCGCCGACAAGGCTTGCTTCGGCGTGACCGAGCCGAATGCGGGGCTGAATACCACGCAGATCACCACGCGCGCCGAAAAGCGTGGCGATCGCTATGTGGTGAACGGGACGAAGATCTGGACTTCCACGGCGCAGGAAGCGACGAAGATCCTGCTGCTGGCGCGCACCACGCCGTTGGATCGGGTACAGCGGCATAGCCACGGGTTGACGCTGTTCTACACGACGCTCGATCGCGAGCATGCCGAGGTGAGGCTGATCCACAAGATGGGGCGGCACGCGGTGGACTCGAACATGGTGTTCTTCGAGGACATGGAGGTGTCGGAAGAGGACCGCATCGGCGAGGAAGGGGAGGGGTTCCGGACCTTGCTGCACGGGCTGAACCCGGAGCGTGTGCTGGTGGCGGCGGAAGCAATCGGTATCGGTCGCATCGCGATCGAGCGCGCGTCGCGCTACGCGCGGGAACGTGTGGTGTTCGGGCGCCCCATCGGGCAGAACCAGGGGATACAGCACCCGCTGGCAAAGTGCTGGGCGGAGCTGGAGGCGGCCAACCTGATGGTGATGAAGGCCGCGTGGCTGTACGACACGGGACGCCCGTGCGGGGCGGAAGCGAACGCGGCGAAGTACCTGGCGGGCGAAGCCGGGTTCCGGGCCTGCGAACAGGCGGTGATGACGCATGGCGGGATGGGATACGCGCAGGAATACCATGTGGAACGTTACTTGCGCGAATCATTGATCCCGCGGATTGCGCCGGTCAGTCCGCAGTTGATCCTCAGTTACCTGGCCGAACGCGTGCTCGACCTGCCGAAGTCGTATTGACGATCGTCTATTTGAGCTGGTCGCGGATCTTGTCGACGCCGGCACGGGCGCAGGCCTCGTCGAGATCGCCGCCGGGCGCGCCGCCGGCACCGATCGCGCCAATCACTTCGTCACCTGACTTGATGACGACACCGCCGCCAATCAGGATCAGATGCGGCAATTGGGTGAACAGGTTGGAAAAGCCAGGCGCTGACTTCGCGCGTTCAACCAAAGCCATGGTGTCACTCTTGAACGTGGCAGAGGTGTAGGCCTTGTCGAATGCGCTATCCAGCGAATGGCTGCCGGCGCGATCGCCTCGCAATACAGCCTGGCGGACGCCGTCGGCATCGACCAGGACCGCGGTTTCCGCGTAACCTT
>DATJJM010000238.1:0-8389 GCA_035492535.1 Acetobacteraceae bacterium | reverse complement strand
CGGCGTCGTGCGCGCGGTGGATGGTGTGTCTTATTCGCTGCGCGCCGGCGAGACACTCGGCGTTGTTGGTGAATCAGGCTGTGGCAAGAGCGTCACGGCGCTTTCAATCCTGCGCCTTGTGTCGAGTCCGCCGGGACGCATTGTCGATGGCACGATCCGCTTCGACGGCGTCGACCTGCTCTCGCTTTCCGAGAGCCAGATGGAGGACATTCGCGGCAACCGGATCTCCATGATCTTCCAGGAGCCGATGACGTCGCTCAATCCGTTGCTGACGGTCGGCCGGCAGATCAGCGAGGCGATCGCGCTGCACCAGAAACTGCCGCGCCGCGAGGCGATGGATCGTGCGATCGACATGCTGCGGCGTGTGCATATTCCGGAACCAGAGCGCCGCGCCTATGCGTATCCACATCAGCTTTCGGGTGGCATGCGGCAGCGGGTGATGATCGCGATGGCGCTGTCATGCAACCCAAAGGTGCTGATCGCCGACGAACCGACAACCGCGCTGGATGTCACGATCCAGGCGCAGATCCTCGATCTGATGCGCGAGCTACGGGACACGCTGGGAACGGCGATCATCCTGATCACTCATGACATGGGTGTGGTGGCCGAGAACGCCGATCGCGTCGTGGTGATGTATGCGGGCCGCAAGGTGGAAGAGGCGAATGTCGACGATCTGTTCGAGCGCCCGGCGCATCCGTATACACGTGGGCTGCTTGGTTCGATTCCGAGCCTCGATCTTGCTGCAAAGACGGTACCCGGGCGTTCGCGGCTGAACGAGATCAAGGGCATGGTGCCTTCGCTGTTCAATTTGCCGAAAGGCTGCAGCTTCGCGCCGCGTTGCGCGCTGGCGACCGATCAGTGCCGGGCGTTTGTCCCGGTATTGGAAGAGCATCGATCGGGCCATCTGGTCGCGTGCTGGAATGCGGGGAGCGCGCTATGAGCAACGCGCCGCTGCTTGAGGTAGAGAACCTGAAGAAGCATTTCCCGATCTACAAGGGCGTGTTTTCTCGTATCTCCGGTCATGTCTACGCGGTGGACGGCGTTTCGTTTCGCATCGAACGTGGCGAGACGCTGGGACTGGTGGGTGAAAGCGGCTGCGGCAAATCGACGGTCGGGCGGACACTGCTGAAGCTGCTGGAACCGACCGAGGGGCGGATCAGGATTCACGGCACGGACATCACCGGTTTCGATTCGGTCGAGATGTTCCCGTACCGGGAGCACATGCAGATGATCTATCAGGATCCGTATGCATCGCTCAATCCACGGATGACGGCCGGCGATATCGTCGAGGAGCCGCTGATCATCCACCGCTCGGGCACGGCGTCGGAGCGCCAGGATCGCGTGGAGAATCTGTTCGAGCGTGTTGGCCTGCGGCCAGAGCACATGAAGTCGTTCCCGCACATGTTTTCCGGTGGCCAGCGACAGCGCATCGGTATTGCACGTGCGCTGGCACTCGGGCCGGAGCTGATCGTTGGCGATGAACCGGTGTCCGCGCTCGACGTCTCTATCCAGGCGCAGATCATCAACCTGCTGATGGATCTACAGGACGAGTTCAAGCTGTCGTTCCTGTTTGTGGCGCACGATCTGGCGGTGGTCGAGCACATCAGCCACCGTGTCGCGGTCATGTATCTGGGGCGCATCGTCGAAACCACCGACAAGGCCAGCCTGTTCGAGATGCCACTGCATCCGTACACTGAGGCGTTGCTGTCGGCTGTGCCGATACCGAAGGCGAGCGCTCGCCGTCGCAAGCGCGTCATTCTCACCGGCGATGTCCCAAGTCCGATCAATCCGCCATCAGGCTGCCACTTCCATGCGCGGTGCCCCTATGTGATGGCGCGGTGCCGGCATGATGTGCCGGCGTTGCAGGAGGTCGTGCCGGGGCATTGGACCGCGTGTCATTTGCACGATGGTGGCGTGCGGTTTCCGTTGGCGAGCGCGGCTGCAGCGTAGAGCGAAAGTGCGAAGGCTTCCGCTCTACGCGCCGACCATCGTTACTTCTGGCCGAAGAGATGGGCCTCCATCTGACGACGTCGCTTGTTGAAATCCGGCGCCGCCAGGTACCACGTCACGCGACGCAAGGATCGGTTAAACCGCGCCTCGTAGCCGGGGATCCAGCGCGTCGCGGATACCGTCGCCCAGCAGATTGAACGCCAGCACCGTCAGCGTGATCGCGGTGCCGGGGAACAGCACGAGCCACCAGGGCGGCACCAGACCTGCGTTCAATGAGTCAGCCAGCATGTTTCCCCAGGTTGGGGTTGGCGGTGGAATGCCGACGCCAAGAAACCCCAATGCCGCCTCGATGATGATCGCCACGCCGAGATGCGTTGTCGCCAGGATCAGGTATGGCGCAATGCATTGCGGCAGGATGTGCCGTGCCATCATGCGCATATGCGAAGCGCCGAGACCTCGGGCGGCCTCGACATAGGACAGCTCTTTCAGCGACAGCACGACCGCACGAATGACGCGGCCGCCGAAAGGTATTCGCGTGACGGCGATGGCGACGATCACGGTGCCCATGCCGGCGCCGAGCGCCATCGCTATCGCCATCGCCAGGATCAGATCAGGGAACGATTGCAGGAACTCGATGATGCGCTGGCTGATGATGTCGAAGCGTCCACCGAAATAGCCGCTGGCCAGGCCCCACAGCGCGCCCAGCGTCGTGCCCAGCAGCACGGCTCCCGCAGCGACGGTCAGCGACGCGCGGCTGCCATAGATCACCCGGCTCAGCGTATCGCGGCCGATCTGGTCGGTGCCGAAGTAGTTCAGCGCAGAGGGCGGCTTCGTCATGTGACGGAAGTCGGCACGCGTCGGATCCTTGGGCGCCAGCAGCGGCGCGGCGATCGCCATCACGATGATGGCGGCGGCGACGCAGCCCCAGAATGCCGACATCGGCGAACGCCGCGCGAAGATACCCGCGCCTTGCAAGACACGACGCAACAACGATTGTTGGGGCGCGCGAACGGCTGCGACGGGCAATGCGGCGTCGGGTTGGGTGATGCTCATCGGTAGCGGATCCTTGGATCGAGCCAGGCAGAGGTGAGGTCGACGCCGATGTTCAGCAGGACGAACACGACCGAATACAGGAACACCAGGTTCTGCATGACGAAGATGTCGCGCTCGCTGACTGCCGTGTACATGGCATAGCCGAGGCCCGGCGTGCCGAACGCCCGCTCCACGGGAATGGAACCAGCCAGCACGAAGCCGAGCAGGATGCCGGACAGCGTCACCACTGGGAGCAATGCATTGGGCAGCGCATGGAGCGCAATCACGAGGCGCCCGTTGAGTCCCTTCGCGCGCGCCGTGCGCACGTAGTCCTCGCGCACAACCTCGAGCAGACTGGAGCGAGCCATCCGCGCGATATACGCGGCCTGGCCGAGGCCCAGCACCAGCGCGGGGCCGACGACAATCTGCAGGTTGGCCCAGGGATCGGTGAAGAACGGGACGTTGGCGAGCGGCGCGCGATAGCCGAACCCGAACAACAGCCCCAGCACGATCAGCATCGCCAGCCAGAAGCCCGGCACCGCGAGGAACAGGATGCTGAGGAAACGCGAAATATTGTCGCCGAAGCTGTTCGGCCGCAGCGCGCTGATGATGGCGACAGGGATGCCGACGAACCACGACAGCACGACCGAGATGGCGGCGATCTCGCCGGTAAGGGGCCCACGCCGCATGATCATGTCGGCGACGCTCTCTGAACGGAAGAACGAGTGCCCCATGCTCCCGGTCAGGATGTCGCGCATCCAGCGCAGGTATTGCACGATCAGCGGATCGCTCAGGCCAAGCTGCGCCATGTAGCTGGCGCGTGCTTCTGGCGTCAGCTTGGTGAAGCCTTCTGGTCCGAAGATCGCAACCAGCGGATCGCCGGGTAGGACGCGCAACACAAAGAACACGACGATCGACACGCCGAGTATCGTGACCGCACCGAAAGCGAGACGACGCAAAATATAGCTGTACATCTGTAGCCCAACCGCATTCTTGTGGCGGCGTAATTAGACGTTTGCCTCGACGCGAGCCTGCGGTGCGCCCGCCGCGAAAGTCAAGCGAAGAAGCGGTTCTTTGGTCGCGGAAGACCCAGATTCTCGCGCAGCGTCTTGCCCGTGTACTCTTTGCGGTAGATGCCGCGGCGCTGCAGTTCCGGCACCACGCGATCGACGAAGTCGTCGAGGCCAGCGGGCAGGAACGGGAACATGATGTTGAAGCCGTCGCAGGCGTTGGTCGTGAGCCACTCTTCCATCTGATCGGCGATCATCGCGGGCGTGCCGAGCAGGGCGGGCCCGGAGTAGCCGCCCATGCGCTGGGCGAGCTGGCGCACGGTCAGGTTGTCGCGCTTGCCAAGATTGATGGCGCGTTCGCGGCCACTCTTGCTGGCGTTGGACTCGGGGATTTCCGGCAGCGGGGCGTCGGGATCGAATTTCGATGCGTCTGTGCCGAGCGCGATCGACAGCGATGCGATCGCGCTGTCGTAGTGTACCAGGCTGTCGAGCTTCGCACGCTTCTCGCGGGCTTCGTCGAGAGAGTCGCCGATGACAACGAAAGCCCCGGGGAGGATCTTCAGGTGGTCGGGGTTGCGGCCGATTTTTCCCATGCGGCCTTTGATGTCGGCATAGAGGGCGCGCCCGCCCTCGATGTCGCCGGCGCCGGCGAACACGGCCTCGGCGGTTTCGGCCGCCAGCTGCCGCCCGACGTCGGAGCCGCCCGCCTGCACGATCACCGGCCAGCCCTGGATGGGGCGCGCAATGTGGAGCGGGCCGCGGACGTTGTAGAATTCGCCCTTGTGGTTGAGCGTGTGCATGCGCGCCGGGTCAAAGAATTCGCCGGTTTCGACGTTGCGGGTGAAGGCGTCCTCGGCCCAGCTGTCCCAGAGGCCGGTGACGACATCATAGAACTCGCGGGCGCGGCGGTAACGTTCGTCGTGGTCCAGCGCCTCCTCGAAGCCGAAGTTCAGTGCAGCGTCCGGGTTGGATGTCGTGACGATGTTCCAGGCCGCGCGTCCTCCGCTGATGTGGTCGAGTGAGGCGAAGCGGCGGGCGACGTGGAAGGGCGCCTCGAAGGAAGTCGAGCCCGTGGCGATCAGGCCGATGTGGTCTGTCACCATGGCGAGGGCGGACAACAGGGTGAAGGGTTCGAACGACGTGACAGTGTGGCTGCGCCTCAGCGCGTTCATGGGCATGTTCAGCACGGCCAGGTGGTCGGCCATGAAGAACGCGTCGAACTTGCCGCGTTCCAGCGTCTGGATGAATCGTTTCAGGTGAGACAGGTTGAAGTTGGCGTCGGGATAGGCGCCGGGATAGCGCCAGGACGCCGTGTGGATCGTTGTGGGGCGCATGAAAGCGCCGAGATGCAATTGGCGTTTGGCGGTCATGGTGTCTGGTCCCTTTGCCTGCTCAGGATGGTTGGCCGCAGGCGGCGCCACAACGGATCATATATCAGCCGTCACATGAGCAAAGGTCATGGAGCGACCTTGCGGCACGAGGCCCATTCGATCACCGTAGATGATTCGGTATCCCGCTGCGAGGCGCTCAATGACGGTACTTTCTGTGATCGGCGATACACCCCGGCGGCGAGAGGATGCCCGATTCACCACCGGGCACGGAAGCTACCTGGACGATCTGCGCTTCGATCGGCTGGCGCATGCCGTGGTGCTGCGGTCACCCCACGCGCATGCGTTGATCCGGCGTGTCGATGCGGCGGCGGCGCTGGCGATGGCTGGCGTACTGGCGGTGCTGACGAGCGAGGATGCGCAGGCCGATGGTCTGCAGCCGATGCAGCCAACGGCGGATACCAATGTGCAAACAGGGGAGAAGCTGACCTTCGGGCCGCAGCCGTTGCTGGCTACCGGCAAGGTGCGTCATGTCGGTGAGCCTGTTGCGGTGATCGTGGCCGAGACAAGGGCGCTGGCGCTGGATGCGGCTGAGGCGGTGGTCGTTGATTATGAGCCGCTGCCGGCGATCACGGGGGTGGCTGCGGCACCGGTGATTGCGGACGACGTGCCGGGGAATGTCTGCATGGACTGGAACTGGGGCGATGCCGCCGGGGTTGATGAGGCATTCGCTTCGGCGGCGCATGTGGTGACGTTGGACGTGGGGAACCACCGGATCGTCACCAATCCGATGGAGCCTCGGGGGGCGATCGGCTCATTCGCTGACGGACGATATACCCTGCATGTTTCCAGCCAGAACATTCACGGCAATCGCGATGCGACGGCGCGGCATCTTGGCGCGCCTCCCGCAAACGTGCGCTTCATCGCACCAGACGTTGGCGGCGGGTTTGGTGCGAAGAACTTCACCTATGCCGAGCATGCCCTGATCCTGTGGGCGGCGAAGCGAGTCGGCCGGCCAGTGAAGTGGATCGCGACGCGGAGCGAGGGGTTTGTTTCCGATCATCAGGCCCGTGACCATCAGGCAGAGTCGTCGCTGGCGCTGGATGCGGAGGGGAAATTTCTCGCGCTGCGGGTGCACAGCGTGGCGAATATCGGGGCCTACATGGCGGGCGGTGCCGGCGCAGTGCAGACCAATCAGTATGTGCATCTCCAGGGCACCATCTATCAGGTTCCTGCGATCGCGCTGCACGTTGTCACGGTGCTCAGCAATATGGTCCCGATCGGGGTAACCCGCGGGCCGGGGTTTGCCGAGTCGGCGAATATCATGGAGCGGCTGATCGATGCCGCGGCGCGGCAGTGCGGGTTCGATCGGATGGAGCTGCGGCAACGCAATATGGCGCAGGCGCCGATGGTCAATGCGCTTGGGTTTTCGGTGGATAGTGGGGATTTCGCCCACACATTCGATAGCGCGTTGCAGGCAGCGGACTATCAGGGGTTTGCGGCACGGCGGGCGGAGAGCGAGGCGCGCGGCATGCTGCGCGGGCTCGGGCTTGCGTACCACATCAAGGGGACCGGAGGGTCGCCGCACGAAAATGTCGATATCCGGTTCGAGCCGGATGGGACCGTGTCGCTGATCACCGGGACGCAGACGATCGGCCAGGGACATGAGACCACGTTTCCGCAGATCCTGGCTGATCGCCTGGGGATTCCGAATGAGCTGATCCGGCTGCGCCAAGGGGACACCGATCTGATCCCGATGGGCGGTGGCCATGGCAGTTCCCGTGCGACGTATATGGGCGGGACGGCGATCTGGCGCGCTTCGGAAACCATCGTCGAGAAGGGGCGGATCGCAGCGGCCGAGATGCTGGAGGCGGCGGAGGCCGACGTCACGTTCGCCGATGGGCACTTTACGGTGGTCGGCACGGACCGAACGGTGTCGCTGCTGGATGTGGCGGCGAAGGCGCCGCTCGATACGTACCATGCGTGGACGCGCGAGCACATGACGTTCCCCAACGGCACGCATGTGGTAGAGGTGGAGATCGATCGCGAGACCGGTGCCGTATCGCTGGTGAAGCTGACGGCGGTGGATGATTACGGCGTGCTGGTCAATCCGATGGTTGTCGCGGGGCAGGCGCATGGGGCCATCGCGCAAGGCGTAGGGCAGGCGCTGCTTGAGCACGCCGCTTACGATGCGGAATCGGGGCAGCTACTGGCTGGATCTTTCATGGATTACGCGATGCCGCGGGCGGACGATCTGCCGTCGTTCCACCTGGAGTTCAACAACACGCGATGCACGACCAATCCGCTGGGCGTGAAGGGGTGCGGCGAGGCTGGTGCTGTGGCGATGCTGCCGGCGATTACGAATGCAGTGCTCGATGCGCTGGCACCGTTCGGGGTGACGCAGCTTGATGGTCCGGCGACGCCGTTCCGGGTGTGGTCTGCAATCAGGCGAACCTGACAGGGCTATCCGTTCACTGCGCGCATGATTGCAGCCCAGCGGTCCAGGACAGGCAGGATCGTATCCGCCTTCTCGGAGGGCAGGCTGACGGAAATGCGATTCACGTTCAGGTCCTGGTAGCGCTTGAACAACTCGGGATCCTCGGCCTGGCCACCGATCGAGATATCGAACGCCATCGGATCTCGTCCGGCTTCAGCCGCCATCTGGCGGAAGCGGGGAATCAGCTCGGTCAGCGGCGTGGGGGACCCGGCCGTGGTCTGCGGCATCCAGCCATCGCCGTAGCGTACCGCCCGGCGGGCGCTGTAGGGGAAGGCGCCGCCAACCAGGATGGGGGGATGCGGCTTCTGCACCGGCTTGGGCCAGGTCTGCATGGGGCCGAAGCTGACGAACTCGCCATGATATTCGGCGGTGTCCTGCGTCCAGATCGCCTTCATCGCCTCGATCCGCTCGCGCGCCAGCTTGTGGCGCGAGGTGAACACCGTGCCGTGGTTTTCCATCTCATCCTGGTTCCAGCCATTGCCGACCCCGAACACGAAGCGGCCGTTGGACACGACGTCGATCGAAGCCACCAGCTTGGCGGTCTGGATCGGATCGCGCTGCGCGATCAGGCA
>DATJJM010000237.1:0-2403 GCA_035492535.1 Acetobacteraceae bacterium | reverse complement strand
ACGCATCCAGGAACTCTATCTCGCGCATCGCAAAGACGAAGCGATTGCAGCAGTCCCCGACGAATGGGTGGACATGAAGTCGCTCGTCGGTCCGCCCGACCGCATCAAGCAGCGCTTCCGCGCATGGGAGGATTCGGGCGCTACCAGCGTCACAGTGCGTTCCCGTCAGCCAGAAGCAGTTGAGGTGATGGCGCAAGCCGCGCGGTTGAATCAGTGACCCGACGATACGGACGGCGCGGTTACATCCGTTCACGCCGGCGTGAGATTACGCCGGCGATCCCGGTTGCCGCCTCGATCTGGCGCTTGTCAAGGTAGCCAGAACGGTTTGTTGGCCTCATGCTCGGCTTCAGCGTAGGTGACGCCTATGTCCTTCAGCATGTGGTCGTTGAGCTCCGAGAGTAACGTGCGAGAGCGATGACGGCGCCGCCACTCCCGCAGCCACGCGAGCCATAAATTGCCGGCAGGATCTTGCCCTCCGCGGCTCGGTTCGGGAGCGACTTCCGTCCGGCGCGTTGATATGACCGGAGAGGCGCTCTCGGGCGGTAGATCACGGAAATAAACGGTAGTCATAACAGCACTCCTTCATGGTCGGATCGCTGAGAACGATATAGGAACCGCCTGCTGACAGCGTTCTGTCAGCAATGACACGGGGGGCATCAAATGCGCCGCGCGGACCGGCTGTTTGACATCATCCAGATCCTGCGCCTGGCGCGCACTCCGATTACTGCGGCGGCTATCGCGGCTGAGCTGGAGGTGACGCCGCGCACCGTCTATCGCGACATCGCCACACTGCAGTCGCGCCGGGTGCCGATCGATGGAGAGGCAGGGGTAGGGTACGTGTTGCGGCGCGGATTCGAGCTCCCCCCGCTGATGCTGACAGAGGAGGAGGTGCAGGCGGTCGCGGTCGGCCTGCGACTGCTGCGCCGAGCAGGTGACCCGGGACTGGAGACGGCCGCACGACAGGTGCTGATCAAGCTGGCAGCAGCGATGCCGGAGGTATTGCGCACGCAATTGCTGGAGGCGCCGTTCCATGTCGCCACACGTGGCGCGCCGTCCCCCATCGCAGTCGATCTGTCAGAGACGCGAGCCGCCATCCGCAACGCGCACAAAATGTCGATCGATTACGTGGACGAGAAAGGAACAGCCACCTCCCGAACGATTTGCCCTGTTGCGATGGAGTACCACGTCGAAGCTACCTTGATCTGCGCCTGGTGTGAGCTGCGCGACGATTACCGTCATTTCCGCACCGACCGGATCCGTGGTGCGCGCGTGCTGGACGTGGATTTTGCCGCGCGCGCAAGCACCCTGCTGGCTGGTTGGGTCGAACTGACCCGCAGCGACCGGCGGAGGCGAGAAGCCGTGACTCCGCCGGGGCCCGCTGCAGCTGGATCCGTTGAGCGTGAAGAGGTTGACTCGTCTTTCCCGATGGAATGACGTGCCAGAGGGGAGGAAACAGCATGCGCTTCAAGGACAAGGTCGCGTTGATCACCGCAGTCGGCAGCGGCATAGGTCGCGCCACCGCCGACATCATGGCCGCAGAAGGCGCCGTCATCGTCGGCGTGGACAACGACGAACGCCGCCTCGCGATGGCGATGGAGGCCATGACCATGTCCGGTGGCCGCGCCATCGGCCGCCCCGCCAATGCACTCGACGAATCACAGGTAACCGATGTCGTCGCCTGGGCTGCGAAGCAGTACGGCACGATCGACATCCTGGTGAACGCGGTCGGCGGCAGCACGATCATCGAAAAGCCCGGCGCCGCACTGGATGAATTGAGTCTCAGCGACTGGCAGAAGCTGGTCGCCTTTAATCTGGACGGCACGTTCCTGTTCTGCCACGCCGTCATCCCGCTGATGAAGCGGCGCAAGAGCGGCAAGATCGTCAATCTCGCCTCCATCGCCGGCAGGGGTCTCAGTATCGCATCCAGCGGCGCCTATGCCGCGGCCAAAGGCGGCATCATCGCGCTGACCCGCAAGCTGTCGCTCGAACTCGGCCCCTACAACATCAACGTCAACGCCATCGCGCCAAGCCGCACACTGACGGAACGCATCCGGCCGCGCTTCAATCAGCAATCACCGGAAGACCAGGCCGCGGAAATCGAACGTGTGCCCCTGCGCCGCATGGCGGAGGCAGCCGACCAGGCGAAGGTCATCTGCTTCCTCGCCTCGTCGGATGCGGACTACGTTACCGGCCAGACCATCGATGTCACCGGCGGCCTATAGCGGCAGCCCTACATAGTTCTCCGCCAATGCCAACGATGCAGCGCGCGAGCTGAACACATAGTCCAGCTCCGCCGCCTGCATCTGCTGCTCGAACGGCGTGTGGTCGAAGAAGCGATGCAGCAATGTCGTCATCCACCAGGAGAACCGCTGCACCTTCCAGATGCGACGCAGGCACGTCGCC
>DATJJM010000236.1:0-32736 GCA_035492535.1 Acetobacteraceae bacterium | reverse complement strand
AGCCTTTGGAATCCTAATTGTAATGGGTTCTAAGGGCTCCGCCCTTAGCGGGGTTCCAAGGGGCAGAGCCCCTTGGCCTCAGGCAGGGAGTAACGCCATGGCTGTCAGCGGCCTTCCACCCTACGATTCCGGCAACATCTTCGCCCGCATCCTTCGCGGGGAGATCCCCTGCAAGAAGGTCTACGAGGATCAGTGGGCGCTGGCGTTCCACGACATCAATCCTCAGGCGCCCACGCATGTGCTCCTGATCCCGAAGGGCAGCTACGTGTCGTTTGCCGACTTCAGCGCGAGCGCCTCTGCCGACGAGATCGCCGGGTTCATGCGCGCGGTCGGCAAGGTGGCGAAGGACCTCGGGCTGGAGGCGCAGGGTTACCGGCTGCTCGCCAACATGGGCGAGCACAGCGGGCAGGAAGTTCCGCACTTCCACGTTCACCTGTTCGCGGGCCGGCCGCTCGGGCGGATGCTCAGCTAGCAAACTGGCCTTCCCCTTGCCATAGGGTCCGCCGCAGTATGCGATATGTCCCGGCGCACGGTTGAGATCACCACGGATTTGATGCTGCGGGCCTATCGTCATGGGCTGTTTCCCATGGCCGAGACGCGTCGCGGCGACCGGCTGTACTGGCTGGACCCGGAGAAGCGGGGCATCCTGCCGCTGGACCGGTTCCATCTGCCGCGGCGGCTGGCGCGTACCGTGCTTTCCGATGCGTTCACTGTCACAGTGGACGAGGATTTCGCCGGCACCATCGCAGGCTGCGCCACTGCTGCCCCCGGGCGCGAGGACACCTGGATCAACCCGCAGATCGAGCGGCTGTTCGGTGAATTGCACCAACAGGGATACGCACACTCGGTAGAGAGCCGTATCGACGGCCATCTGGTTGGCGGGCTGTACGGCGTCGCCATCGGCGGGGTGTTCTTTGGCGAGAGCATGTTCAGTTTCGCGCGCGATGCCTCGAAGGTGGCGCTGGTGCACCTGGTGGCGCGGCTACGGTTGGGCGGGTACCAGCTTCTCGACACGCAGTTCATCACGTCGCATTTGTCGCAGTTCGGTGCCGAGGAGCTGACTCGCGATGAGTACAGGGCGCGGCTGGCGAGTGCCCTTGTCGCGCCCGCGGCATTTCCAGCCGAGGCCGATGCGGGAGACGTCGCCGAGGAGATACGACGGCTAGGGGGACGCTGACACGATGTGGCGGCTGTTGCTGCCCTTCGCGGCGCTGCTGCTGGCTGCACAGGTGGGTGCGGCTCTGGGCGACGAACCGCTGCTGCGGCCGACGCATGACGTTGATGTCATCTATCGTGCGACGGCCGGGACGCAGGTGCTCCAGCAGCGCGTGCGATGGTCGGTCGCGGCGCAGAGCATGCGAATCGATCCGCCGACCACTGGCGTATATGTAATCATCGACTACCTGACGAGACGAATGAGCGTGGTGCACGATCAGGAGAAGTCAGTGGTCGAAATGGCAGCCCCGGCCGGAGTGGCCGGTGTCCCCGGCAGTGGCGCGGCCGGCGCGTTTGTCCGGCGCGGCGAGGCCGTGGTGGATGGGTTCGGTTGCGTGGCGTGGAACACAACGGACCGGACCGGTAAGCCAGCCGACGTGTGTATCACGAGCGACGGCGTGCTGCTCCAGGCAAGCGCGCAGGGGCGGACCCTGGTGAGCGCGGTCAAGGTGCAGTACGCGCAGCAGGACCCGGCGCTGTTCCGTGTGCCAACGGACTACACGCACCGGGTGCTGGGAGCGACGCGATGATCGTTGTTCCGTGGCGCGACCGTCGCGGCAAGTTCCTGCCGCTGAAGGCGGCGGTGCTGGCCGCAAGTTTCGTTCCGGGCGCAGTGCTGACGTACTGGTGGGCAGCCGGCCTGTTGAGCAGCCGGCCTGTGACAGACGTGATCCATGGCACCGGGGATTGGGCGATCCGCACCATCCTGATCACGCTGGCGATCACGCCGGCGGCGCGGGTGCTGAACTGGCCCCGGCTGCTGCTGGTGCGGCGGATGGTGGGGCTGACCGCGCTGGCTTACGCGCTGGCGCATCTGACTCTGTATGCGCTGGACCAGAATTTCCGGCTTGGGTTTGTGGTGTCAGAGATCGTGCACCGGTTCTACCTGACGATCGGGTTCGTGGCGCTGGTGGGGCTGGGGGTGCTGGGGGCGACCTCGACCAATGGGTGGATCGCGCGACTGGGACGCTGGTGGAAGCGTATCCACTGGGCGATATACGCCATCGGCGCGATCGCGCTGGTGCACTACTTCATCCAGTCGAAGGCCAACGTGTCGGAGCCGGTGTTCTTCGCCGGCCTGTTCGTGTGGCTGATGCTGTGGCGCGCTGTGCCGATGGCGTGGCAGCGCAATGTGGTGGTGCATCTGGGGCTGACGGTGGTGGCGGCCGTCGCGACGGCATGGATCGAATTCGCATGGTACGCGATCGCGACCGGCATCAATCCGTGGCGCGTGCTGGCGGCGAGCGAGACGCTGCGATTTGGGCTGCGGCCGGCGCATTACGTGGCGCTGATGGGATTGGGGGTTACGGCACTGGCGGCGGTGCGGCGGTACGGGCCGATGGTGTGGTCGTGGCTGCCGAAGGCCGGTGGCCGCCTCAAGGTCGGCAATGACAGGCCGGCCGTGACGACGCCACCTTAGGTGCCGCCGAATCCGTCGAGAGTGTTGGCGCGCAGGAAGTCCATGTTCATTTCGATGCCGAGGCCGGGCTTCCGGGGGAGCTTCAGGCGGCCCTGGGAGTTGTCGAGCGGCTCGGTGATGAAGGCGTTATAGTTGGAGAGGTCCCAGCGGGAGGTTTCCAGCCGATAGAAGTTGGGCGTTGACATCATCACGTGGGCACCGGCGACGACGTTGATCGGGCCGCTCGCGTCGTGCGGGGACACCGGGATGTAGAAAGCCTCGGCGAGGGTGGCGATCTTCTTCAGCTCGGTGATGCCGCCGGTCCAGGTGACATCGGGCATCAGGTAGTCGGTCAGGTGGTTTTCCAGGATCGGCAGGATCTCCCAGCGTGTGTGGAGACGCTCGCCGACGCTGATGCGGGCGCTCACTTTCTCCCGGACCTGCTGAAGGGCGTGGTAGCTCTCGACCGGTACGGGTTCCTCGAACCAATCGATCTGGCCAGCGTCCTCCAGGCGTCGGCAGAGGCGGATCGCGGTGGGAACGTCGAAGCGACCGTGCGCATCGATCAGGATCTCGATGTCGGGGCCGGTCAGCTCTCGAATACGGGCGGTGAGCTTCGCGGCGATGTTCTCGCCCTGCCGGCTCATGCCGCCGTCGAGATAGATGTCGTCGGCGGCGCCGATACGGTTGAGGTGGGGGAAGGGGTCGAACTTCAGCGCGGTGTGGCCGGAGTCGACGATGGCGCGGATTTCGCGGACGACACCTTCGTCGGTGGTGAAGTTGCGGCTGTCGGGGTGGGTGTAGAGCAGGATGTCATCCCGTACCTTGCCGCCCAGCAGTTCGTAGATTGGCTGGTTGAGGACTTTGCCGCGGATGTCCCACAGCGCGATGTCGATGCCGCTGACCACGTTGGTGGTGGCGCCGCGGGAGCCGGTGTAGGTGAAGGAGCGGAACGTCTTGTGCCAGAGGCGTTCGATCTGAGAGGGGTCTTCTCCCACCAGCAGGTCGTTGAGCTGGCGGATAATGCCGGCGACGGCGCGATTGGCGATCTTTGTCGTGGTGGTGATCTCGCCCCAGCCGGAGAGGCCTTCGTCGGTGCGGACCTCGACGAAGAAATACTCGCCCCAATAGGTGCCGGCAGCTTTCACCAGCCAGGGGATGAGCTTGGTGATTTTCATGGGCTGCCTCCGCGCTGTTGTGCAGGCAGGATGGGGGTGCGGGCGCTGGCGGCGCAATGGCCGCCTGACGCGATTGCGCTCCTGGGCGTTGGGCGGAGAGGCCTGGGTGTTTGGCGGCCGGCCTATTTCAACACAGAGGTCACAGAGGCAGTCACAGAGAACGCAGAGAAGAATTTTGTAGGCCTTCGGCCCGTTCATTGGGGGAAGCAATTGCACAGCCACCAAATGCGCGAGGCGCACCAAGAATGTTCCTCTGTGTAACTCCGTGACTGCCTCTGTGGCCTCTGTGTTGAAATAACCCTGCCGCCAACTCCTCGCATCCAGTGCGGGGAAACGACCCTAACAGCTTCTAGTACAAGCTAACGGGCACACCGGCCCTCGGACAGCCATTGTCTTGGTCCCCTCGCCGGCCGTTTTTTGAGTGGGACTAGGATATGGCATTGCTCGATGACACTCTCGCGGCCAGCGGGGGGGTAGATCGGTGGCGGGAACTGACCAGATTTGCCGCGCACATCTCGATAGATGGTTCGCTGATCGCCCGCCGCGGCGACCTGCGGGACATGGCTGCCGAGGGAAGTGTGCGGACGCAGTGCGTGCATTTCAGCGGCTTCATTGAAGCCGACCAATTCGCGACGTACTCGCCCGATCTCGTGACGATCAGGCGCCTGGATGGAAGCGTGGTGGCCAGCCGCCGGCGGCCTGGCGAGCGCTTCCCTGGAGAGGGTCACCATCAGGCCTGGGACGATCTTGATCTGGCGTATTTCTGTGGGCTGTCGCTGTGGAGCTGCATGACAATGCCGTTCGTGCTGCTGCATCCGGGTGTGGAGGTGGAGGAACTTCCGGTCTGGCTTGAGCGCGGGCAGGTCTGGCGTCGGCTTCGCGCTCAGTTCCCGCCGGATGTTGTGACCTGTGCGCGCGAACAGATCCTGTGCTTCGACAATGTCGGGCTGCTGCGACGGCTGGAATACCGGACTGCCGCGGGCGCGAGCGTGGTGCAGTATGCCTGGGCGCATCAGTCGTTTTCCGGCATCACCCTGCCGACGCTTCGGCGCTCGCTGGCCAGCAAGCCGGACGGCACGGTGATCGCGCGGCCTGCGCTGGTCGATGTCGAGATCTTCGATGTGCGGTTCGACTAGCGGTGACGGCGGACGTCACGGTGCCATCGCACCTTGTGCGTTCACGTACAGCGCATAGACAGATGTGCTGGCACACATGAAGAGACGATCCTTCTTGCGGCCGCCGAAGCAGAGATTGGCGCAGGCTTCCGGGAGATGCACCTTGCCGATCAGGTCACCGTTGGGCGCGTAGCAGCGCACGCCGTCCTCATTGGGATCGGACCAGCCCATCGAACACCACACATTGCCATCGACATCCGTGCGCAGGCCATCGGTCATGCCGGGGGCAAAGTCTTCGGCAAAGACACGGCCGTTGCGCAGGCGGGGACCGTCGACGTCGAACACGCGTATATGCGCCGGGCCGCCATGCGAGATGCCCGAGTCCACGACGTACAGTAGGCGCTCGTCGGGTGAGAAACACAGGCCGTTCGGGCGGACAAAATCGCCTGCCACAACGGTTGCCGTGCCGTTGGGATCGAGGCGATAGACGTTGCGCGGCAGCTCCGCTTCGGCCTTGTGGCCTTCATAGGGGCCGTCGATACCGTAGCCTGGATCGGTGAACCACACCACGCCGTCGCCTGCCACCACGACATCGTTTGGCGCGTTCAAAGGCTTGCCTTCGAAGCGATCGATCAGAACGGTGATGCGGCCATCCAGTTCGGTGCGGGTGACGCGGCGTGCGTCATGCTCGCAGGTGGTCAGGCGTCCCTCGCGATCGCGCGTGTTGCCGTTGGAATAGTTGGACGGTGCGCGGAAGACCGAGAGGTGTCCGTCGTCCTCCAGCCAGCGCATGATGCGGTTGTTGGGGATGTCGCTGAACAGCAGGTAGCCGCCGTCGCGGAAAAACACCGGGCCTTCTGCCCAACGGAATCCGGTGGCGATCCGCTCGATAGCCGCGTTGCCCTGCTTGTAGAGGAAACGCGGGTCCAGGCGTTCGATGCGGGGATCGGGGTAGCGCGTGTCGGGCAGGTTGCCGAGCGGCAGGGACATGCATCCTCCATTGGTTTCGTCAGAAACCTGTTGCTCCCCTGTGCACACCATGCCACGCTGCGGCGGCGCATCCTGCCAGGGAGACCAGGATGCGCCTGGGTGGAAACAGGCCGGAAGCAGCTCTCGAACGCAACAGGGAGTGTGCTCGATGCTGGATAAGCCAAACGTCACTGAGTTCGCCCACATCAAGCCGGGTGACACGCCGTGGGTAGGCGAAGGCCTGCGGGATTTCTTTCTCTACCGCGATCTGGGCGTTGCCAACGCCACTGGTGGCCGTGTGATCGCGCAACTTGTGAAGGCGAACAGCCCGCCGGTCGAAGGCACCGGCTGGCACCAGCACGTCGCCGATTTTCATATCGTCATCATGCTGAAGGGCTGGGCGCGATTCATGTATGAAGGCGAGGAGCATCTGGTCGCCGCCGGAGATTGTGTGCACCAGCGACCCGGAATCACGCATTACCTGTTCGATTACTCGCCGGACATGGAATACCTGGAGGTCGTTTCGCCGGCCGATTTCAAGACGATCGAGGCCGAGGGGCCTTGCGCCGTGCCGCCGCCAACCCCGTGGACGAAGATCGCCTGATCAGAACTCGACTTCCAGTTCCTCGATCTGCTCTGGTTCCCGTTTCGCTGCCTCAACCCACTCGGCGAGGCGGGGCCATGACCAGATGTGCTCGCAATAGGCCTGGCTGACCGGATCGAGTCCCACACTGTAACTCCGGAAGCGGGTGACCACCGGCGCGTAGAATGCATCCGCTACGGTCGCGTGGCGGCCAAACAGCCACGGGCCTTTCCAGGCGTCGATACATTCACGCCAGATCTCGGTGATGCGGTCGATATCAGCCTTGGCCGCTGACCAGATCGCGATGCGGCGGCCCTCGGTGCGGAGGTTCATGGGCAGGGACGAACGCAGGGCCGAAAAGCCCGAATGCATTTCGCCCGAGATCGCGCGGCAACGCGCCCGCGCCATCCGGTCTTCGGGATACATTTCGGCCTTGGGCGATACCTCGTTCAGGTACTCGGCAATCGCCAGCGTATCCCATACTGTGACACCATCATGAACGAGACATGGCACGCGAATCGATGACGCCTTCAGCAACAGCTCCGCCCGCGCACTTGGGTCGTCGGGCGAGACCATCTTCTCTTCAAAGTCCAGTCGGGCCAGCCGGCACAGCAGGTGACCGCGAAGCGACCAGCTCGAGTAGTTCTTGCTGCTGATCAGGAGTGTCGCCATTGCCTCCCCCTGCCTTTCCGGTCCATGCTGCATTGCGATATAATGCCCGAAGTTGCCGCCGATACAACCGCATGACGACGTTTTCCCCCGGCTGATGATGTACCAGCTCTATCAAACGCAGGCGGACCTGCTGTTTCCCATGCGCCAGTTCGCGCGCGTCGGGGCAAGCATGGCACGGATGGCATCCTGCGGTTGCACGGCGAGCATGATGCGGCATATTTCCGCGGGGCTGACACTGTTCGCCGAGGCCGGCCTGACGCACAGTCGCCCCGAATTCGCGCTGGGCCCGATCATGATCGGCGACAGGCGGGTGGAGATCATCGAGGAAGCGGCCGACGACACACCGTTTGGCACGCTGCTGCATTTCCGGAAGAGCATCGATATCGCACAACCTCGCGTGCTGGTTGTGGCGCCGATGTCGGGTCACTTCGCGACGCTGCTGCGCAACACCGTGCAGGTGATGCTGCCCGAACACGATGTGTATATCACCGACTGGAAGAATGCGCGCGATACACCGCTGAGTGCCGGCCGCTTCGGCTTCGACGAGTTCACCGACCACATCATTCGTTTCCTCGGGGCGATGGGGCCGCGCAGCCATCTGGTGGCGGTCTGTCAGCCGACGGTGGCGGCGCTGGCAGCCGCGGCGGTGATGGCGGAGGCCGGCGATCCTGCAATGCCGGCGAGCCTGACACTGATGGCGGGGCCGATCGACACGCAGGTCAATCCGACCAAGGTCAACGATCTGGCGAAGTCGCGCCCGATCGAGTGGTTCGATCGCAACCTCATCAGCACGGTCCCCTGGCGCTTCGACGGCGCATTCCGGCGTGTCTATCCGGGGTTCATGCAGCTTTCGGCGTTCATGAGCATGAACCTGGATCGCCACATCAGCGCTCATTGGGGGCAGTTCCGCAGCCTGGTGGGTGGCGACCACATCAGTGCCGACGCACATCGCAAGTTCTACGATGAGTACGGCGCGGTGATGGACCTGCCCGCCGAATTCTATCTGGAGACCGTGCAGAAGGTCTTCCAGGATCACGATCTGCCGCGTGGCGTACTGACCTGGCACGGTGAGATCGTGAAGCCGACGGTGTTGCGCCGCATGGGGCTGCTGACGATCGAAGGGGAGCGCGACGATATCTGTGCGATCGGCCAGACTATGGCGGCGCTGGATATCTGTTCGCGCATTCCGGTCAATTTGAAGCAGAACCATCTGCAGACGGGCGTTGGCCATTACGGCGTGTTCAGCGGGCGGCGCTGGACGAACGAGGTGTATCCGCGCGTCCGCGAGATGATCCAGGTGATGAACGTCACCTGACTTGGCGCCGCGCTGGAATTCGGTGAACCTCTGGCTGCCGGGAGCGGAGGGACGCCATGAGTATCGAGAACAAGGTGGTGCTGATTACCGGCGCCGCGCGCGGTCTTGGCTTTGAATACGCGCGCTTCCTTGGCGCTGCCGGGGCGCGTGTGGTGGCCGGCGACGTCGCGGACTGCTCGGCCACAGCCGAGGCCGCCGGCAAAGACGCTGTTGCGGTCACGCTGAATGTCACTGACATCGCCTCGGCTGACTCGATGGTCGAACTGGCGATGGAGCGCTTCGGCCGCGTCGATGCGCTGATCAACAACGCAGCCCTGTATGGTTCGCTGCGCGGCGGGCGGTTCAATCAGATCAGCGAGGCCGACTGGGACGCGGCGATGGCGGTCAACGTCAAAGGGATCTGGAATTGCTGCAAGGCCGCGGTGCCGGCGATGCGCCAGTCAGGCGGCGGCTCGATCATCAACATCGCTTCGCTGGCGGCAACCTATGGGATGCCGTTCGCGCTGCACTACACGACGTCGAAGGCAGCGGTGATCGGGTTGACGCGTGGCCTCGCGCGCGAACTGGGGCGCGACAACATCCGGGTCAATGCAATCGCGCCGAGCGCGGTGATGACCGAGGGTACGGCGGAGTTCTTCGGCGAACGGCTGGACCGCGGGCTTGAGGTGATCCGGAATCAGCAGACGATCCAGCGCACACTGGAACCGGCGGATCTGACCGGAACGATTGCGTGGCTGATCTCGGAGGGGAGCTGTTTCGTGACCGGGCAGACGATAGCCGTGGACGGTGGCACGGTGATGCTCTGACCATGGCGTCCGTCACTCTGCTGGGCACCGGCGGTCCGCGGCCCGATGTGGCGCGCGGTGCCACCTCACTGCTGATCGAGGCCGGGGATGATGCCATCCTGATCGATGCCGGACGCGGCGTGGTGCGCCAACTGGCGGCGCTCGACATTCCGCTCGCGCGGATCAACCCGGTGCTGGTGACGCACCACCACTACGATCATATCGGCGAATTGCACGACGTGATCCTGTCGTCCTGGCTGATGGGTCGGACGCAGCCGCTTCGCCTGTTCGGACCTCCCGAGACGCGTCGCATCGTCGAGACACTGATCGGGCAGGTCTATGACAAGGACATCGAATTCCGTGTCCGTGAAGCGGGCAACGGTGCTTGGCCGGTTGTGGAAACCACCGACATCCTCGTGGGCCTTGTATGCGAGGGCGACGGCTGGCGTGTCATCGCGGACGTCGTCGATCACGGCAATCGCCTCGATTTCCCGGATGCGTTCCGCCAGCGCTGGGTGTGCCTCGGCTATCGTTTCGAGTGTGCCTCCGGGGTGATCGCGTTCAGCGGCGACACGGTGGATTGTCCCGGCCTGCGGCTGTTGGCGGCCGATGCCGACGTCCTGGTGCAGTGCTGCTATCTGGGGCGCGGCGAGATCAATTCGGCACACGCCCAGCGCCTGGCCGACTGCACACTGGCCTGCGCCGACACGGTGGGACGCATCGCATCCGAGGCGCGGGTCGGCACTCTGGTGTTGACGCACCATCGCCAGAAGTCCGAGGCTGCACTGGAAGAGATGCGACAAGACGTGATGCGCGATTTCGCCGGGCCCGTGCTGCTGGGCTATGATGGGTTGCGCGTCACACTTCCGTCATGATGCTGCGGCGCACAATTCAAAGCTGTGTTTAGGGGCTAGATCGTTGCATCATTAAACTCTTATCATCGCTATCATTCATTACGTGATTGCTGAGTTGAACGAAGCAGGAGCCAGACCTTTGACGCTTGCCGCCGAAACCGTACACGCGAAGCACAAGAACTGGCGTACCGCTGCGGCAGAGGTCCTTGCAGGCACGGGGGTGCACGCCTCACGACCGGTACTTGCCAATCTGCCGATGCCCGCACTGGTCGGCGAGGCGGTGCGTCGTGGCGAAGGCAAGCTATCGATGGATGGCGCGCTGGTTGTCGCGACCGGCGTGCACACAGGACGCTCCGCGCAGGACAAGTTCGTGGTGGATGAGCCTTCCGTCACCGGCGATGTCTGGTGGGGCAGGGTGAACAATCGCCTGGCGCCGGAAAAGTTCGCCATACTGAAGGCGCGCGTGCAGGCGTATCTACAAGGGCAGGAGCTGTTCACGCAGGACCTGTACGCTGGCGCAGATCCGGCGCACCGCGTCCGGGTGCGCATGGTCAGCACCGGAGCGTGGCAGACGCTGTTCGCCCGCAACATATTTATCCGCCCTGAACCCGAGGAGTTGGCGGATTTCCAGCCCGACTACGTGATCCTGCACGCGCCGCTGTTCCAGACGGATCCGGCGATCGACGGCGTGCGCAGCGGCACCACGATCGCGCTCTCGTTCGAGCAGCGCATGATCGTCATTGCCGGCAGCGAGTATGCCGGCGAGGTGAAGAAGTCGATCTTCACCGTGATGAACTGGCTGCTTCCGGAGAAGGGCGTGCTGCCGATGCATTGCAGCGCGAATATGGGCACCGACGGCGATGTTGCATTGTTCTTTGGCCTGTCTGGCACCGGCAAGACCACGCTGTCCTCCGACCCGCATCGCAAGCTGATCGGCGACGACGAGCATGGCTGGAGCGAGAACGGCGTCTTCAACTTCGAGGGCGGCTGCTACGCCAAGGTCATCAACCTGTCGTCCGAAGCGGAGCCGGAGATCTGGGCCGCCAGCCATCGCTTCGGCACCGTGCTGGAGAATGTCATCGCCGATGAGTACGGCCGGCTGGATCTCACCGACAAGTCGCTGACCGAGAACACGCGCTCGGCGTATCCCGTTGAGTATATACCCAACATTGAACTATCGCTGCGCGGCGGACAGCCACGCAACGTGGTGATGCTGACCTGCGATGCATTCGGCGTGATGCCGCCGATCGCGAAACTGACGCCGGCGCAGGCGATGTACCACTTCCTGTCGGGCTATACCGCGCTGGTCGCAGGCACGGAGAAGGGACTGGGTGCCGAACCGCAGGCCACCTTCAGCACCTGCTTCGGTGCGCCGTTCCTGCCGCGCCGGCCGGAAGTCTATGGCCGCATGCTGACCGAACTGATCGCGCGGCATAATGCAGACTGCTGGCTGGTGAACACCGGTTGGAGCGGCGGCCAGTACGGCGTCGGCCAGCGGATGAGCATCCGGCATACGCGCGCTCTGCTGCGCGCGGCTCTGGATGGATCGCTGGCGCGTACCCAGTTTCGCAAGGAACGCTTCTTCGGACTGGCAATTCCGGAGCAAGTGCCCGGCATTCCGTCGAATGTGCTGGATCCTCGCGAGTCCTGGAAGGACAAGGCTGCGTATGACCGGATGGCGAAGGAACTGGTTGCCCGCTTCGAGAAGAACTTTGCCTCCTATGAAGCTGGCGTCGGTGATGATGTTCGGGCCGTGGCAATTCGCGTGGCGGCATAATCCGGGCAGATTGGACTGATCCGATCACGGCCGCCGGGGACTTTGCGCCGATCAAATTGATGGCCAGGTTCGGGTTGGGCCAAGGCCAGGAGCGTGTGCATGTACGTCCCACCACTGTTCAAGGAAGACCGTATCGATGTGCTGCATGATGCGATCCGCAGCACAGGCCTTGCCACACTGATCACCAATACGGCTGGTGGCCTTATCGCCAGCCACGTGCCGATGCTGCTGGACACTGCGCCCGCGCCGTATGGGACGTTGATTGGACATCTTGCTCGTCCAAATCCGCAGGCCCGCGGCGCCATCGGTGAGGCGCTGGCGATCTTCCAGGGGTCCGAGGCCTACATCACACCCTCGTGGTATGCGACAAAGCGCGAAAACGGCAAGGTCGTGCCGACGTGGAACTACGTGGCCATCCATGCCTATGGCAGCGTGGAATTCTTCAACGATCGCGAACGCCTGCGTGACGTGGTGACGCGGCTGACTGAACGTCAGGAGTCCCTCCGGTCCGAGCCCTGGGCTGTGACGGACGCTCCGGATGATTTCGTCGACATGATGCTGAAGGGCATTGTCGGTTTTGCGATGCCCATCACGCGCCTGGAAGGCAAATGGAAGATGAGCCAGAACCGTCCCGCCGAGGATCGCTCCGGCGTCGTGGCGGGTCTGGAGGAGGACGGACGCGCGGACGTCGCGGCGCTGATCCCACGCTAGCGGCGCAGCCAGTCCACGCTCCAGCACCCCCCGCCGGCCACGAAGATGTAGAAGAAGATGAAGCAGTAGAGCACTGCCGCATCCCCACCATTGACCAACGGAAAGAAGCTCTTGGGGAAGTGCGAGAGGAAATAGCCGATCGCCATTTCGCCCGACATGATGAACGCGACATAGCGCGTGAACAGGCCGATCGCGAGCAGCAGGCCGCCGACGACCTCGATCACGCCGGCGAACCACAGCAACTGGAACATTGCCGGATGCATGGCGGCGGTGGGAAATCCGAACAGCTTGGCCAGACCGTGCTCCATGAACAGCAGTCCGACCACGATGCGCAGGACGCTGAGAACCCGCGGTTCCCATTCGGTTGCTGACATGGTTCCTCTCCCCAAGTAGCTACACTGGCGCGCCCGATACCATCGGGGTAGACGTGCGGCAAATCCGGAGTATTCCAATGGTTGATGAAGAAACCGTCATCGTCCGGCGCGACGGACGGGCGGGACACCTCCTGCTGAACCGACCGCAGTCTTTGAATGCGCTCGACCTGCCGATGATCCGCGCCTGCACGCGCGCACTGAAGGAGTGGCGCGAGGATCCGCATGTGCACGTGGTCGTGATCGAGGGCGCCGGTGAGCGTGCATTCTGCGCCGGTGGTGACGTGCGCGCGCTGCGCCAGTTCGCGCTGGATGGCGAATTCCCCAAGGCCGAGGCGTTCTTCACTGAGGAATACGAACTCAACCTGATGATCGCTACGTATCCAAAACCATACGTAGCGCTGATCGATGGAATCTGCATGGGCGGTGGCATCGGCGTGTCGGTGCATGCGCCGTATCGCGTCGCGACGGAACACGCAGCCTTCGCCATGCCGGAGACCGCCATCGGTTTCTTTCCCGATATCGGCGCGACGTTCTTCCTGCCTCGGTTGCCTGGTTTCGTCGGCACCTATCTCGGCCTGACCGGTACACGCATGCAGGGGGCGGACTCGGTGCATGCAGGCCTGGGGACGCATTTCGTGCCGCGCGCCGACCTGCGGGCGCTGTCGGCGGCGCTGGCTGTCGATGGGCCGGGCGCGCTTGGCATTCATTGTGCAACCGTGCCGGATTTTTCCCTGGCCGAGCAGCGAGCCGCGATCGATCATTGCTTCGGCGCGGACAGCGTTGTGGAGATCGTGCACCGCCTCAGCTCCATAGGCGATGAATGGGCGACCAAGACGCTCGGCATGCTGCGCACGGTTTCGCCGACGGCGCTGTGCTGGACACTGGAGGCGTTGCGGCGTGGAGCGGATATGACGTTGCCGCAGTGCCTTCAGGCAGAGTTCGCCTTGACGCGGACGACCATGCGTCACCCTGACTTTGCCGAAGGCGTCCGTGCGATGGTCGTCGACAAGGATCGCAAGCCACAGTGGAAGCCGGGGCGGATCGAGGAGGTCGATTCGGCCGTGGTCGCGTCGATGTTCACGAGCTGAGCACGATCAGCAGCACACCGCACACCACCAGGACCAGGCCTGCAATGTCGCCGGGCTTCAGGGTTTCGCGCAGGTAGAAGCGGCTGAACAGCAGGGTGAAGACGATTTCGATCTGACCGACCGAGCGCACCAGCGCCACGTCGGTCAGTGCGAAGGCTGTGAACCAGCAGGCGGACCCGAGCGCGGAGAGTGTGCCGACCCAGGATGAGCTGCGCCAGGTGGTGATGGCCTTGCGCAGTTCCTGTGGCTCGCGCCACGCGAGGAAGCCGCCCTGCATCAGCGTCTGCAGCGTGTTGGTCACGACCAGCACGAACAGGGCGCGGACGAACAGGCTGGGACCGGTCAGCGCGTGGTTCGCCAGTTTGATGAACACTGTCGTCAGGGCGAACAGGAAACCCGCGCCCAGGCCGCACAGCGCGGCCGGCTGCACAGTGGCTGCAAGCAGGGCACGTGGCCGCATACCGCGGCCGGCGAGCGACAATGTCATCACCCCCGCCAGCCCGATGCAGATGCCGATCCACGCGGAGGCGCGAAGCACTTCGCCGAGGACAATCAGCGCGACGATGGCGCTCTGCGCGGTCTCTGTCTTGGAATAGGCCGTGCCGACGGCGAAGTTCCTGAAACCAAACGACATGATCAGCAGGTTGGTTGCCAGGATCTGCGTCAGGCCACCCGCCGCGCAATGCGCCAGGAACAATGCGTTCGGTGCGGGCAGTGGCAGGCCAGTCACTGCCAATGAACCGATCAGCAGCACGAGTGCGGTTGGTGCGCCATACAGGAACCGCACGAAGCCGGCACCATTCACCGACAGCAGATGCCGCAGTTTCTGCTGCATGGCGGTGCGCCAGCACTGAAACAGCGCAGCCGATATCGTTATGGGAATCCAAAGCGGCATGCCGCTGCAATCAACGGTCCGGAACGAAGACCGGCAGCGTGAGGCCTTCGGTGGCGGGTTCGAACTCGACGCGCACGGGAAGTCCTATCCGCAGCTCCGTAGGATCCAGGCCGCGAAGCTGCGCGTTCATCCGCACACCTTCCTCAAGGTCAACGGTGAGCAGCGTATACGGCAGGTCCGGACGAAATCCCGGATGGAAGGGATGATGCGTCGTGGTCCAACTGTGCACGCGGCCACGACCGCTTGCATCCATCCATTCCACGCGCATCGAGAAGCACGCATCGCACACCGGCCGCGGATAGTGCCGCACCTTGCCGCAATCGGCACAGCGTTGCAGGCGAAGAACATGCGCGTTCAGCCCGTCCCAATAGGGTTGCGTGTCCGGTGTCGGCTGCGGCGTCAGCTTGGCATAGTCGCTCATCGCCGCATGATGGCGATCGAGCCATCCCCCATATCGCCATAGCCGGTCACCAAGCCGATCTCGGCATCCGGCACCTGTGCAGCCGCTTTGCCGCGCAACTGGCGGGTGAGTTCCACGATGTGGTTCATCCCGGCCATGTGGGCCTGCGACAGCAGCCCGCCATGCGTGTTGACTGGCATCTTTCCGCCGAGGCTGATGGCTCCGTCCTGCACGAACCCGCCGCCCTCGCCCTTCTTGCAGAATCCGAGATCCTCGAGCTGACACAGCACGATGTAGGTGAAGCAGTCGTAGACTTCGGCCACGTCGATGTCGCTGTGCGTCACACCCGCCATGGCGAAGGCCTTCGGTGCCGCCTTCGCGAGGCCGAGTGTCGTCAGATCGGGCCGCTGCGTGATGGCACTCGGCGAATCAGGATGGCCCTCCGCCACGCCCATCACGACGATCGGCTTGTGCCGCTGGTCGCGCGCGCGATCTGCCGCGCTGATCACCACTGCGGCACCTCCATCGCTCTCCAGCGAGCAATCGAGCAGCCGCAGCGGATCGGAGATCATGCGCGATGACTGATGATCTTCGACGGTGATCGGATTGCGCATCGTAGCGTTGGGATTGAGCGATGCATGGCGCCGCGTGGATACGGCGATTTCGGCGAACTGCCGGGACGTCGTGCCGTATTGCTCCATGTGCCGCCGGGCCATCACTGCATAAAGCTGGGCCGGCGCAATGGCACCCGACGGCATCTCGAATTCGCCGATCAGACGGAATTGTGGCATCTGCTGCACCCGCGTGCCGATCCGCCCACCGGAATAACCGGTGCGTCCGATCGACAGCAACACATGGTTGCATATGCCGGCACCGATGGCAGCCACGGCGCACTGAACGGCCGCAACCGCGCTCGCGCCGCCCATCGGCGTCGTTGCGGAAAACCGCAAGTCGGCTATGCCGAAATTGGTGATGAAATCTTCGGCGACGGCGCCGTGACCGTAAGGAATCACGCCGTCGATGTCGCTGGGCTTCAGGCCGGCATCCTCGATTGCGCGCAGCGACGCTTCCAGTTGTAGCGAAAGCGGCGTGCGATCGGTGCCGCGCATATACTGCGTTTCACCGACGCCGGTTACGGCTCCCACTTCCCGCAGGGACATCGACATGATCCTCCATCGTCACCTGGCTCCTCGCCTTGTGCGACGATGACGTCAGCCGAAGTCCTTCGCAAGTTCGGCACGTACTGCCTCGGGCAGCACGGCCATGTGGCCGTAGTTTCGATGCTCGATCCCCAGGATCACCTGCGCGCCCGACTGGGAGAAGGCTGCGACCTGCGCCGGCGTGAAATGGAAATGCACGAACTGGACGGAAGATGCCTTGCCTTCCGCCGTAGTACGATCCTGGTCGGCTTCCGCCTCCGCGTGGATGATGTCGTTTCCGGTGCGGATAAACGCCGTCTCCTCTATCCCGCCGAGCGTGCCGAGAATGCGATGGCGCCTGTCGGGATCCTCGATTTCGATCATGAATGTGGCGCAGAGTTCATCGCCCTTGGGGACCAGCGGATTATAGGCTTGGAGTTCGCCGGGCACCTGTTCGGCGCCGCCTTTCTCGATGTGCACCATCTCCTGCACCTGGAGCCACATCGTGTCGTAGTTTTCGAAGTAGAACGTCACGTACGGCCCGACCTCAACGCGGCGGTTCCGCTTGATCTCGCCAATCCTGCGCCGCCACTCCGAGCGATGCGCTGCATACTCCGTCGCCGGCAGGATGTCGGCGGCAAGTAATTCGTGGCGGTTGGCCATCCAGGTCTCCTTCAGCCGATGCCGTAGGAACGCGCGAAGAGCTCGATGGGATGCGTGACGAGAGCAGGCTTCGCCGCCTCGCCGCCAAGCTTCTCGATGCCCTGCATGATATGCACGCCGGCCAGCGGGCATTCCGACGTGACGAACGCCTTCGCCGCATCCCTTGCCTGGCGCGCAACGGGACGGCCGACTTTCAGAGCGACCTCGAAGTTGCCCTTCTTGACGCCCCAGGAACCGCCATGGCCGGAGCAGCGTTCGATCACCTGTACATCGGCGTCCGGCAACAGGCGCAGCATTTCCGCGGCTTTCTGGCCGATATTCTGGGCGCGGGAGTGGCAGGCCATATGCAGCGCGATACCGCCACCTACAGGCTTCAGGCCATCGGCCAGGCCTTCCTTCCGCGCGATGTCCACCACGTATTCGCTGATGTCGAAAGTCGATTTCGATAGTGCCTGTACGTCCGGATCGCCCGGCAGGATCAGCGGCCACTCGAACTTCAGCATCAGCGCGCAGGACGGCACCAGCGCGATGATGTCGTATCCCTTGGCGATCCATTCGCGCATCGCAGTCGCGACCGTGCGGGCGTTCCTTGCGACTTCATCGATGCGGCCCAGTTCCAGCATCGGCATGCCGCAGCAATGCGGATGGAGCACCGTTGTCTCGACGCCGTTCTTTGCCAGCACGGCCTGTGTCGCGATGCCGACGTCAGGCGTATTGTAGTTGACGAAGCACGTTGCATAGAGGACGGCCTTGCGCCCGTACGCCGGCGCGGCGGTGTTCACCGTGGGCGCCGACTGCGCGGCGGATGCGAAGGTTTTCGAATTGTATTTCGGCAGGGCGGCGGCGCGATCGATGTCCGCAATCGACTCAAGCATCGGCCGTGTCGTCGTATTCGAAATGTCGGTCGCCCAGTTCGCCAGCGGCGCCACGAAGCTGGCGAGCCTGCCGTTGCGATCCGTCTCCGCGAGCTGCCGGTCAGCGAATGCGACCTTGCCATCGCGCGCTTCCATCGCGCGGTAGCGCAGCATCAGGTGAGGGAAGTCCACACTGAATTCGTGCGGCGGCACATACGGACACTTGGTCATGAAGCACATGTCGCAGAGCGTACACGCGTCCACGACGGGCTTCAGGTCTTTGCTGTCAACCGCATCCAGTTCGCCGGTCTTGGACTCGTCGATCAGGTCGAACAGGCGGGGAAACGAGTCGCAAAGGTTGAAGCAGCGCCGGCAGGTATGACAGACGTCGAACACCCGCCGCAATTCGGCATCGATCGCAGCGGGGTCGTAGAATGCGTCATCCTGCCAGGCAAGCGCGTGGCGCGTCGGCGCCTCCAGGCTGCCTTCTCTCATGGAATCAGACCCTCACCCCGACCCTCTCCCGCGAACGGGAGAGGGAGGGCCGTAAAATCACTTGATTTCGTCGTACGCGCGCTGGAAGCGGCCGGCATGCGAGCGCTCGGCTTTCGCCAGCGTCTCGAACCAGTCGGCGATTTCCTCGAAGCCTTCCTCACGCGCGGTGCGTGCCATGCCCGGGTACATGTCGGTATACTCGTGCGTCTCGCCCGCCACCGCGGCCACCAGGTTGTCGGACGTCTTGCCGATAGGCTTGCCGGTCGCCGGATCGCCGACGGCTTCCAGGTATTCCAGGTGGCCGTGTGCGTGACCCGTCTCGCCCTCGGCGGTGGAGCGGAATACCGCGGCTATGTCGTTGTAGCCTTCCACGTCTGCCTTCTGGGCGAAGTAAAGATAGCGGCGATTGGCCTGGGACTCACCAGCGAACGCGGCCTTCAGGTTGTCTTCGGTCTTGCTGCCCTTGAGCCCAGCCATAGCGGTTCCTTTTGCTGCCACATGAAGATCGAGAGGCCAAATGCCCCACGCGTCAGAGGGTAGGGTAGCCGCTGGCTGAATTGAAGTTCGCGGCTCCATGAATTTTTTCGATTGGCGATAGCGAGGGCGCCGATGGGCGCGCAGATTTGTGCGCGAAGGCAAAGCCATGGCAGGCTGCAAGTCCATGCGCATCCATATCCAAAATCCCGTTGATGACCCGCTGTTCCTGTTCGACCGGCCGATGTGGGAGGCAGCCGTTGCGCGTGCCGGAAGTATCGGCACGGGACACCACGTCACGATCGGTGATACCGACGCTGACTTCGCCGCCGGCGTCGCCGAAGCCGAGGCACTGATCACCGATGTGGGCACTGCTTCGACCCAGTTCCCCTGCGTGGCCCCGAACCTGAAGCTGATCATGTTGACCAGCGCCGGTCTCGACAAGCTCGCGCCATTCGACTGGATGCCACCCGGCGCGGCGCTCCTGAACAACGCAGGCGTGCACAACCAGAAGGCCGGCGAGTTCGCGCTGATGTCGCTGCTGATGCTGGCCAACCGCGTGCCGGAAATGGTGACGCATCAGCGCGCCGGCCAATGGCACAAGTTGTGGGGCGGCATCGTTGCGAGGCGCCGTGTCACCGTCGTTGGTCTGGGTTCGCTCGGCGGCGCGGCGGCGATGCAGGCGACGCGGTTCGGCATGCATGTCACTGGCGTCCGCACCACCGCCACACCGCATCCGGACTGTGCCACCGTCGTCGCGACCACCGACATCGACCGCGTGCTGCCCGATACCGAATTCCTGGTGCTGGCCTGTCCGTTGACTCCGGCCACCCAAGGCCTGATGGATCGCCGGCGCCTGCAATTGCTGCCGCAAGGGGCCGGGATTGTGAACATCGGCCGAGGCGCTCTGGTGGATCAGGATGCATTGTGCGGCCTGCTGGACAATGGCCACCTGTCCGGCGCGGTGCTGGATGTATTCACGCCCGAGCCGATCCCCGACGGCCACCGCCTGTGGAACACGCGTAACCTGATCATCAGCCCACACACGTCGGTCGATGATCCGCCGACCTACAATCCGCACACGCTTGATCTGTTCTTCGCCAACCTGCGTGCGTGGCAGGACGGCAAACCGATGCCCAACCTGTTCAACACGGCGCGCGGTTACTGAGGAGTACCGACGATGCGCGTTTATCAGATCCCCAAGCCTGAAGGCGTCGACAGCCTGGTGTTGCGGGAGACGCCCACGCCGAAGCCGGGCCGCGGCCAGGTGTTGGTGAGGATGCGCGCAGCGTCCTTGAACTATCGCGACCTCATGGTGCTGACGGGGCGCTATGCGCGTGGCACGCCGCTTCCTGACCTTGTCCCGCTTTCCGATGGCGCGGGCGAGGTGGCGGAGATCGGCCCCGACGTCACGCGCGTGAAGCCGGACGATCGCGTTGCCGGCATCTTCATGCAGAGCTGGATTGGCGGCGATATTGAACCGGAGCATGCCGCGAGTTCGCTTGGTGGCGCGATCCACGGCGTGCTGGCGGAATATGTGTTGTTCGATCAGCAGGGGCTCGTGCACCTGCCGCCGCACCTGTCGTTCGAGGAAGGCGCCACGCTGCCCTGCGCGGGCGTGACTGCCTGGAATGCGCTCTACGCCGGACGGCCGTTGATTGCCGGCCAGAGCGTGCTGGTGCTGGGCACCGGCGGCGTCTCGATCTTCGCGTTGCAGTTCGCGCGGGCGGCCGGTGCGCAGGTGATCGCCACATCGTCATCCGACAATAAGCTGGCGCGGGCAAAACAGCTCGGCGCGACGGCCACAGTGAATTATCGCGACCACGCGGAGTGGCAGAAGGACGTGCTGGCACTGACGGATGGCCGCGGCGTTGACCATGTGATCGAAGTGGGCGGTGCCGGGACTCTGGCGCGCTCGATCGAAGCGGCGCGTCCTGGCGGCCAGATCCATCAGATCGGCGTTCTGACCGGCGGCGGCGGCCAGATCGATCCCAGCATCTCCATGCGCAAGGGCCTGATCCTGCGCGGGATCTATGTCGGCTCGCGGCAGATGTTCGATGCGATGAACCGCGCGATCGCCGTCAATGCGCTGCATCCGGTGATCGATCGCGTGTTCGCCTTCGAACAGGCTGCCGATGCCTATCGCCACATGCAAAGCCAGGCTCACCTGGGCAAGATCGTCATAAGGATAGAGTAGGGAGTACGACGACCATGGAATTCGGCATGTTCCACGAGTTTCAAAGGACGGACGGGCAAAGCGAGGAAGACGCATTCGCCGAATCGTTCGAGCAAGTCGATGCGGCGGAGAAATACGGGCTGGATGTGATGTGGCTGGCCGAGCTGCATTGCGCGCCCGAGCGCTCGGTGCTGGCCTCACCGCTGATGATCGCAACAGCGATCGCCGCGCGGACGAAGCGCATGAAGCTGGGAACGGCCGTGCAGGTGCTGCCGCTGTGCCATCCGTTGCAGCTCGCGGAGGAGACCGCGACTGTCGATCAGATCAGCCATGGGCGGCTGATCTTCGGTGTCGGACGCAGCGGATTTCCGCGTGTATACCAGGCGTATGGCATTTCATATGCCGAGAGTCGCGACCGGTTTGCCGAGGTGCTGGAGATATTGAAGCGTGCCTGGACGCAGGAACGGTTCAGCTTCAATGGCCAGTACTATCACTTCGACGATGTGTATCTGGTGCCGAAGCCGTTCCAGAAGCCGTACCCCGAGATCCGCGTGGCGGCGACCAGTCCCGATACGTATCCCCTGAACGGTGCGCTGGGGAACCCGATCTTCTGTGCGACACGGCTCGGCGATTTGTCGGAGCTGGGGCCAAACCTGAAGGCGTATCGCGAGGCCTGGGCCGCGGCGGGGCATGAAGGCAGGGGTGGGGTGTTCCTTCGCGTGCCGGTCTATGTTGCGCCTACCGAGGAACAGGCGCGGTCTGAGCCGCAGGACAGCGTGATGCACTTCTATCGGTATCTCGGGGAGCGCATCGAGGAGTCTGCCAAGCTGGAAGGAGCGCGCGCGATCGAGAACCGGGCGGAGCGTGGTCAGAAGCTGCAATCCATCAACTACGACGAGGTGCTGAAGAGCAAGATCATCGTCGGCACGCCGCAGCAGGTGGTGGATCGGCTGGGCGCGCTCCGCGAAGAGCTGGGGTTGGATGGGATCCTGGCGGAGCTGAACTGCGGCAGCCAGATTCCACATCAGAACGTTATGACGTCGCTTCAGCTCATGTGCGAGGAAGTGATGCCGAACTTCAGGGCATGACCACGGCAGATGTCGCATGCGGCAAAACCGCAGGATGTCCCGGCGGCCAAGCCGAAGCCGCGTAGGCGCACGCCGAAAAAGTCGCATCTCTTTGTGATGCTTGGATCGCTGGCCGCGGGCGCCGCGGCGGCCGTCACGCTGCTCGATTCATGGGAGAAGGTGCTGGTCGATCTCGGTCTGAAAAAGAGCGAGACCTTCGTACTGGCCGAGCAGAATGCACAGGGCGATCTGGTTCGCCAGATGACCCATCTCGTGTCCCAGCGCCTGTTCTGGAGCGCCCGCTACAGCGGCGACGTGGCGGAAGCATTCCCCAAGGACGACCAGGACGATGCGTGGAAGCATTACAACGAGAGCGTGGTCATCTGGAATGAGAACTACATGATCAACATCCTGTTGACCGAGAAGTATTTTGGTTCCGATACGAAGAACAAGCTTTCGGACATCAATTGGTTACTGCACAGGATGAACACCTGCCTGAACAAGATCCACTATCGCTCGCTGTATGAGCCAAAGGATCCCGCCTGCCATCTCGATGAAGGCGATGGCGGCAGTCAGGAACAAAATCTCGATGCCCTCAACAAGACCACCGACCGGGTGAACAAGGCGTTCGGCGACTTCCTCGCGGTGTTGTCCAGGTAGGCGATCACACCCGCATCGGCATCAGCACGTAGAGGGCACTGGCGTCGGCGGCGTCGCGGACAACGGTTGGTGCGGAGCCATCGGCGAAGCGGAACTCGACGTCGCCTTCGATCTGGTCGGTGATGTCGTTCAGGTAGCGGGCCTGGAAACCGATCTCCAGAGGACCGGCCTCGTAGGTGACATGATCGGAATCCAGTTCCTCGGTTGCCGTTCCCTGCTCCGGACTTGCTGCCGACAGCACCAGCAGATCGCGTGCCAGCGACAGCTTCACCGGGCGGGACCGTTCGGCGGAGATTGCCGCGACGCGGCCCACCGCATCAGCGAAGTCCTTCTTGCCCACGCGCAGCACCTTGTCGTTGCCCCGCGGGATGACCCGCTCGTACTCGGGGAACGTGCCGTCGATCAGCTTGCTGGTCAGCAGGATCGCGTCGGCGTGGAACTGGATGCGCGTATCCGACAGCGCCACTTCGACGTTGCCGGTGACCTCGTCCAGCAGCTTGCGCAGCTCGTTCACCGTCTTGCGCGGGATGATCACACCAGGCATCGAACCGGCGCCCTCCGGCAGCGGCTCTTCCACGCGGGCCAGCCGATGCCCATCGGTGGCCACCGCGCGCAGCACCCGCGTGCCTTCGCTTTCCGCGGCGTGCAAATAGATCCCGTTCAGGTAATAGCGTGTCTCTTCCGTGCTGATGGCGAAGCGGGTGCGGTCGATCAGCGCGCGCAGCACCTGCGCCGAGAGGTTGAACCGGTGCGGCAGCGCGCCCGCCGTCATTGACGGGAAGTCTTCCGTCGGCAGGACAACGAGGCTCGTTGAATAACGCCCCGACCGCAGCGCGAGCTGGGCGTCGCCGCCTGGGTGGTCCAGCTCCACCTCGGCCCCGTCCGGCAGCTTGCGCACGATCTCGTACAGCGTGGTGGCTGGCGCGGTGCAGGAGCCGTTGCGCGTCGTGCTGGCCGGGACATCCTCGACGATGGCGATTTCCATGTCGGTCGCGGTGAGCGTCAGCTTGCCGTCCTTCACCGCGATCATCACGTTGGCGAGGATCGGGATGGTATTCCGGCGCTCCACCACGCTCTGGACGTGGGCCAGCGCCTTCATCAGGGTGGCCCGGTCGGCCTTCAGTTTCATGGTCTCGATTCCTCAACGGCCGGGTGACAGGCAGCGCCCGGCGAATCCAGGCGCAAGCACTGTAGCAATGCCGCGGCGCGCGGGGGAAGGCCAGTTATAACCGGCTGGGCCAGTCAGGACTCCAGCATTTTCCGCAGGATTTCCACGTCCTCGGCGAAGGTCGCGTCCCGGCTCATCAGTTCGCCCACCCGGCTGACGGCGTGCATCACCGTCGTGTGGTCGCGGTTACCGAACCGCCGCCCGATCTCGGGCAGGCTGCGCTGGGTGAGCTGCTTCGCAAGGTACATGGCCACCTGCCGGGGCCGCGCCACGTTGCGTGCGCGCCGCGCGGACGACATGTCGGTGAGACGGATCGAGAAATGTTCGGCCACGCGCTTCTGGATCTCCTCGATCGTCACGCGCCGGTCGTGGGCCCTCAGGATGTCGTGCAGCACTTCCTGCGTGGTCTCCAGCGTCACCGGACGACCGAACAGGTTCGCGTGCGCCACCAGGCGGTTCAGTGCGCCTTCCAGCTCGCGCACGTTGCCGGTGATGCGATGCGCCAGGAACTCCATCACCTTCGCCGGCACGACCACGCCGGCGCGCGCCGCCTTGGCCTCCAGGATCGAAATACGAAGCTCGTAGGTGGTGGCATGCAGATCCGCCACCATGCCGTAGCCAAGCCGCGTCCGCAGCCGATCATCCAGGCCGGACAGATCCGACGGTGACTTGTCGGCGGAGACGACGATCTGCTTGCCGACATCGACAAGTGCGTTGAACGTATGGAAGAATTCTTCCTGTGTATTGTCCTTGCCGATCAGGAACTGGAGATCGTCGATCATCAGCACATCGACGCTGCGGAGCTGTTCCTTGAACTGCATCTGCTGCTGACTGCGGATCGCGGCGATGAAGCGGTACATGAACTTCTCGGCCGACATGTACGCCACCGCAATCGGCCTGCGCGACGAACCATTGTTGTTGCGCGCCACCATGTCCCAGGCGATCGCGTGCATCAGATGCGTCTTGCCCAGACCTACGCCGCCATACAGGAAGAGCGGATTGAAGCCCGGACTCGAGGGCTGTTCCGCGACCCGCCGTGCACAGGCGTAGGCGAATTCATTGGGTTTGCCGACAACGAACGCATCGAAGGTGAAACGGGGATCGAGCTGCAATTCGGAGCGATGATCCATCCGATCCTCGGCACGGTTCGCGACAACGGGAGCTTGCTCGGGCGCTGCAGCCAGGCTCTCGGCCAAGGCTGGCGCCGAAGCTCCCGCGTTTCCCACTCGCAGGTCGATACGGCGCACAGCAGGATTTTCCGCGTGCCACAGCGTGGTGAGCCGGTCGCCATAGCGGCCACGTACCCAGTCGCAAAGGAACCGTGTCGGCAGTAAAACGGTGACCTCGTCGCCATCGATGCCCGCCAGCGTCATCTGACGCAGCCAGTTACGATATTCGATGTCGCCCACTTCGTGTTGTAAGCGGCCGCGAATGCGCGCCCATTGCGTTCCCAATTGGGGGGGGTTTTCCAATCCCATCCTGTCGATTGTCTCGGACAATTCACCTTCCATGAAGTCGCTCCTCGACGCCATGAAGCCCAGCCCCAACGCGCACGGTTCTACTGCCGCCGCCAATGAACGACGCTCCCCGCCACGCTGGACGGTCGGCCTGTCGATCGAGAGATACGCCAATCGCCGGATGGCGAGTAGCTTAGTAATGATTATGTCAGATGACCGATGGGGGCAATCTGAATCTGCAACTTGTCACGGGGGAGTAAGTAAAACGCAACAACATTTCCGAACGATCGCAGCCTGAACATTTGTCGGGTGGCGCACTGCTGCGCACAGTGCATAGGTAGCACTGCCGATTGCGACGCCGTGGACCCAAGTATTCGACGTCGCGCTGACCCGGTCAACCGGAACAGCGTAGGAATCAGCCGACAGGCAATGCCTTGATGCGTGCAGAGAGCCGCGACAGCTTGCGTGCCGCGGTATTCGGGTGCGTCACGCCTTTTGTGGCGGCACGCTGGATCTCAGGCTGAGCCTCACGCAGTGCCGTGGCCGCGGCCTCCTTGTTGCCGCCGGCGATCGCTGCCTCGACCTTCTTGATGAAGGTGCGCATTCGCGACTTGCGCGATGTGTTGCGCGCAGTGCGGGTTTCGGTCTGCCGGATGCGCTTGCGCGCTGAAGCCGTGTTAGCCATGTGTCCTGTCAATCAACCGATACACAAAAACCGGAAGCTGCCATCAGCGATCCGGAGCGGAAGGGCGGAGTTCTATGCAGGGGCCGCGCTTGAGTCAAGAAAGCCTCTGTTACGCGATCAGGCCCGGCGAAGTGTGCTCATCCAACGGCCAGATCGGGCGTTTGACGCGGGAATATGGTATTTTCCTGTAGTCCCGGCTCAGTGGCCCGTCGGAATCCACGTAGATCACCTTGCGGGCGATCGGTCCATAAGCGGCCATGAAATGGTTGGTTGACTTCACAACCACCAGTTTCCGTTGCATTGGCTCGATGCCGAGGTTGCGGAACAGTTCCAGCCCGAGGGCCTGGGTCCGGTTGGATATGAGCACGACCTCTATGCCGCCGACGCGGATGGCAGCGCAATCTCCCAGCGGCACCTGTGTCGGACCGAAACTCTGCCAGCAATCGCGTTGCAAGGCGGCCACAGTGACCAGGGCATCGACCGGCTGGCCAGATGTCGGGCCAATCTTGCCACCAAATCGCAGGGGAAAGCGCGCACCAGGCCCAGCGTCGAAGCACAGCCGGACAGCGATCGGGTCCCAGATCGGCCCGACTGCCGCATCCTTCACGTCGCGTTCGATCAGACGACGCAGGATCGAGGTGTTGTCGCTTGGCGCACCACCACCCGCGTTATCGGCCGGATCAGCGATCACCACGGGGCTGTCGTTGAACGCGAGCGCCGCGCTGATGCCTTCATCCGTTGTCAGATAGTCCGGTGCCGTTTGACCTCGCATCGCGATGAATTCACGGCCGATCTCGGTCGCCAGCCTGTCAGCTCTCGCCTTGTCGTTGTCAGTGATGACCAGGATGCGTCCGCCGAGTTCCGGCACGTCAGCGTAGGGGAAACAGTGAACGATGGAGATGGAGAGAACGCCGTCCTTTCCCTCCATTGCGGCCGTCTTGTCCACGAACGCACGCATAAGTGGCAATGTCGTTGGATAGCTGCCGATCTGGCGGCAATCGAACAGCGATGTGGTGGGTCTGATTTCCTTGCGGATGGTGCGAAGTACAAGATCCAGCACGTCCTCGGCGCGTTCCACCACATCGGTATGAGGAAACTCCTTGTACAGCACGGTGATGTCCGCCAGGCGCACGCGCTTCAGCGTCAAATGGCAATGCGGGTCCAATTCCACGCCGATGATGCAGTCGGGCCCGACGATGGCGCGAGCGTGCTCAAGGATATCGCCTTCCACATCGTCATAGCCGTGCGCGACCATGGCGCCGTGCAGTCCGAACAGCACGCCATCGAGGGGCAGCGCAGCCTTGAGTTGGGCCATCACTTCATCGCGCATGAACTCATAGTCGCCGCGATTGGTGGTGCCAGCGGGGCTGGCAGCAAAGCAGCTTCCCTCGATCAGGGTGAAGCCCTCAGACGCGGCCCGCTGTCGTGCGACAAACAGTGGCGCGGTGCACATGCGCGGCGCATCCGTCGGATGCTCGCCCGGGCGAAGGAAAACGGTTTCCCTGTAGGCATCCAGGCTGGTGGGCAGCGGCGAGAACGTGTTGGTTTCCGTCGCGATCGTCGCGCTGAACAGGCGCATGCGGCTGGGTCCTTCAGAGGCTGCGCAAACGTTCGCCGATGATGCGCGCCTCGTTCATTGTGAGCGATACGGGCGAGAACAGCAGCACGCCTTCGTGGCGCCGCGCGAGAGAACACTGGATCGATGGCGTGCCTGAAGCCAGACGTGCGGCGAGATCGCTGGCATTGGACACCGCGACTTCCAGCACGGGCACCGGGCCGTCTGCGATGTGCAGTGCCATCCCCGGTGCGGCGCCGACTCTCGTTACAATCTCTGCCAGGGTGCGGCGCCACACATCCTGCCGCGAGGCGGCGTCCGTGGTGGCGAAGCGCTCGAGTGCCACCAGCAGGCCGACGATCTCCTCTTTGCCAACCTTGCACGAACGGCCGATGCCGTGATGCGGCAGGCCAGGCAATTGCCGCAGCGGCGCGAACTCCGCCGGCGTGCGCCAAAGATCGGGGAACACGTCGAGGTCCAGCATCTGTAACAACGCCGAACACACGAGATCCGCTCGGCCGCACAGAATGCCTGAGGCCTGTGGGCCGCCGATAGCTTTGCCGCCACTGAAGGCGACCAGGTCGGCGCCTTGTTCAAGGAATTGCCGCAGGTTGTCCGCTGGCGGCAATTGGGCCGCGGCGTCCACCAGCAACGGGAGCGCATGCTCGCGCGCCACGGCCGCGACTTCATGCAGCGGTGGTTGCGAGTGTGGATGGGCAAGATAATAGACGCCAGCGGTATTCGCCGTGATTGCCGCGGTAATTTCCCATGCCGATGCATCGCGAACGCCGGGACCGCTGTAGCGATCAGGAATGCCGACCTCCACGATACGCGCCCCGGCGACCACCATTGCCCGGTCGTACATGTTGCGCTGGCTGCGCACGACGATGAACTCGTTGCGGCAGTCCGCCACATGCGGCAGTTGGTTGATGCGGGCGGGATCCAGACCTGCGAGGCACGCCGCGGCGCCCAACAGGATGCCGGCAGACGCGCCCGACGTGACGATGCCTGCCTGCGCGCCAGTGATCCGCGTGATCACGCGGCTGGCTCCGGCCTGCAACTCCATCATGTCCACGCAGTCCGCCGAGGCGGCGACCATCGCAGCCGCGACGTCCGGATGCATGTGCCCGCCGGAGAGGCGCGTGACCGTGCCGCAGGCGTTGATGACCGTCGGAATGCCGAAGCGCTCGTATATATTCATGCCGCCATACGAAGCGGCTGGCGCACGAGGTCCGCGGCCTTTTCGCCGATCATGATCGTCGCGGCGTTCGTGTTGCCGGAGATCACTGTCGGCATGATCGACGCATCGACCACTCGCAATCCGTCCAGGCCGTGGACGCGCAATTCCGGATCGACCACGGCCATCGGATCGATGCCCATTTTGCATGAGCTGGTTGGATGAAACACCGTGCCGCCGCGATTGCGTGCATGCTCGAGGAGCTGATCGTCGGACGTGATCGACGGGCCTGGCTGATACTCCTCGGTGATGAAGTGCTGCATGGGGGACGTCGCCAGGATTTGCCTGGCGATCTTCAGGCCATCGACGATGGCGCGCCGATCGGTCTCGGTGGCCAGGTAATTGGGGAACATCGCCGGCGCGTCGGCGGGATTCGCGGACTTCAGCCTGATCTCGCCACGGCTTTCAGGACGAAGCTGATAGACGGTGAGTGCGAAGCCGGACCACGGATGCAGACCATCCTGTAGCTTGTCCGAACTGAACGGCGCCACGGAGATCTTCACGTCGGGCGTCGCAAGTTCGCGACGCGTGCGCACGAACACGGCGGCGGGTCCAGCCGCCAGCGTGAGTGGCCCGGAGCGGAACAGGTAGTATTGCAGCCCGACCTTCAGCTTTCGGATGTTGCTCTGCATCACGTCGTTCACCGTGATGGGGAATCGGCATTTCAGCTTGATCGGCGCGGAATAATGATCTTGCAGCGCCTTCCCGACACCACGCAGGTGATGCACCACCGGGATGCCGAACTGGGCCAGTTCGTCCTCCGGGCCGACGCCCGACAGCAGGAGAAGCTGTGGAGAGTTCACCGCGCCACCGCAGAGGATCACTTCGCGCGTTGCGCGCACAATGCGCGGCTGGCCATATTCACGGAAGGCAACCCCGACGGCGCGTTTGCCTTCGAACAGCACCTTTTCGGCGAGCGCGCCCGTGACCACGCGCAGATTGGACCGGGTGCGCACCGGATGCAGGTAGCCGACCGCCGTTGAACAGCGCTTGCCGTTGCGCGTGGTGGTCTGGTGGTAACCGACGCCGTCCTGTCTCTCGCCATTGAAGTCGTCGTTGCGCGGATAGCCGACCTCCATCGCGCCACGGATGAATGCTTCGCAGATCGGATGGCGCTCGGTGATGTCGGATACGCAAAGCGGGCCGCCGGTGCTGTGGAATTCGCTGACGCCGCGTGTCTGATGCTGCGAGCGCTTGAAATACGGCAGCACGTCGGAAGAGGACCAGCCGGTGTTGCCGAGCTGGCGCCAGAGATCGAAATCCTCGTGCTGGCCACGGATGTAGACCATGCCGTTGATCGACGACGAACCCCCCAGCACCTTGCCGCGCGGCCAGAAGATTCGGCGGCCGTTCGCACCTGGATCGGGCTCGGCCTCGTAGCACCAGTTCACCGAGGCATCGGCGAATGTCTTGCCATAGCCGAGCGGAATATGGATCCAGCGGTTGCGATCCTCGCCGCCCGCTTCAAGCAGAACCACGCGAGTGGAAGGGTCTTCTGAGAGCCGTGCCGCCATCACGCAGCCAGCGGAACCGGCGCCGACGACGACGAAGTCTGCCTCGATATCGGCTTGATCGGGCATTCCGTTCCCTCCATCAATTTCCGCGAAGTTTGCGCGAGGAACGCTGTTCGCTCAAGAAGCACAAGAAGCGCCGAACGTCTTCTTCGAGGCTTTCGCGTTGAATCCTTCCCGCCCACACACCTAAATGTCCCGGGAAACCAAGCGTCATTAGCCGCGTCATCTCCTGCCAGTTCACCCGGTCCAAACCCTGACGTATCTACGCCTGAGTAATTGCCAGGTTGCTCTGCTGATGAACGTCAACAGCGTGATGCTGAAGGACGGCCTCCGCCGCTTCGTTCCATCACCGCTCTGAAATTCAGCCCGCCGCGCGCATTTCCGGCTCTGTGCGGAATGCCGGCATCACTTCCTTGGCGAAGCGCCGCAGATTGTCGCGCGATGTGCCGCCACCATTCAGCAGCACGTACTCCACGCCCATATCACGCAGCTTTTCCAACTTGCGTGCGATCTCGTCGGGGTTGCCGTAAAGCGCGCTCTCCTCGCTCGCCGCCCGCGTATCGGAAAATGCCATGATGCTGGCCGTGTTGTTGCCGTCCGGCCGCTGCGAAATCGCATGCAGCCGCCGCTGCGCGGCGATGCGCCGATCCAGCGCCGCTTCTTTCTCCGCACTGTTGCGCGCCACATAGAAGGCGCGCGCCACACCGACCTGGCTGGGGTGGAAGCCGAAGCCATTGGCCTGCATCGCCTCGCGATAGATCGCAAAGCGGTTTCCGGTCTCGTCGAGGGATGCGAATTGATCGAGCAGAAGATTGTGGCCACGCCGCGCCACGCGACGGATCGAGTCCGGATGCCCGGCACCCTGCCAGAACGGAGGATGCGGCTTCTGGATCGTCGGCGGCTCCACGATGATGTCGTCGTACTGCCAGAACTTGCCCTGGAACGTGAACCGCTCGTTCGACGTCCATGCCTTGGTGATGATATCGATCGATTCTTCGAACCGAGGCTCAGCCTCTTCCATGGGAATGCGGAAGCCGACGAATTCGTTGTGCCGATAGCCCTTGCCGACACCGAAATCGAGCCTGCCGCCAGACAGCAGATCGACCGTCGCCGCCTGTTCCGCCAGCAACACCGGATTGTGCCACGGCAGCACGATTACCGCCGTCCCCAGTCGCAGCGTGCGCGTGCGCGCGCCGATCCAGGTGAGCAGGTTCAGTGTCGCGGAGACCTGTCCGAAGCCCGTGAAATGGTGCTCGACGATAAAGGCGCTCTGATAGCCCAGCGCTTCCGCCTCGATCACGTATTCGATGTAGTCCTTGAAGCCGGCGGCGCTGTCCACATCGGGACCGCCACGCTGCGCCTGAGCCGCACCGAAGAGACCGAACTGCATTCACCGCTCCGCTAACTGGGCTGGAAGATCTGCCGTATCCAACGGCAGGATTCTGCCATTGCCTCGCCCGCCTTGTCCACGCGACCGACCCAGAAGAAGAAGCCGTGGTTCATGCCATCCCAGCGCGATGTGATCGCCGGCGTGCCTGCGCCGCGCAACCGGGCCGCGTAAAGCTCGCCTTCATCACGCAGCGGGTCGTACTCGGCGATCACCACGAGTGCCGGCGGCAATCCCTGCAGATCGCGCGCACGCAGCGGCGATGCCAGCGGGCTCGCCGCTTCGGAAGGATCGTTGAGGTAGTGATCCCAGAACCAGCGCATGGTGTCGCGCGTGAGCCCGTAGCCTTCGGCGTTCTGCTGATACGAAGGGGTGCCGGGCGTGTGGTAGTCGGTCACCGGATAGATGAGCAGTTGCCCGCGCAGCGGCGGGCCGCCTTCGTCACGCAATTGCAGAGCTGCCGCGGCCGCCATGTTGCCGCCGGCGCTGTCACCGCCGATCGCGATCCGCCCCGGATCGCCGTTCAGCTCGTTGGCGTGGTCGGCAACCCAGCGTGTGGCGAACACGCAATCATCCAGTCCGGCAGGAAACCTGTGCTCCGGCGCCAGGCGGTAATCGACCGAGACCACAACACACTGGCCGCCGGCGCAGAGGTTGCGGCATATGCCGTCGTGGGTATCCAGGCTGCACAGTACGAACCCGCTGCCATGGAAGAACACCAGAAGGGGGAACGGTCCGGCGCCCTGCGGCCAGTAGATACGCAATGCGAGGTCGCCGCCGGGCCCCGCGACAGTGCGCTGATCGACCGAGCCGATTGTCGCGGCGGGTGCCATCAGCGGGATCCGGGCCTCGTATTGGGCGCGAGCCTCGGCGAC
>DATJJM010000235.1:0-4947 GCA_035492535.1 Acetobacteraceae bacterium | reverse complement strand
CGCTTTGCGGCCGACAATCTCAGTGCATCTGCCGCACTGACTGAACTGCAGCGCGTCCAGGACAGCAAGACACCCGTCGATCCATGGCTTTCGGCCCGCATCTATCAGCGGGCGGGCAGGTACGCGGACGCGGCGAAGATGCTGGCCATGATCAAGACGCAGCCAAGTTTCCAGAGCGTGGAGCAATACCAGCTGCGCGTGAACATCTCGGAAGGCCAGGGCGATCCAAAGGCTGCATCGGCGGCGCTTCGCGACTGGTTCGGCAAGACAGGCATCACGGGGCCGCTGCTGTTTGCGTATGGATCCGTGCTTGCGCGTGCACCCGGCGAGCTGTTCACGCCATCACTGGCGCCCTTGGCGCTATCGATGTTGGCCCTGTTGGCGGCGTTGCTCTGCTTGCCTGGCCTGGTTGCATTTCCCGCGCACTATCGCGGCACCGTGAGGGCGCGCGAGCAAAAGCCGGCGCTGCCTCTGTTCGAACCGCTGGGTTTGCGACACATGTGGATCGGCCTGGCCACTTTTCTGGTCATATCGATCATGGCCCCCTTGCTGAGCCCTGCAGGCAGCGTGCAGGCCTTGGTGGCGCATCGCCCGATGACGTCATCCGAAGAACGAGCGGTGATCCTCTCGCAATTGGCGATGCTGTTCATGGGTGCGCTGTGCCTGCTCCCCGCACTGCGGCATCTTTCATGGCGGCGATGGCTGGGCGAGCGAGGCATGGACGCGGCGCTCATCACGGTGATCTCCTGGACCTTGTTCAAGGGATTTCTGCTGATGGCGGCAGCGCATGCGCCGCACGCCGCGGGGGTGTTCAACAGCACACCGCATGACCGGTCGGTGTCCGCGCTTGCCTCGGCGGCGACCCACGTCGGCGGCGTTGGGCTGGCTTTGCTTATCGTTGCGGTGCTGGTGCCCATTTACGAAGAGCTGGTCTTTCGCGGTTTCATCCTGGGTGGTCTTAGCCGCCACATCGCCTTTGGCTGGGCCAATCTCTGGCAGGCGCTCCTTTTCGCGCTCCTGCACTTCGACATGACTCACTTCGTCTTCTATTTCGCGCTGGGGCTGATGGGCGGGTGGCTGGTGAAGCGTACGGGTGGACTGGCCGCCTCCGTGGCATTGCATGCAGCCAACAATGCGTTGGCATGCGTGGCGATCTTGCTGACAGCGTAAATCAAGCAAGGGGAGGCGGTGCGGCGTGCACGGCCTGCCGTCCCGCCGCCATCTGCGCCGAGCCGCGAACTCAGTAGCGGCTCGGCGGCGGATATGACCAATACGGGCCGATTTTCAGCCTTACAGGTCATTGCGCCGCCGACGTTCTCCACTACCTTGGCGCGAATACAACGGCCAAGGAGAGAGAGCCATGCGGTTATCGCACTGGAGTTGGATCATTCTGGCGGCGTCGATCGCGACGCAGGCTCACGCGGGACAGGAAGTGGGCGACTACCGGGGCCTGCCCCAGGACCTCGCTGCCGCAGCGACTGCCTATGATCTGGCGCAGTTCAAATCCGATCGTGCCGAACTCGAACGGCTACTGGCCGACGATTACACCCTGGCGGGCAGCAACGGCCGCAATCAGACTAAAGCGGAGTTCATCGCCGACTCGACGGCGCCAGGGAGCAAGACCACCTATGTCGCCATCACCCAGCAAGTGAGCAAAGTGTGGCCGAACGGTGCCGTGCTCGGCGGCATGGTCGATGCCAAGGGATCGGATCGCGGCAAGCCTTTCACGATGCGCGCCCGCTTTGTCGATGTATGGGCCAAGCGCGACGGCCGCTGGCAAGTGATCTTCACGCAGGCTCATATCGCTCCGTAGGTAGCATAGGGTTTCACCGCGTCACTGCATGAACTCGATCGGAGGTCAGCATGTTCCGCACCAAATCGATCCCGCTGAAGTTCGCTGCTGCATGCATCGTTGGAATGACCGCTTTCACGGGTTCAATAGTCGCCAAGGAGGCAGCTGACGAACCCGCGAATCCGACGGCGGTATTCGCCGCTCCGCAACGCGATGGATCACACGATTTCGATTTCCTTATCGGCGATTGGAAGGCCCATGTCCGCCGCTTGCCCGACCGCCTGAACAACTCCGATAAATGGGACGTCTACGACGGCATTTCGAATCACCACAAGGTATTCGATACCAATGCCAATCTCGAACAGTTCGAGGTGACCAGTCCGGACAAGAAACTGCACATCAAGGCGCAAACCTTGAGGATGTACAACCCGCAGACGCATCAGTGGAGCATCTACGGCCTTGACCTGGACAAAGGCGAACTCGACTTTCCCGTGCCCGTGGTGGGCGAATTCCACGGCGACCGCGGCGAGTTCTACAACCAGCAGCCCTGGAAAGGGCGCGTGATCCTGGTGCGCTACATGTGGTTGAACATTTCGCCGAAATCGGCACGCATGGAGCAATCGTTCTCCCCGGATGGCGGAAAACATTGGGAAGTGAACTGGATTTGTGAGTTGTCGCGGTAGATGGCTGGGAAAATATTGCTCAATGGGTTCTTTGGAAATCGAACATGGAGCGCAGGTAACGGTCCACTCGGCGCCCTGCATTGAGTGACTCTCGATACCAACGAGGTAGCGAGATGCCGTTTGCATGGGCCGCGACGACCAGACGCCATTGAGTGGGGCAGGTACCTCGGTGCAGGAGGTTAGGACTGTTTTTTCTTCTTGCCGATGACGATAAGTAGTCGCGCGAGGCAAGGGAACAGTCCGCCCCCCGAGATACCGATAACGTCCCAAATACCATGCGACTGCGATCGTCTCCGGGCACCTGCGTCCGTTTTCGACCCCGGACCCAGGCGACCCTTCCCCAGATGGGGCCTGGATCGGGCTCAGTGTCGATTCTGCTAGTGCTCCTTCGTCGCGCACATGAAGGCGGCCGCGTCGGCCACCTTTTCCGCCAAGGAGACAGCCGTGCCCCATATCGATGGTTTCGTGTTCGCCGCATCCGATGTTCGAACGCTTGCACACCTCACCGTGCTCGATCCCGGCTCTCGATAGACAAGGACGGCACGATGAAACTTCTCCTCACGTCAGGCGGCGTCAGCAATCAGAGCATCCGCGATGCCCTCGTCGACATGTTGGGCAAACCCATCGCCGAGTCCACCGCCCTGTGCATTCCCACCGCGATGTACGGCATGCTGCCCGACACTGCGGTCATGACGTGGCGGCAAATAGCCGGGCAGACACCCACGCCCCTGGTCGAGCTGGGATGGAAGTCTGTTGGGATGCTTGAGCTGACTGCGCTGCCCAGCATTGACGAAAGGAATTGGGTCCCCTTGGTCCGGGAGACGGATGCACTGTTGGTGTGCGGCGGCGACACTCTGTACTTGCATCACTGGATGCGTGAATCCGGCTTGGCGGATCTGTTTCCGTCGCTCACCGAGACGGTTTACGTGGGGCTGAGCGCCGGCAGTATGGTGATGGCTCCCTGCGTCGGCGAGAGGTTCGTCGGCTGGAAGCCGGCCGCTGGCGGCGACAGCGCATTGGGCATGGTCGGTTTCTCGATCTTTCCGCATCTGGACAACGCCATGTGTCCGGAGAACACCATGGCCGATGCCGTGAAGTGGGCCGCACGCCTGCCCGTGCCGGGCTACGCGGTCGATGACGAGACGGCGATCAAGGTCGTGGACGGCGTCGTCGAGGTCGTCTCCGAGGGGCACTGGAAGCTCTTCGAACGCTAGAATGCGCAGCCATAGCCGGTCGTCGATGGCGGCGTGCGCGCGGCCTCGTAGCGGATGGCGGGTGCGTCGACGCGCACCACCGCCGCGCAGTCATCCTGGTCAACGACAGGCCAGGGCGCGAAGGCATGGATTGCGGTTTCTACGTATGGAAGATATGCCTCTAACAGGGGCGACAAGACCAGGCACCAGTGCACCCCGCGAGAGCCCTCCTGTCCGGAGTAGATGTATGACCATTCCCTCTACCGTCGGTGCATTCGCCATCGTTCCCAGCAATGATCTGCACGCCGCGCTTCCCTTCTGGGAGCGCATGGGCTTTGCCCGCACGGGCGGTGACGCCAACTACTTCATCATGACCGGCTGGGGCTGCGAGGTGCACCTGACCCAGGCAGGAACTGGCCCCTGGGCCGTCCCGGAAGAGCACAACCCCTTCGGCGTCTTCATCCGTACGCCAGACGTGGACGCTATCGCCGCACGCGTGGATGACCTCATTATTCGCCCTGGAGGCGTCCTGCGGCACCGCGAGTGGGGTCTCTATGAAGTCGGGATAGCCGGTCCAGATGGGCTTCTCGTCCGCATCGGCTGGCCCTCCCGCCTCATGCAAGATGGCGAAACTGAAAAGGCAGGCTGAAGAGTCCGATCTGGTTGCGTCCGCTTCCGGCTCGGAACGGATACTCAGACCAGGCAGCTTATCGGGGATGCAAATGCAATCCGGCAGTCCGAACGACACCATTGCACTGGCGCTATTGCGGTGGAACCATCTCAATCCGCCCTCCCGGGTGGAGACCTGGATAACCTTGGGAATTCTCGTCGTGGGTGCGATCTGGGCGTTCTGGCCGGTGGTGGCCAAGTGGTGGCGAGAGCGAGGATAGGCGGACAGTTCTTCAAAAGCGGGTGAGTTCGTGGCACTGAATCTCCTTATTCAGAAGATACATACTGGTTTCCCATATGCCGCGCATTGACGAACAAATCGACGATTATTTCGCTGCTCAGCCGGAGCCCAAGCGTACGGATATGAGGGAGTTGCATCGCGCCATCCTGGGTCTCATGCCGAAGTGCAAATTGTGGTTCATGGATGGCAAGGACGGTTCGGGAAAAACCGTTTCCAACCCAAACGTAGGGTACGGAACTCAGGCGCTGAAGTATGCCAACGGAGACACCCGGGAGTTCTACCAGATTGGCATCAGTGCAAACACCACCGGTATTTCCGTCTACATTCTTGGCCTCGAAGACAGAAAATACCTGGCCCAGGCCTTTGGAA
>DATJJM010000234.1:0-14972 GCA_035492535.1 Acetobacteraceae bacterium | reverse complement strand
GACCAACCAGCCCGTCAGTGTCCGGTATATGAACGGACGGCCACAGCCGCAGCGGGCGGCAGCAGAGTAGGCCGATTCTGTTTGCGCTGGTGCCTTGCGGTTTTCGGCTTCCCGGGATTCGCGCCATACCTCGCCGGCAGGGGGTCCTGTCAGAAATTGCGCCAAACGGTAGGCTCTGTGATCATCGCCTTGTTGAGGTGGGGAGCAGAACTTGAAGCGCTGTCCGGCCCGCGGATCCAGATCCATTCGGAGCGTCCTGAGCGCATGGCGTAAGGCTACCGTCGGTTCCGCTGCAGCGAGTGTGGCGAGCAGTTCAACGAACGCAGCGCCGATGCGCTGAACAAGGCGCATGTCCGAGCGACATCATTGCCCTCGTGGTGCTTTGGCGCGTGCGCTACAAACTGAGCCTGCGGGATCTGGCGGAGATGTTCCTCACCCGCGGCTTCACCCTCAGCTACGAGTCAGTGCGGGAGCGGGAAGCCAAGCTGGCGCCGGTTCTGGCGGCAAAACTTCGTCGCAAAGTCCACGGCAAGGTCGGTGGCAGCTGATTTGTTGACGAGACGTATCTCCGGGTTAGCGCCCAGTGGCGGGAACTGTATCGCGCGATCGATCGCGATGGAGCCTTGGTTGACGTCATGTTGAGTGAGCATCGCGATCTGGCTGCTGCCGAGGCATTCTTCTGCTCTGTCAGGACGGTGACCGGCACCACGCCGGCGCGGGTTGCCACGGACGGCCACAACCGACTTGAACAGGACTACCGGGGCATGGAGAGCCTATGTCGACCGATGCTGGGACTGAAGAGCCTCGCGTCCGCGGCACGGCTTTGCCGGTGTCATGACGAGCTTCGTAACTTCCTCCACTGTCGGTCTCGCATGCACCGACACCTTCCTCCAGCTGTGCGGCGCTGGCGGCACATGCGCCAGGCAGCAATCGTCCTGCATGTCTTGGTAACAGCCTGACCATCGAAATGCTGGCAGACGCCATCTGTGTGTCCACACATGGCGCAAATTCTGACAGAACCATTGCGAGAAGCTCCAAAGGCGTGCGATCGGCGCTGTGCGGCTGGTGCCGGTCGCAGCTCCGGGGCGCTGGCTGGCGAAGGCACCTCGGCCCATTCCCGATGCGAGGGTCCGTGAGCACCTGCAGCTTGTGCTCACGGATCGGACGTCGACAGGATTTCGGAGTGTTGTCGCTGCGGACATGGCCGTTGGGAGATCTGGGCGCGAAACGCACGCTGCTGTTGGCCGGGCTGGGACGGGGGAACATGCCAGAAGAGATGGTGGCGGAAGATCTGGCGGCCGGGCGGCTCGTGCGCCTGGAACTCGCGGAGGGCGATCAGCACTATTTCCAGCTAAGTTAGTGCACCGCACGGAAGCGCCGCCCGGGCCGGCCGGACAATGGCTGTCGACGAGTCTGGCATCCAAGATCGGCCGAGCGAACGTCCTCACCTGAAGTTTCGGTTTTGAACTTCAGCGGCAAACACTCAGAGGACAATTCGAGTGGTCCTACGGGACATTTCCACCCGAGATAGCGCAACGGAAATTCTGTCTGAGCGTGACACCTGAGTCGCATAAATGTAAGCCTAGCCATCTCGTCGCGGCGCCCGGGCCGTTAGTTGCTTCTGGAAGTAGACAATGGATGTCGCATATGTTTCTGCACTTTCCGCGCTTGCGGGCTCGATAGTCGGTGGGATGACCTCCGGCATCACGACTTGGCTCAATCAGCGCGCGCAGACACGCGCGGCGCATCTCGATCACGAACTCGGGCGCAGGCAGGACCTGTACAGAGATTTCGTGCTCGCAGCATCGAAGGCATATGGCGAGGCCCTGTTCAGCAACGAACCTCAAATTCCGGAACTGATCGCGCTTTATGCCATGATCAGTAGGATGCGCATCCTCTCCTCTCGTGCAACCGTAGCCGCGGCAGAGAAGGTTCTGCTCGCAACGACGGCAGCGTACACTGCGCCAAACCGAACCGTTCCAGAGCTTCACGAACTCATTGAGACGGACGCGGGGATCGATCCGTTGAGAGAGTTTGCCGAGGCAGCTCGCGATGATCTCAGAAGCCAGTATCCTTAGCCCGCAGTGATCGCCGCAACTGCACAAGCAGCCCGACAGAAGGCAACGGAGGAGAGCCATGGCAAGCAACGCAAGGCGAGGCTACATCTACGGCCTGCTGTTCACTTTGCTGATGATCAGCATGCTGGACCGCATCAACATGTCGGTCGCCGGCAGTTCGATCGCGAAGGAGATGGATCTCAGCCCGACGGCGCTCGGATATCTTTTCTCCTCTTTCCTCTGGATCTACGTGATCTGCCTGTTGCCGTGGGGCGCAGTCACCGATTGGCTGGGCACGCGGCGCACGATCGGCGGCGCCGTGATCCTGTGGTCGATCGCGCAGATGTGCAGCGGCCTGGCGCCAACCCTGACGACGCTATTCCTGAGCCGGCTCGGCCTTGGCATCGGCGAGTCTGCGGTCAATCCAGGCGCCAACAGTGTGATCCGCGAATGGGCGCCGCGTCAGGAACGCGGGCTCGCCTCTGCCATCTGGATCAGCGGCTCGCTGGCCGGCCCGATGATCGGTGCCGTGCTGGTATCCTGGCTGGTCGCAAACTTCGGCTGGCGCCTTTCCTTCGTCATCACCGCAGGCATCGGTCTCTTGTGGGCGGCAATCTGGTGGCTGGTCTTCCGCCGCCCCGAAGAGACGCGCTGGCTAAGCCCCGCGGAGCGCCAGAAGATCCTCAGTGAGCGTGCCGTCAGTGAGCATGCCGTCGAACGCCCGACCGCCGGCCCATCCGTCGGCTATCGCGGCCTGCTGTCCTCGCCGACCATGTGGGGCCTGGCCTTCACGCAAGGCTGCATGACCTACACCGCATACTTCTTCCTGACCTGGCTGCCCGGCTACATGCAGATGTCGCGCGGCTTCAGCATCATGCAAAGCGGTATCTACACGGCGCTGCCCTATGGCTTCGCGATCATCTTCTGCGTCGCTTTCTCCTACATCAGCGATCGCCTGCTCGATCGCAGTACACAGCACAGCGGCGCCCGGCGCAATGCGGTCGCCTTCGGCAATCTCGCGACCGCGACGGTCCTGCTGATCCCCTTCGCCGGCTCGATCAACGTGGTTGTTGCTCTGCTCACGACCGGGCTGACCTTCAGCGGCGCGTCGCAGTCGTGGAACTTCGCCCTCACAAATGATCTCCTGCGTGAGAACAATGACGTGGGACGGGCCTTCGCGTTCCTGACCCTGGGCGGCAACAGCTTCGGCATTCTGGCACCCATTGTGACCGGTTACCTGGTGAGCAGCACAGGCAGCTTCACCATCCCGTTCATCATCTGCGGCGTGCTCGCAGTGCTGGGTTCGATCACCTCGCTCCTGGCGACGCGCGGCACAATTGGTGGCGAGCAACCCGATCGGCTCGCTCCGGCCACCGCCTCTGCGTGATGACATCGTGGGACGGCGCTAGTCCACCTTGAAGTGAGCCAGCGCCTTTCGGTCTATGTCGATCCCCAGGCCAGCACCTTGCGGCACCGCCACAATGCCCTTCACATGTTCGATCCGTTCGGTCAGCAGTGCGGCTCGGATCGGATGCTCCGTCCGGTCGAACTCCAGCATCGGCTCCTCGGGACGCAATGAAATCGGCGTGCTTGGCTGGATAACCGCAAGAAGCTGCAGTGCCGCCGCAATGGCAACGCCCGTCCCCCAGACATGCGGTGCAAACCGCACCCCGTAGCTGAAGGCCTGATCGGCGATCTTCTTGCACTCGGAAAGGCCGCCGGCCGCGCACGTGTCCGGCTGGGCAACGTCGATTGCCTGCCGCTCGAACAGTGTCCGAAATCCAAGTCGGGTGAACTCACATTCGCCACTGGCGATGGGAATGGTCAATGCTGCACGAACCCGCGCATGACCATCGACATCCTCGGGTGGCACCGGTTCCTCGAACCAGCCGATATCCAGCGCCTCGATCCGTCGCCCCAGCGCAATCGCCGACACGGCATCATAGGCATGATTGGCATCGATCATCAGCCGGATGCCGTCGCCAATCGCGTCACGGACCGCGCGCGCAGCCCGCAGATCGTCTTCGATGCCGAAGCCAACCTTGAGCTTCACCGCGCTGAATCCCTGGGTGCAGTACTCCGCCGCCTCATCGGCGAGATAGCGCGCCGGATCGCCACCCTCCCGACGATAGAGCCCGGTTGCGTATGCAACAACCTGGTCTCGCACCGGACCGCCCATCAGCCGATGCACCGGCTGGTTGAGGTATTTGCCCTTGAGATCCCATAGCGCGATGTCGATGCCACTGAGACCTTGCAGGATCGATCCCTTCTGTCCGTGGTCGCGGAACCGCGCATAGATGTCATGCCAGATGAACTCGGTGCGCAGGGGATCCTGCCCGATCAGCAATCCCGCCAGTTCGCGCACCACACCCGCGTTGATACGCGCCGGCCCGTAACATTCCCCCCAGCCGGTCAACCCCTGGTCGGTCTCGATCTCCACGATAAGCGAGTGGCGTTTCGCGTACCACGCCCGTGAATAGGCGAACGGCTGCGACAGCGTCGCTTCCAGCACATGCGGGCGGACATTGACGATCTTCATGACAGAGACATCTGGCTCGCTTGCGTGAAGCGTTATTCGTATTACAATATGTGGAATAGGCGCAACTGGACCAAGTCGCGCCCCTCACCAGCCAAAGGACTTCGCCATGACCGCCATTGTCGGACACGGTGACTTCACCTACCGGGTGCAGCCGGATTGGGCGCAACTGCCCGAGGGATGGGACTTCAACGACGTCGGCGGCGTGGCGGTCGATCGGCAAGACCGGCTCTACGTCTTCAATCGCGGCGGTCATCCCATGGTTGTGTTCAACCGCGACGGCAGCTTCGCCCACGCGTGGGGTGACGACATTTTCAAGCGTCCGCATGCCGTGCACCTGGCGCCGGATGGCACCATCTGGTGCACCGACGAAGGCGACCACGTGGTGCGCCAATGCACGCTCGACGGCCAGGTGCTGTTCACGCTCGGAACACCGGGAATGCCAGCCGAGGAATTCAGCGGCAGTCCGTTCAACCGTTGCACGCAGACGGCATTGACCCCGGATGGCGACATCCTCGTCGCCGACGGCTACGGCAACGCGCGTGTGCACCGCTATTCCCCCGATGGGCGGCTCAAACTGTCGTGGGGTCAATTCGGCACCGATCCGGGCGAGTTCAATGTTGTCCACAACATCGCCTGCGATGCGGACGGACTGGTCTACGTTGCCGACCGGGAAAACTACCGCATCCAGGTCTTCGACTGCGACGGACGCTTCGTCACCCAATGGCATAATCTGTACCGTCCATGCGGACTCTACATGCACGGTACCCGCCAGCCGATATTCTTCGTCGGCGAGCTCGGCCCGTTCCTCGACATCAACCGGCGCTATCCGAATATCGGCCCGCGCATCTCGATCCTGGACCACAAGGGCAACCTGCTCGGACGGCTTGGCGCGCCTCACGCGGGAACCGAACCCGGTACCTTCATCGCACCGCACACGCTGGCGATGGATTCGCACGGCGATCTCTATGTCGGCGAAGTATCCTACTCGGCATGGACGCATGTTTTCCCCGGCGTGCCGAAGCCTCCGCGCATCCGCAGCCTTCAGAAATTGCTGAAGATGAGCTAGGCACCTCGTGCAGCCAGAGAGTGCACAACTATGGTGAACAACATTGCCGATGCCGCCGCCGCCTTCATCGAGGCGCGCGCGCCGCGGCCGCATTGGCCCGGCGTGGCGGCCGAACTGTGCCCCGCGACAATAACCGAGGCCTATCTGGTGCAGCAGGCGATTCATGCGCGCCTCGCCACTCAGGGCGTCCGGCGCCTCGGCTACAAGATCGGCTCGACTTCGCCGGTCAATCAACGGCCCTGGGGGCTGGATGAGCCGGTCTATGCCGGCATCTTCACCGACACGCTGTCCGACTCTCTGGCCACGGCATTGGCGCGACCGTTGCTGCATCCATCGCTGGAATGCGAGGTGGCACTGCAATTGGGCCGCGACATCGATGGCAACGACCCCGCGCTCGCACCCACCACGATCCTGGATTCGGTGGAGTCCTGCTATATCGCCTGTGAGATCATCGATGGCCGTTATGAAGCCCCGATGTCCCTCGGCGTGCCGACCCTGTTGGCCGATGACTTCTTCCATGCAGGCTTCGTACTCGGCCCCCCGAATCCCGATTGGCGCAAGCTCGACTATCGCACGCTGGAAGGCTCGATCGAGATCGACGGCGCACGCGTCAGCGGCAATGCCGCCGACACGCTTGATGCCATCAGCGCTATGCTCTGGCTTGCCCGCAAGTTGGCACAATCCGGCACCCGGTTGCGCGCGGGCGATATCGTGCTGACAGGTTCCTTCACGCGGCCGGTGCCCATTGCGCTGGCCGCGCGTGCCGTCGCCTTGACCATCACCGGCTTCGCGCCACTGACCCTGTAGTCGCGGCATCTGGCGAACGCCGCGAACCCGGAGATACGTCTGGTCAACATACCAGCTGCGACCGACCACAGGAAAACTGTGCCCACCAGCCTCATGATCGGGGCGAATTCGTCGCTTCGGGTCAATGCCGCACGGGATCCTGTCACAAGGCCGCATCCCGCATTTGGGTGACTGGTTGAACGGCTGGCCATTGTCTACTGGATGCGACAGCATCAGTGGAGGACGTCATGTCCGTGATCACCCGCCGTCTGGATCGGTTGGTTCGGGCGGAGTTGTCCCGCCTAGGAATGGAAAACACCAACCCGGCAACTGGGCGCAGTGTACGTGGCTATCGAGTGCCGCTGACACGGCCGAACCCACAAAAATCATTCCAACCCAGCGCGTGCCGCCCCAGCCGCCACCGCACGCTTCAGCTCAATGTGCACAACATCTGCGATTCCGGCCTGAGCTGCGCCGGACTGACCAACTGCCTCGAAATCAGCAAGCGAGGCAGGGGTTGGATCGAGTGTCGCAAGGCGCGGGAGACAATCAACAGGGAATGCTTCGGCGGCGGGAACCGGGAACACATCGATCACATACGCAAAAACGTCGATCCCGGGTACGCCAATTGCCGCGCGGCATGGCGTGCTAACAATTGCGATGAATGGAACCGAGGGCGCGCGCGGTCCCGATTGTTTTTCGATTAGCATCCTGTTCGTGAAGCCGGCCGGCGGTGAACGCCTGGTGCGTAAACGAGGCATCGCGCATCGTTTCGTTTTGGCGCGCCGCTGGGCCGCAGCGATGGTTTGCCAAGGATCCGAAGTTCGACGCGCAATTTCGCCAGCAGTATCTTGGCCTGCACATTGCCGCCGCGCGACGTGAATGCGACAGTTGGATAACGGCACCGCAAGGCGCGCTCGCACTCCTGCTTCTGCTGGACCAGTTTCCGCGCAATGCATTCCGCGGCACGGCCCACATGTATGCAACCGACCCGCTCGCACGGTTCTTCGCAAGGAAGGCGCTCGCGAGCGATTACGACGATCAGGTTGAAGTTGCGTTGCGGCGATTCCTTTACCTGCCGTTCGCTCATTCCGAAAAGCCGCAGGATCAGAAATTATCTGTCGAGCTGAGTTGCCGCGTAAGCGCGGAGTATGCGCAGCGAGCCCGCGAACACTGCCGGATTATCCAACAGTTCGGGCGATTTCCACACCGCAACAGGCTCCTGGGGCGCAGGACGACAGCCGGCGAGGCGGCGTTTCTGCTCGCCGGGGGGTTCGCGGGTTGACACGGAAACAGCTCCCTGTCGCAGGAGCTCGGAAGATGCCCGACCTCACGTCGGCGCTATACCTGGGGATGCGGCATCCCAACACTTCCCTCCGGCCGTGGCGGGAGATCACCACAGGGATGCCGGCCGCACTGCGGTCGCCGCCGATCATGCAGAGCGTTGCGAACGCGATCGCAGAGCTGCAAGGGTGCGAGCATGCAGTGCTCCTGCCGTCAACGTTGCATCTGTTCTTCGACCTGTTCGAGATGTTCCGCCGCGAGCGCGCCAGGGTATATCTGGATGCCGGTGCCTATCCGATCGCGCGATGGGGTGCAGAACGAGCCGCGGCGCGAGGCCTCGCCCTGCATGTCTTTCCTCACTACGCGCCGGACGTTGTCCGGCACATGATAGAGCGGCATGCGACAGACGGTAGGCGTCCTGTGATCCTCGCTGATGGATTCTGTCCGGATTGCGGCCGTACTGTGCCGCTTGCGGAGTTGATTCGCTGTGTTCGTGCCCGCAACGGCTATGTCGTGCTCGACGACACGCAGGCGCTCGGGATTTGGGGCTGCCTGCCGGATATGCAGAACCCGTACGGCACCGGTGGAGGCGGATCTTTGCGGCGACACGACATCCGATCGCCCGCGGTGATCCTGGGCAGTTCACTTGCGAAAGGCTTCGGCGCTCCGGTTGCCGCGTTGAGTGGAAATGCGCGGGTAGTGCATCGCTTCATAACGCAAAGTGCAACACGTGTACACGCCAGTCCGCCGTCGAATGCCGCGTTGCATGCGGCGGAGCACGCGCTCTCCATCAACGAGGTCAGCGGAGATGCGCTGCGCCGCCACCTCGCCCACCTTGTTCAGCGGTTCCGCAGGCGGATGCGGGAGGCTGGACTTCAGGGCACGCCCAGCCTGTTCCCAGTTCAGCCCGTCATGCTGAATCCCGGAAGCGATCCCGTGCGTCTGCACCATGGGCTGTGCGCAGCCGGTGTCCGTGGCGTGCTGCTCAGGCAGCGCGGCAAAGCTGGCCCGCGCCTGGTATTCATCTTCAACGCAGAGCACACATTTGAGGATGTCGACGCCGCTGCCAGCGCAATCATAACAGCGGTCGATAGGCAGTTGGCGGCTGCGCGGTACGGCATTCGCTACAACGATGCGCAACGTGAATCCGCAGTAACGCAGAAGCATTAATGCACTCGGCTGACTGTCTTTTCCGCGTTTCACCGAAGTAGGTTCCTTGACGCGAACCGCAGGTTCGCTCGGCCGGACAAGCAACCGTTCGGTCTTCAGCAGCGGGAGAGCGGCACCATGGCGATCAGTCAGCAGGACGTAATGGAAGACCTGGCCTACATGGAATCCGAAGGTCCAGCCGATATGCTGGAAGACGAGGCCGATATGGGCAACGGCTACGAGGATTACGGCGAGGAGGACGCCTGGGACGGCGGAGACATGGCCGACCTCTACGAGGAAGACGGACTTGAAGCCGAAGAGGCGGAAGAATCGGTTGCCCAGACGCTGGGAAGCATGCTGAGTGCGGAGGAGGAAGACGAGTTCCTCGGCAATCTATTCAAGGGCGCCAAGAATCTGATCGCCAAGGCGGCGCCGATTGTTGGAAAGATCGCGCGGGGGGCCGCGCCCATTCTGTCGATGATTCCGCATCCCGCTGCGCAGGCCGCCGGTCGGATCGCCGGACTGGTGGGCAAGCTCCGCGCCGAAGGCGCATCAGTGGAAGACGCGCTGGAAGCAGTCGCGGAAGTCGCGGTGCGCGATCCGCGGGCTCTGCCGGTGGTCGCCGGTCTTGCCGCACGTTCGCTCGTGAAGAACCGCGCGGCCACGATGTCGCCTGGCCAGCGCCAGCAGGTCGCGCGCAGCTTGACACGTGCCGCCACAACTCTCGTGCAGAACGGAGGGCCAAACGCCATTCGTGCACTGCCGAAGATCACCCGCAGCGTGAAGCGCACTGCGGCAACTCGCGGCACACCGGTGTCCGCGCGGCCGGCGGTCGTTGCGCGCACGGCGTCCAAAGTGGCACAGAACCCGACGATGCTGCGCCGCCTGAGCTCACCTTCGCCGGTGGGGCAGTCGATCGTCCGGCGCTCAGGCAACGGCATGGGCATGGGAATGGGCATGAATGGCGGGCGCACAATGCGCGTGTCCGGCCCGGCCACAATCACCATCCATGTGGGCTGATCGCACTGAAGCAACCGTGCAGCAGAAGAGGGCAGGTGCGTCATGGCCCGCGATGCAAACATCCGCCGCCTGGCTCCGGATGCGCGCCGATTCCTCGACCTCAAAACGCGTGGGGTCGAGGGCCGGGCGCGCCTGCTGCGGCGCCTGACACCCGCAACCGTCGGTCTGCGGCCGATCGACAGGCCCTACGCGCCTTCTGCCGACCATTTCCGGTCAGCGAACCGCCGGCTGGCGGCAATCGATCGCACGGTACGGCAAAGGCTGGGCGAGGTTCGCCGGCTGGGCCGCGATGCCGGCAGCGAGGATCGTCTGCTCGCACTGGCCATGGTCGAGCGCGAACTGGACCGGGCGCGACGTGCCTTCGGCATGTTCTTCGAGGTGTTCGCTCAACGAGGCACCGGGTTCGCCCGGGCACTCGCCGCGCATGACGCAATCGCGCGCGACTGCTACAGGGCCGTGCGGCGCACGGCCCCTCGGATGTTCGCTGGACCGCTCGTCCCGCCGCTGACTTACCTGGAGCACGGCTACTCGCCCGCGACCATGCGTCGCGGCGTCACGCTCGCCCGGCTGCTCGGCGAACGCAATCCATTTCCGCTGATCCGCATTCCGTATGATCGCGATCAGCCCTGGCAGGCGGTGTTCCTGCACGAGGTCTCGCACAACCTCCAGGCTGATCTCGGTCTGTGGATTGAGAACCGCAATGCCGTGATCCACCGCCTGGCGGAGGTCGGCGCGAGCGCGCTGTCCACCAGCATCTTCGGGCGCTGGCACAAGGAGATCTTCGCCGACCTCGCGGCCCTGCTGCTGGGCGGCCCGGCCGCCGCCTGGGGCATGGCCGCCTTCCTGTCACACCCAGCCGATAAGGTCATGACATATCGGCCTGGCGGACCGCATCCCACCGGCTATCTCCGTGTGCGGCTCCTTGCGCAGATGCTGGAGCGCATGGGCTTCCCGGAAGAAGGCAGACGCCTCGCCGGCGTATGGAGCGATCTCTACGATGTGCGCCGTGGCCATCGGATCCCGGTGACACTGCTGCGCGAAAGCCCGCGCGTGATCGCCGCGGTGGTGGACGAGATGGCATTCCAGCCGCGGCGGGCGCTGGCTGAACGCGCACTGGCAAGTGTGATCCCGTTCACCCGCACCGACCAGGCATTGATCCGTCGCGCGGGATTGTCGCTGCGGCACGGACGGCCGCTTCCGGCCATGCCGCCGCGTTTCCTCGTCTGCGCTGCTCTGTACGCGATCGAGGCCGGCGCCGACATGACACAGCTCCACGAGCGCATGCTCGACCTTCTGGCACCCGTCCCGGCAGCGTCCACGACGGTGCCGCAGACTCCGATCCTATCCAAACCGGCTCTGGCCGCATGAGGAGCGCCATGCAAGACATGCCCGATCCCACCAACGGCCTAGGCTCACTCGACCGCACTCCGACCGCGGTGAAGGTGGACAATATGATCCGCCAGAAGCTGCGCATCGGCGATCCGCGCGATCCGGCTGCCATAGCCGATGGACTGCGCCGCATGTTCCCCAAGGATGCACGTGCGCAGGATCTCGAGGCGCTCGGCCTACCCACCCTGCCTCAACGGTTCGGCACCACGACCACGCGGCCTGCTGAGTCGATGGCAACCAGCGCCGAACTGGATCAGGCCAATGCCGATGTCGAACGCGATCTGCGCGCATTGACCACAGATCATCGGCTGAAGGACGTCGAGATCGAATTGCAGGGCTGGGGCCAGGCGATCCGCGGCATCATCGCCGATGGCACCTCGGCAGCACGGCTCGCGCTCGACCCGCGTGCGCGCGACCGGATGTTCGGGGCACGGCGCCAGCTCGGCGACTACGCCCGGCTGTCGCGCTTTGTCGGTGCGCTGACGCCGACATTATCCGTCTCGTACCGCAAGCTGTCGCAGAGTCTGGATGAGGTCGCGTCCCTGATGATGGTATTGGCAGGCGAGTCGCTCGCCGGCTCCGGCCTGGGCGGCGGACGATTCCTGCTATCGGTGCCGGCGAGCGAACTGCAGGCGCGCCGCGATGCCGTGCTGCTCGCGTTGCGCACTCTGCAAGGCACGACGGAACAGGCATTCGGCAATGACCAATGGCCGTGGAGCCTGCACGGATTACGCGAGGTTCTGCGTCAGCTCGAGGATAGCGGTCACCTGGACCTGCGCGCGCTGCTCGACGAACCCGTGCTCGGACGGCTGATGGACGAGATGATCGAGCGTGCGGGCCAGCAGAGCACGATCGGCCTGCGGGCGCTGGGCGCTACCGCCGAGATCACCTTGCAGCGTCTGTACCGGCTTTTGTTCGTCATCGACAATCGCGTGCAGCCGCCGGCGCCGGCAGTCACCACCTTCTTGAAGGCGATCCAGCTCTTCCTGGACGCGTTCCGCAGCAGCCGCAGCGGCTACCGCCTGCTGTATGTCGGGCGCGCGCCGATCTCGTTCTATGGCCTGATCGGTATCGGCGGCCCCGACGCGGCGACGCAGCGCCTGCTCGATCTTGTCATGCGGCGAGGCAGGTTGGCGGAACTGCTGGATTGCTATCTGGGATGCGAGTGCTGTGGCGATGAGGTGACCTGCCAGATCCTGCTCGACAAGCTGCTGTACGACGTGGATCGGGCCATCGATCTCTACACGCTCGGTATCAGACCGGCCGGCGACGGTGAGCCCGAATGGCGGGCAGCGGCGTATGGCGTTCTGATCCAGCAGTTCGTGCAGACGCAGAACGCGTGCCTGCCGGAGGCTCCATGCGCGCCGGCGCTCGGCGATCCGGTGACCGGGCTTTCGGCGCAATTGGCAGGGCTGCAAAACACACTGTTGGGCAGCAATCCGATCCCGCCGGCGCTCCCGCCTGCTCAGCAGTCAATCTGGATGCGGGACGAACTCTGCCTGCAGCAACTTTCGGATGCACGCCTGGAAAGCATCCTTGCAACGCTCGCACCCGGCTGCATCCCTGCGCAGACCGCCCTGCAGCGCATCTCCGTACTGGTGGATGCAGCGCTCACGGCAATCCATCAGCCGCATCCGTGCAGCGAGCCGGATATCGAGCCGCCGCCCACGACGGAAAGCTCGCTTCGCATCTTCTATCGTGCCGACCAGGCGATCGATCGCTATTTGCCCAGGTCCGCCGGTTAAGGGAGAACCGCCATGTCGTATACACAGCATTCTGCTTCCCGACCGGACTGGTCTGGGCTGGTGGAGGGCCTGGTGGGCCTCATCCAGCTTGCGACCTCGGCCGCTTCCGCACGCCTGCTGAAGGAACCCGCGACACGCGAATACCTGGCCCGCGGCTACGTCGTCTCCTATGTCGGCGACGAGCGGGTCGCAAAGCTGGCGACGGCCCAGTTCACGTCGCGCATGACCGAGATAACCACCAGTTATCAGAAACTTTCGGTCTCCCTGGAAGTACTGCAACAGCACGCAAAATACACCGCCAGGGAAGTGCAGGGGATAACCTGGGAAAAGGCGCGCGACATGCATGCACCGCGCGACTGTCTTGCGTTCGACGAGATCCGCAGCCAGATCGAAGTATGCCTCTGCCATTGCGCGATCATGCATGCGCAGATCGTCTCTTCGGTGACCACCATCATCGAAAACATCCGCCACAGCTACATCTGCGGTCCGCAGGAGCCTGGGCCGATGGGCCATGCGCCGTGGTACATGGCGCAGCCCGCCGCCATGCAGTCCGGCGCAGCCGAGGCGACGCAGCCGCAGGAGGAGACCGCGGAGCCGCAATCCGAGGAACCTGACGAGCGACAGATCGGGCGCCGCGGTCGGCGGTCTGCCTCGTGATCCTGCCCTGCATGCCGAACCGTCCGCACGCCCAGAGCCAGTGAGGTCAACCGATGGCTTACGATACCTTCGAAACCATCCAGCGCTTCTGGCAGCGGTTCGCGCGTGAGGAGCTGGACGGACTGCCGCTCGATGAGCGGCGTCGTGTCGCGGCCGAACTCGAAGCGCGGTTCGGAGCGCTGTCGGGCAGCGCGGCCGGCGACGACAAGGAGGCCTTCACCGACCTGATCGGCTTCGGCCCGAAAGGCCCCGTCGCATTCGGCGACATCGCCTGGCCGAACCTTGTCGCCGATTTCGACGATGCAGTGGTCCCAAGCCAGCTCCACGCCGCAGCCGAGCTGTATTTCATTTATCAACACGAACGTATGGGCGTGTTCCGCGTCGCCGAGATCCTGAAGCGACTGTTCCGCGAAGGCCGCATGCGCATCCAGCGCGGACCCGGTGCGCGCCTGCTGTATCTGCTGGAGAAATGGCAGCCGCTGCGCTACGGACCCAAGGATCGGCTGACTTCCTATATGCGCACCTTCAACTACGGGCGTGCGCCGCGTCCGCCGGGTGCGATCATCAACGTCAACTTCCATTACCAGCTAGTGGCGCTGATGTCGGCGCTGGCGCAGTATTTCCGCGATCTGACGATCGGCGAGGTGATACGCGGCAGTCAGATGCTGGACCAACGCCCGTTCGGCACCCTCGCAACCGTACAACGGCTTGCGATCGATCTGCGCTACGCGCTGGACCGCGCGAGCTATGGCAACATCCTGGCGCTGACCCAGGAGACCGGGCTCTATCTCCGGCAGCTGCTCGAGCTGTTTGATACACCGGACATCAAGAAGTCGTTCGACGCGAATAACAAGTGGGACGTGCTCGAGCAGGTCTTGAACCGTTACATGGGCGGTGCACGGGAGCTGTCGCAGCGGGCCAAGATGGCGGAGAGCGGGCGTCGGGTCCTGCTGTATGTCGCGGGCGGCGATTTTGAGACCGGCGACGATCCCGCGCGGTTCAACATCGAGGCGCAGCCGGCCGGCGCGCATGCCGAGGCATGGATCGCAGCGTATCGGATGACCGAGGAGGGACGGCGCTTCCCCGGTGTCACCGAGAACCTGCGCTGGGCGGTCGGTCTGCCGGCGCGTGATGCAGCGCTGACGACCGCTTGAGCCGGTCTGGTTTGCGAAGGAGGTCGCCATGCTGCCGCGGCAGGTTGCGATCGTGGAGTGCGGACTGCCCTGCATTCTGGACGTTGGCTTGTCCCTCTCGCCAACAGGCCTCTTCTGGACGCTCGC
>DATJJM010000233.1:0-3101 GCA_035492535.1 Acetobacteraceae bacterium | reverse complement strand
GACCAGGCCGGGACCGCGGCGGGGTCAGAGTTGCGCCAGGCCACCGTCGACGGCGACCTCGCTGGCGGTCATGAAGCTGCTGTCCGACGACGCGAGAAAGGCGGCCACCGCTCCGATCTCCGCCGGGTCGGCCATGCGCTGGAGCGGAGTCATCGCGGCGAAGGCCTTCTGGCCCTCCTCGCCCAGCGCTGCCTTCGCGAGTTCCGTCGCAGTCGGCCCGGGCGACAGCACGTTGATCCGGATGCCGGTACCCTTCAGATCCTCCGCCCAGGTCCGCGCGAGGTTGCGCACGGCCGCCTTGCTCGCGCTGTAGGCGCTGAATGCCGGGGCGCCCGTGGTGCCGGCGCTCGATCCGGTCAGGATGATCGAACCGCCCTGGCCCATCAGCGGCAACGCCTTCTGGACCGTGAAGATCGTGCCCTTCACATTGGTGTCGAAGGTCTCGTCAATGTGCTCGGCGGTGATCTTGCCGAGCTTAAGCGGGCTTCCCGCCCCTGCATTGGCGAAGACGACGTCGAGGCTTCCGCGTTCGGCCTTCACCGCCGCGTAAAGCCTGTCAAGGTCGGCCTCACCGGAAACCGAGCCCTTCACCGCCCGGGCATTGGGCCCAAGCTCGGCCACAGCCGCGTCGAGCGCCTCCTGCCGGCGGCCGAAGATGAAGACAATGGCGCCCTCCGCGATGAAGCGCCTTGCTGCGGCGAGGCCGATGCCGGTGGCGCCGCCCGTGATCACGGCGGTCTTTCCATTTAATCTGGTCATGTCGTGCAATCCTTGTTTCGCCGTCTCGGGTCTTTGGCGGTACGGGGAGGTCTCCCGAGAGCCTGAACCTGGGTTCGCCGGAGTCAGGCGCTGAGTGCGGAGGCGCGCACATCGGTGGTGCAAAATTGATCCGGCTCGACGACTACCGCCAGCCGCTACTTCAGCCAGAGAGCCTGAGTTTGTACGTACCGCTACCCTCGGAATATACTTAAAGGCAATTGTCTACTGATATACGACGCGTTGGATGCGGACTTTGAACGGCGCACCGCGCGGTGCCAAATTGCACCATGATCGACTGGGATAACGTTCGCTACTTTCTTGCCATAGCGCGTGGAGGCTCTGTGCGGGCCGCCGCCGGGCGTCTTGGGGTGAATCACTCAACCGTGCTGCGACGCATCGCCCAGCTCGAGAAACGCCTTGGGGCGCACATGTTCGAAAAGCTGCCCTCGGGCTACCGCCTGACGGAGGCGGGCGAAGAGGTCCTCGAATTGGCGGACCAGATGGAAGCGTCGTCGCAGCTGCTGGAGACGCGCGTCTTCGGGCGCGACCAGAGCGTGCGCGGGTTGCTGCGGATGACGTTGGCACCGACCCTCGCGACACACCTGCTCATGCCGGACTTCGCCGATTTCGCGCGTCTGTATCCGGACATCGAGATGGAAATCCTGGCGTCTGGCGAGTTGGCCAATCTGACCAACCGAGAGGCCGACGTCGCGATCCGCGTCGTCTACGACCGCGAAGCCCTGCCGCTCAATCTTCACGCCCTAAAGGGACCGGAGCTGTTCGGAGGCGTCTACATCTCCCGCGATCGACTGGCCGCATGGCGTGCGGGCGAGCCCGATCCCGTCCGGTGGGTTGTCATAAGCAGCCATGGCATCCCGGACTGGGCACGCGAGAGTGAGGTTCGCACCACGGGGGTGCCAATCAGGACAACGGATGGCGAGGCACAGATCGTTGCAGTGAGGCAAGGGATCGGCATCACTGCACTGCCGTGCTTCGTCGGAGATGCCGACCCGCTATTGATAAGGGTGCCGGGTACCGCCTCGCACAGGTACGGAACGGTCTGGCTTCTCACACAGGGGGAGACACGCAAGACGAAGCGCGTGCGGCTCTTCACCGAGTTTGTATCCCGCAGGCTCGCCGCGTACGCGCCGCTTCTCGCGGGGCTGCCCATATCGCGCGACTGACGCATAGGAGGTTCGCTCATCGAGCGGCAGGTTTGCGGACGCATGTGCCCAAAAGCGGACCGATCGGAAACCACCCAAAGCCGAAATGCGCGGCGTGCCCCTAGCACCGCCACGCCGCCAAATTTTCCCGATCGCCCCGAATACGCTACAAATTTCTCCCCACCCCGACCCAGGGAGAACATCACCATGCTGGCGGATCGCTACGGCCTCGCTTTGTCCACCACCTCGGCCGCGGCGCGCGACGCCTACGTTCAGGGCAACGACCTGGCCCTGACCTTCTACCCCGGCGCGATCGACGCCTTCGACCGCGCGCTCGCCGCGGATCCCGGGTTCGCGCTCGCCCATGCCGGCAAGGCCACCGTGCTGATGCGCCAGGGCAACGCCGCCGCTGCCCGCGCCGCCCTCGCTGCCGCCCAAAAACTCGCACCCGGCGTGTCGCAGCGCGAGGCCAGCCACATCGTGTTCTTCGACACCGCCTTTGCCGGCCGCAGCGAACCCGCGCTCGCCGCGATGGAGGCGCACCTCGCCGCCTGGCCGCGCGATGCGCTGGTGGTCGCCACGTCGGCCAACCCCAACGGCCTGATCGGTGCCTCCGGCCGCCTCGGGCAGAAGCGCCAGGTCGCGGCACTGATGGATCGGTTGGCTCCGCAGTACGGCGATGACTTCTGGTTCCTGTCCTATCACGCCATGGCGCTGGCCGAGGACGGACAGCTCGTGGCGGCACGCCAGAAGATCGAGCAGTCGGTGGCAGCGAACCCGAACAATGCGCACGGCGCGCACGGCTACGCGCATGTCTGCTACGAGAGTGGCGACCTCGACTCCGCGCGCGCCTATCTGCGGTCCTGGCTCGCCACCTATCCGCGCGACGGGTTCTTCTATGGCCATCTGAGCTGGCACCTCTCGTTGTGTGAAATCCAGGCCGGTGACTTCGCCGAGGCGCTGCGGCGCTATCAGGACGGCATCGTGCTGGATCGTCACAGCGGCGGTCCGCAGCAAAAAGTTTCTGATGCCATCGCATTCCTGTGGCGGTCCGAGCTCGCCGGCCAGCCACGTGACGCCGCTGCCTGGCGCGCGATGTACGACTACGCGCGGACCGCGCTGCCGCAGCCGGGCAGCGGATTGGCCGACTTGCACGTGATCCTGGCGCAGGCGGTCGCA
>DATJJM010000232.1:0-6474 GCA_035492535.1 Acetobacteraceae bacterium | reverse complement strand
GTGGGGAAGGCGTCAGCAATTGCGTGAGCCCGAACGGTCAGGATTCCACTCGTGGCCGGACTCGCGCGAGACGTGAGATCGTCACCGGCAAGTCGGTGGATCAGGCCCTTGACGGCTGTACCAGGGCTGGCGCCACTACGGCCTCAATGCGATGGTGGAGTTCCCGTAGCCCACCGCCACAGCCGACTGACTCCTGGGTAGTCCTTGCGCTGGAATCGTGTGATGGCCAAACGTCGTTCGACGAGAACGTCCCGTGTCACCGCCCGGATTGAACCGTCCTGGCTGGATTGGACTTGCCATCTCCGTGACGTCGATGTGGCAGCCTCGCATGTTCGCTTCGGCTGACGCTGGGCAGCGCTTGGCGCTGAACCTCCCGACCTGGATCCTATTTGGCCTGGTGGCAGTGGCCGTCGCTATGTCACTGACGATCGTATCCGTCCTGCTTCGGGCGCCGCGCCGGAAGGTTCCAGACGAATTTATGGCCCATCCACCTCGTCGTCCGCGGATGTCAGCCGCAACGTGCCTGGCCTCGCTTCGGCTCCTCGTTGTCTCCATTGCGGGCGGCGTGGTGGCGTTCCACCTGCGCGACGTCACTTCGCTGCGTTCAGCATCGTCGCTGTGGTCAGCGCCAGTGGATGCGCCCACGCGTGACAAGATTGACGTCCTGACATTCGATTTCGCCCTGACCCTGACCCTCGGCGCAGTGACTGCGGTCATCGCCGCATTTGCGCTCCTCGTCATCGTATTGAACCAGCCTTGGGCTATAGCTGTGCAACGGTTCGAGCGCTCCCGCGGACGGAAGAATTCAACCCTTGCCGCCGATGCGGGCCATTGCACCGTCATGAAGGCACTTCGGTACGGCGTGCCGATGGTTCTTGTCCCCTGGGGACGTGATCAGCCCGGCGTCGCTGCCCGGGCTGAGTCACTGGGGGTAGCTGAGGTCGTGCCTCGGTCGGACTGTACCAGTGAGAGTTTAGCCAGTGCAATTTCGCGCGTCCTGAGCAACCCTAGTTACACCGAGTCGGCACACTATGCGTCCGAACGTTTGCAAGCTCACGACTCAGTAGCTCAAGCTCAGGGCTGCGCCTACATCGAAAGTGTGCTGCAATACTGATTTCGCTAGACGTGTTCGGCCGTTGCACGCTCCGAGTAGACCAAGTCAGGAGGAGATCAGCGATGGACGCCAAGGTTGATGAAATTGGTAACGGAATATTCCGCGTGTCCGTATTTGTGCCGCATGTGCTGCCGCCTGCCGGAATTACGTTCAATGAGTTCATCGTAATGGCTGATGAGCCGCTGTTGTTTCATTGCGGCCATCGTAAGCTGTTTCCGATCGTATCGGCGGCCGTGGCCAGGGTGTTGCCTCTGGATCGGCTTCGCTGGATTTCATTCGGCCACCTTGAGGCCGATGAGTGCGGGGCCATGAACCAGTGGCTTGCGGTTTCACCACTCGCTCAAGTTGTCCATGGCATCAGAGGTTGCCGGTTCTCCGTAGACGATATGGCCGACCGTCCCCCACTGGCGTTATCCCATGGCGACCTACTCGATCTGGGCGGCCGGCGCGTGCGCTTTATAGAAACGCCAAACGTACCACATGGCTGGGATGCTGGGGTGATCTACGAGGAGGCAACCTCTACCCTCTTCTGCGGTGACCTGTTTGCCCATGGCGGGAATGGACCGGCACTGACAACGGCCGATATAATTGCTCCTGCCATCGCCACCGATGGCGCGGGCGGCTACACCTGCCTCATGCCGACCACGGCGCCGATTATTCACAACCTCTCGAAGCTCGCTCCTGAGATGCTCGCCGTGATGCACGGCTCCTCGTTCCGGGGCCACGCCGGAGCGGCCCTCGCGGAGCTGGCCAACCACTATGCAGCGCGACTCCAGGCGGAACTGAAAGATTCAGCCTGACAGGACCGCCCACCGCCTTAACAATTCTGAATCCGGAGGCATGTGTCACCAACTGGCCAACAGGACTCTCAGTTTGGCCTATTCAGGCTTGGCGGACAGAGCTGGCTGGGCGAATCTGAGCAGTCCGATAAGTGGTTTCCCTGCCTGATTGCGGCGCTGATGCCGCTTAGCAGGAGGGAGCATGTCGAGACGATCACGACGGAACCATACTCTTACATTCAAGGCCAAGGTGGCCTTAGCTGCGATCAAGGGGGAGAAGACGCTGGCGGAGCTGGCACAGTTGCATGACGTGCATACGACACAGATCGCGGCGTGGAAGGCGCAATTGTTGGAGGGAGGGAGCGGCCGGCGTGGTCGGCTCCACGTCGGCGGAGCCATCACCGAGTGTCGGTGTGGATCTGAAGACGCTTCATGCCAAGATCGACGAGCTAACGCTGGAGAACGATTTTTATCCGCTGCGTTCGGCAAGGCGGGTTTGCTGGCGCAAAGCGATGATTGACCGCGGACACAGGCTGCCATTGAGCCGACAGGCTGAGATGCTGGGGATCAGTCGTGGCAGCCTGTATTACGATCCTTGTCCGGTATCAGCGGATGATCTGGCGATCATGCGGCGGATCGATGCGCTACACCTGGATTACCCTTTTGCGGGTAGTCGGATGCTGTGTGATCTGCTGCGTGGCGAGGGCATTGCGATCGGGCGGGAGCGGGTCACGACTATGATGCAGCGAATGGGGATCGAAGCGATCTACTAACGGCCACATACGTCAAAACCCGCAGGCGGACACAAGGCTTTTCCTTACCTGCTGCGTGGCGTGGACGGTTGAGCGACCAAACCAAGTGTGGGCGATGGATATCACGTACATTCCGATGGGGCGAAAATCGTGGTTGCCGTACGCGTGCGGCTGGCGGCGGGGAATGGGATCAAGAAGGTCGCGAAGGCAGTCGGCGTCGGGAATGGGACAGTGTCACGATTCAAGGTAACCGTGACATCCTGAGCGCGACCTCGTTGGGTCGTATCGATTGCTCTGTACAGCACGGAGCAAACCGGCAGCCCGTCACGCTGCAAAGCGGCAGCTGAAAACGCTCGAAAGCGGCATGGCAAAACGCTCCAATCCGGCAGCCAATCACGGAGCAAACCGGCACCTCATCACGGCGTAATCCGGCACCCTAGCCGGGGCCCGGGTCTCTGCTGTCCGAACAATAACGGCGAGTATTGTCCGCACCCTTTCATTTCGGGAGCGGGTGATGCCCAGGACGAGGACGCAGATGCGACGTATACGGGAAGTGCTACGGTTGAAGTTTGAGTTGCAGTTGAGCGACGCGCGAGTGGCGCTTGGGGCCAGGATCGCGCGTTCGACGGTGCAGGATTATTTGCACCGGATCGCTGCGAGCGGGCTGGATCGTGAGCAGCTTCTAGCGCTCGACGACAAGGCGTTGGACGAGAAGCTTTTCCCACCGCGTGAGTCGCGCAACACCGCGCGGCCACTGCCGGATTGGGAGGTGATTGAGCAGCAACTGCGTGGCCGCGGGGTGACGCTGCGTCTGTTGTGGCAGGAATATCAGGATGGGAAGACGGACGGCTACCAGTACACCCAGTTCCTGCGGCACTTCAGGCTCTGGCAACAGGCGTCGCGCCCACCGGTGATGCGCCAGGTCCGCCGGGCCGGTGCGGCGCTGGAAGTCGACTACGCCGGGATGACCTTGACGGTGATTGACATGGGCACGCCGCGAGAGGCGCAGGTTTTTGTCGCCTGCCTGCCGTGCTCACAGCTGATCTACGCCGAAGCGAGTTGGACGCAGAGCCACGACGATTGGCTTGGCACACATGTGCGGGCACTGGCCTGGATCGGCGGTTGCCCGGAGGCTCTGGTGCCGGACAATCTCAAGAGCGGCGTGACCGACGCGTGCTATCACGACCCAGTTCTGAACCGCAGCTACCACGAGTTCGGCCGGCATTATGGCATGGCTATCGTTCCGGCTAGGGTACGACGCCCGAGGGACAAATCTCTCGTCGAGGCGAGCGTAAATCAGGTTGAGCGCTGGGTTCTGGCGCCGCTGCGCCATCGCCGATTGTTCAGTTTGGCAGAAGCCAACGCGGCGATCCTTGAGCTTGTCGAGGCGTTCAACAACCGCCCCTTCAGCCCACCGCGCACAGGCAGTCGGCGCTCGCTATTCGAGGCCATCGAACGTGCCGCGTTGCAGCCGCTGCCAGCAGAGCCATTCACCATTGGTCAGTGGCTGACCGCGCGGGTGAACATTGACTATCACATTGTTGTAGACCAGCACTACTACTCTGTCCCGTATCGTCTACTGCAGACCAGGGTCGATGTGTTCCTGTCCGCAACGGCGGTCAGCGTGTTTTCCAAGGGGGAGCGTGTCGCCAGCCACGCACGCAGCCTCCGCGCCGCAGCGCACACGACGCTCGCCGAACACATGCCGCCGGCGCATCAGGCGATGGCGCGCCGGACACCGGAACGGCTGCGTGAGGAAGCGGCGGGTCTTGGTGTGGCGATCGGCACATTTGTCGACCGGCTGCTGAGTGCCCGCGAACATCCCGAGCAGGGCATCCGGGCCTGCCTGGGCGTACTGCGCCAGGCAAAGACCTACGGTGCGGCGCGCTTGGAACTCGCTTGCGTGCGGGCGCTGGCAGCCGGCGCGCTGTCGTCACGCTATGTCGAGCAATTGCTCCGCGCGGATCAACGCCAGTCCTTCCTTGGCGCAACTGCTGACGACGGCCTTGGTGAACACGTCAACGTCCGCGGCGCCAAATACTATGTCAACTGAGGGAAAAACGATGCTGCATCAGAGTGTTGAAAAACTCCGCACGTTGCGCCTGACCGGCATGGCGCGCGCGCTCGAGGCGCAATTGACGCAGGCCGACATCGCCCGGCTGAGCTTCGACGAACGCCTCGCAATTCTGATCGATCGCGAGGAAATCGATCGTCATAACGCCGCTCTCTCACAGCGCTTGCGACTGGCGCGATTACGGGAGGTGGCCTGCTTCGAGGATATCGATTATCGCAAGCCGCGCGGACTGGATCGGTCCCTGCTGCGCAGCCTGGCCACCGGTCAATGGTTGAGCGAGCACAACAACGTTCTGGTGCTCGGCAAGACCGGCACAGGCAAGAGTTACATCGCCTGCGCACTGGGCAATCAAGCGGCGCGTGATGGCCATTCAGTTCGCTATCAGCGCCTATCGCGTCTGCTTGACGAATTGGCGATGGGTCGGGCAGAGGGACGATATGCGAGCATTCTGGCGCGGCTGTCCAAGGTGAAGCTGCTCATTCTTGACGACTGGCTGATGGCGAAGTTGACAGCCGATCAGAGACGCGACCTGATGGAAGTGATCGATGATCGTCATCAGCGCGGTTCAACCGTGTTGGCGACGCAAATTCCGCTGGATTGCTGGCATGAACAGATTGGGGATCCGACCTACGGAGATGCCATCCTCGATCGGCTGGTCCACAACGCCTATCGTATTGAACTGCGCGGACCATCGATGCGACCGGGACGGGCTAAATTGTCTACCGACGAAAAGGCGAATGAAAACAAATATATCAGTGAAGATATCCCCATTACTCACACTACTCACAAACCGACCGCATCAACAGCAAGGGAGGATTGTTGAAAGATAGTATTTGCTTTCGGTGACTGACACAACATAAGTTCTTCTGGTCAGCAGAGACTCAGCTGAGGTGAGTGCCCAAAACCCGTTCGGAAGAGGTGCCGGATCCCACCGTGATCCACTGCCGCTTACGAGCGTGACAGGGTGCCGGATTGCAGCGTGTTTGCCTGCCGGTTTGAAGCGTGATGGGGTGCCGAATTCAGCGTGACGGCCAGATTGCTCTGCATTTGGCTACAATGGTCGCACCTGCCATTCGCCACGCGGCCACGCGTCGCTGATCGGCTCAGATGGCTGGGTAACGGTCCAGTTCCGCTGATGTGCCAGGGTCCGCTCTGCGCCCACTCCAGTCGTACCGCAGCTTCGCTGGCGGACCGCCAAAGCGGTCAATCGCCGGCGCCTATCCGACTGTGTCACACAGGGCGGTGTCGCGAGCCGGGCAGAGCCCTATTCCGCCGCCAACACCGATGCCCCTTCGCGCAAGACGAACTTCTGCACCTTCCCGGCCAGCCTCAACGGCATCGCGTCTACACTGGTAGCAGACGGTCCGGCCGATGCAACCGAGCCGCTGAAGAGGGATCGCCATTGACGCACCCCGTTCATTGATGCCGAGCGAAAAGTGGTCGCGTCAGCCAGCAATCTCCGTTTTGCCCGATTTAAGGAAGTCCAGGAAGCCAATCCCTCGGTAGCGAAGGGTCTGCTGCACGCTGAGCAGGATGCAGTAGTCGGCCGTTCCCTTCGCTGTGCTGCTGGCCATAGTATTGCGCAGGCGGGTGAACGCCCGGACGGCGTGCTCGGCGTTATTGTTGTTCCAGGGAACACCGTCGCAGTGCAGGAAGGTAAACAGGTTCTCGCGATTCTTGCCAATCCTCTTCTGAAGCGCCGCCGCCACTCCAGTGGAGCAGGGCATGGCGGCAACCTCGTCGAAAAAGCGCTCG
>DATJJM010000231.1:0-10407 GCA_035492535.1 Acetobacteraceae bacterium | reverse complement strand
CCTACCAGCCGGGCATGGAGATCTACTGCAAGAGCGCACAGCCCTGGTTCCACGGCGGTGGCGAGCGGCAACGATTCGAAGCGATGCCTGGCTGACCCGACTTCGCTGGACAGGCCGAGCGTGAGGCGCGAGCTTTCTCCCGAACAGGGAGGAACTCGTGCCCATGATCAATCCAGCGACTGACCGCATCCTGATCACCGGCGCTGCCGGCGCGATCGGGACGGCGTTGCGCAACGGTCTGCGCGCGGACTGGCGCCATCTGCGACTGACCGACACAAGACCGATAGCCAATCCCACACCGAACGAAGAGTGCATCGTCGCCGATATCTCGGATCGCGCAGCCATCGAGCGGATGATGGACGGTGTGGCGGGTGTGGTGCACCTGGCGGGCGTTGGCGGCGACTACACATTGGAGGACCTGTGGCGCGTCAATGCGCGTGGCGTGTTCGATGTATTTGAGGCGGCGCGGCTGGCTGGCGTGCAGCGCATCGTGTTTGCCTCCAGCAATCACGCGCACGGGTGTTATCCGATCGAGGAGCAGGTCTCCCCTGCCCTGCCGCCTCGGCCTGACAGCCTGTACGGCACGTTCAAGGCGTGGGGCGAAACGATGCTGCGGTGCTATTTCGATCGGCACGGCATCCGGTCGGTATCGCTGCGCATCGGGACGTATCGGACGCTGCCGATCGATCAACGGTCGCTTGCCACGTGGCTGTCGCCGGGAGATGTCGCGAGGCTGGTGGATTTGTCGCTGCGCCATCCCGATCCGGGATGCCTGGTGGTGAATGGGTATTCCGCCAACACGCGCCTGAAAGTTGCGAAGGCCGGTTGGGATGTTCTCGGCTATCGGCCGCAGGACAATGCCGAAGACCATATCGGCATGCTGCGCGACAAAGGGATCGACGTGGACGGGCCGTGGGAATGGGCCGAACACGGCGGTTCGCACGCGCGGGCACCGGAGCGCCCGCCGCATCGCTGAGGCGCGCCACGAGGGATGGTGGAAAGCGGATCGCGCGGCCATACTGGCGGGTAGCAGAAAGGTGTCGTGCATGACCGCCGCAGTGGCAAGACTTTGCTTTGGACGTATCCATTATGCGTGGGTCGTGCTGTTCGTCGCTTTTACGATCACGGTGGGCGCGATGGGTGTGCGTGCGGCCCCTGGCGTGATCATCGTTCCGCTGGAGCGTTCGTTCGGCTGGACCGCCGGCACGATCTCCGGCGCGATATCGCTGAACATCCTGCTGGTGGGCATGATCGGGCCGTTCATCACCGGCCTGATGGAGACGTTTGGCCTGAAGCGCACCATCCTGGCGTGCCTGGTCGTGCTGCTGGCCGGTTCCGGGTTGTCAACTTTCATCACCACGCCGTGGCAGTTGTACGTGACCTGGGGGTTGCTGGTAGGGGTCGGAGGCAGCGCCGCGACCGTCGGCATGGCAGCGGCTGTCGCCAACCGTTGGTTCGTCAGCCATCGCGGGCTGGCGATCGGGCTGTTGAGCGCGGGCAATGCGGCCGGGCAATTGATCTTCCTGCCGATACTGGGACGGTTCTCGCAGGATTACGGCTGGCAGAGCGTCTGCGTCACCGTCACCCTGACCATTGCCTTGGTGATCCCATTCGCAGCGTTGCTGCTGCCGGAATCTCCGGCGTCGATCGGCATCGGACCGCTGGGTGCGCCGATCGAACCGCCTGCCCCGCCGCGATCTGGCAATCCATTCGCGGTTGCGATCGATGGGTTGATGCGCGGCGTTCGGTCTCTGGATTTTTGGCTGCTGGCGTCGAGCTTCGCGATCTGTGGGTTCTCGACCAATGGACTGATCGGCACGCACCTGATCGCGTTCTGCGTCGATCATGGTTATTCGCAGTTCGCCGGCGCCGGCATCCTGGGCTCGCTGGGCATATTCAGCCTGATCGGCTCGACGATATCCGGCTGGCTGACCGACAGGTACAATCCGCGCGTCCTGCTGTTCTGGATCTTTGGCCTGCGCGGACTGTCGCTGCTGGTATTGCCTTACACGAACTTCGATAGCGTCAGCCTGACGGTGTTTGCCGTGTTCTATGGACTGGACTGGATCGCGGTGATGCCGCCGATCTTCGCTCTGGTGAACCAAGTGTTCGGCAAGCGGCCGGCGCCGGTGATCATGTCCTGGATCTTTGCCACGCATCAGATCGGCGGCGCGACAGCGGCCGTTGGAGCGGGCATGGTGCGTACTTACACGGGCAGCTACCTGTTGGCGTTCCTGGTGAGCGGGCTGGCGTGCCTGTTGGCATCGATGCTTGTGCTGCGGATCGCGCGGTCAGGACCGCGGGTCGTGATGGCGGCTGAATGAACCGGGAAGATTGGAACCGCAGATGGACGCGGATGGACGCAGATAGCACGAAAGGCACCGTGCTTATGCTGCCACCGCGGGATCGCTGACGGTCCATTAACTGGCGATCGCGATCCAATTCGTACCCGAAACCCTGGATTGAGCATATTTCGCAAACAGCTCGCCCCTTACGTTCGCGCACGAAGTTCTGGGGAGGGTCCATTGCGAAATTGCCGTCTCCGATACAAACTCTCCGGATCTATGCACACGTAAGAGTCGAGCGATGAAATCGCGAACAACGAAGGCTCGTCAGCGGCGGGAGGAATTAGCGATGGCGGTAGAATATCTGCTCGTGACCTTTCCCGGGGATCGTGACGTGCTGGTCGATGGCGATCGGGTAGGCGTGACCAACCACACCATCCTTCTCACCTCAAACGAATACGTCATCTCTCTGAGCGGGGCCGATTATGCACCGACTAGCCAGGACGTGGTGGTCGCGGGAACTTCAATCATGCGCCCGTTGGTTGTCGCTTTCACACCTGCGGCGGCGGGCAGCGTGGCTGCTGACCGGGATGCTGGCGCTGGCAGCCTGCCAAACGTTGCCAGACTATCCCAACCGGCCGCTCCCACAGGGGGCGGCAAACGCGGAACCTCCTAGTCCGGTTGACGCTGATCCGTCAGCACCGCTGATCCTGGTCGCGTTCTCGGGCGGCGGCTCACGCGCTGCGGCTCTTGGGCTCGGCGTGCTCGATCAGCTGGCCCAATCCTCCTATCCCTCCGCAAACGGCACCGTTCGGTTAGTGGACAGGATCAAGGTGATTTCCTCCGTCTCGGGCGGCAGTGTCGTGGCTGCCTGGTTTGGCTTCGTCGGGCCCGGGCGCATGGATGAGCTGAACGATGCCTTCCTTGCACGCGATAACATGGCGACGCTGAAATGGCAGGCTGCTGATCCAGTGACGTTGGCGCGGCTCGCGTTCAGCCGCTACACGCGGATCGACGTGCTGCGCGATCTGCTGGATAGAGAACTATTTCATGGCGCGACTTTCGCCGCGCTACGCCGATCGGATTCGCCGTTCGTGATACTGAACGCGACCGACATGGAATCCGGTGAAGTCTTTGCCTTCACGCCGCAGCGCTTCGACGATATCTGTTCCGACCTTGGCGCATTGCCGATCTCCGTTGGGGTTGCAGCCTCGGCTGCCTTTCCCATCGCGCTGTCGCCAATGAGCCTGCGCAATTACAGTTATAGCTATACGACCTGTCCGGGTGCACGTCCGCCTGCCGGTTGGATAGCCGCCGACTTGACCAAGCAGGCTCCGCGATACCTCGACATCGAGGAATATAAGAGGGCCCGCTATGCGAATGCGTTGCGCAACGGTCCCGACCCGCCACCCTACCGCAATGAGCGCTACCTGCATCTGCTCGATGGCGGCTTGGCTGACAACCAGGGAATTCACTCGCTGTCTGAGGCGCTGATTTCAACCCACAGCCCTGCCCGATTGCTGCAGGCGATCAATCTCGGGCAAGCAAAACGAATTGTGGTGATCTCGGTGAACGCGCGCTCGGACGTGGACAGCGGCGTAGGGAAAAACGAGGCTGTGCCTGGTTTGCTCAAAGTGGTGAACACGGTCATCGGCACGCCGATCGACGCGACGACTGCATATGCCAATGCCACGATGCAGGAGCTGGTGAGCACACTCAAGAGTGCGGGCGCGACAGGCTCTTTGGCCCCCGGGAAGCCGCTGTTTGCCGGCATGCGGGTTTACGGGATTTCTATTGACTTCGATCAGTTCCTTCCTGACCAGGCCGCCTTGCAGGCCACAGTGAAGAATGTGGGAACAAGCTGGACGCTCTCCCCGGACGAGTTGCGCGACGTGCTGTCCGCTGGACGACTACTGCTTAGCCAGCACCCATGCTATCAGCGCCTGCTGCTCGACATTGGCGCCTCGGATCAGAACGCAAGCCCAGCACAGGCGCGCCGCAATTGCCCATTCGAGGATGACAGGAGCCAGTGACCAGGGTCGGATAACCACCCAACTTTCGTCGGTATTCGGATCGCCAATCGTCGGGGTTCAGGCTTCGTCTGGCGTCGCATAGGCATTCAGCGGCGGGTTGTTACGCGGCGGCGGCGTGGCGTAATGCAGGAGTGATTCCTGATCTCCTCTCAACCGCTTTGCCGCTTCCTCCATGACGGAGCGCATGATATCGGACTTGGCATATGGGGCATTATAGTCGAGTGAATCGGCAAGCTCCTTGTTGGTAAGTGTCCTGGCATAGGCTTGGAAATCCTGCCGCATGTGATTTAACCACCAGACGAGAAATTTCTCAGGGCTGCCGTAGGCTTTCAGTCGTTCAAGCAATCCGAATGATGCAGGTTCGGTGATAATGCGGCTGACGATGCGCTTGATCACGCCTTGTAGTTCGGGATCTTCTTCGCTCACTCTTCGACTATTCCATGCACCTCAAAATAGGTCGGCACTGGCGGTCAGTGGCATGGGCAATCGTCCGGAGTTCATCCCATGTCAGGCACGTGGGCTAAGCCCTCAACGGCCGAGGGCTCTCCATCGTGTAGGTGACTATCCAGAGAATCCCCTGCGTTCCGAGCATCGCAATATCCTCGAAGGATGGCATTCGCTTTCGATCTGCCATGCCGACGAAGCGCACTGCGATCTGACGGTGAGCGAATGGCACGACGATGCCTTCATGTTCGACGGGATATGCGTGAAAGCGGCAGCCCGTCTCAACGTGCGTGATGGTCTGCTCCTTCATATCGGCAGTCCAGTCGGTGATCGAAGGCATGAAAATCTCAGGCGTCTCAGCCTGCTGCTCAGGGACGGTCAGATGCAGAACCATCCTTCGCCTCCCTGATCGCTCGGAATCGCTACAGGACGTATGGTCCGTCGCAATCTCACAATTGGTCGCGCCATGGACGCCCTCCGCTAGCCCATCGTGTCTCATGAGTGCGGGAGGGCAAGGTGAACGAAAGCTGAAAGATGTGGAAAACTTATGCGGCTACCACTCGGCCAGTACAACCGATCAGTAGCGCCAGAGCGAGCGCGGCGAAGATCACCGATTTCCGGCTCCTAATTCGCGCCACGTACGGCGCGCCACGCGGCACAGATGGCATCGCTGGTACGGACGATGTCTGCTTGGGTTGTCGGCGCCGAGATGACCGAAAGACGCAGCACCCATCTGCCACGCCATCGCGCGCCGCCGGCGAAGCACGTGCCGTCTGCCTGTACACGCCTGATTGTCTCGAGGGTCGCCTGATCCGCGGCTTCACCGGCGTCGCGGGCACCGAAGCGGACGATGACCTGATTCAGCACGACGTCATTCAACACGTGCACGCCCGGCTCACGCCCCAGGAGCTCCGAGAGCAAGTGCGCCAGGCGGCAGTGCTCCGCCACCATCGCGGCGATGCCGTCGCGGCCGAGGTGGCGGATCATCGCCCAGGTTGCGAAGCCACGCGCGCGGCGCGAAAGCTCCGGGACGTAATGCGTTGGGTCGCGATCCCCCTCGGCCACGGGCGGTAGATAGCTCGCGGCGATGGTCATCGCGCTGCGATGCGCCTCGGCGTCGCGCACGATGGCGTAGCCACAATCGTATGGCGTCTGGAGCCACTTGTGGCCGTCAGTTGCCCAGGAGTCGGCCGCTTCGAAACCCGCTGCGAGATGTGCTGTCGCGGGACAGGCCCGCGCCCAGAGCCCGAACGCGCCATCGATATGCAGCCAGGCGCCTGAGCGCCGGGCGGCGGCGGCGATTTCATCGATCGGGTCGAAGGCGCCGGTGTTGAGCTGGCCCGCCTGCGCGATCGCAATCGTGGGGCCGGAACAGTCGGTTATGACACGCGCAAAATCCGGGGCCTGCATGCGGCCTTGCCGGTCGGTCGGGACACGCAGCACCCGATCCTGGCCCAGTCCCAGGAACTGCAAGGCCGAGAAAACGCTGGTATGCGCATCATCACCGATCGCGACATGGATCGGTGGCGCGCCGAACAGGCCGTTCGCCTCGGCGTTCCAACCCACGCGGCGCAGCACCGCGCCTCGCGCCGCGGCCAGGCAGACGAAATTGGCGATGGTGGCCCCGGTCACGAAGCCCACGGACGCGTCACGTGGCAGGTCCAGCAGATCGAGCAGCCACTTCGCGGCGACCGTCTCCGCCGCTGCGGCAGCCGGCGACGCTTCGTGGTTGCCGGCATTCTGTCCCCAGGCCGCTGTCAGCCAGTCCGCCGCCACGCCTACGGGGTGGGAGGCGCCGATCACCCAGCCGTAGAAGCGCGGTCCGGTCATCGCGCGCAACCCGGGTGTGCTGCGCGTTGCCAAATCGTCGATGACCTCCGTCGCCGGAGCGCCGTGCTCGGGCGTCGGAGCGTCGAATGCCTCGCGCATCGCTGCGTAGGGCAAGGTCGTCGCGCTCTCGCCGACATTGGCGCGATAGGACGCAGCCAACCGCGCCGCCTGCTCGAACAATGATTGCGTGTCCATGGCGCGACGAGGCTAGCACCATGTCGGTGCCCCGCGTCTACTCCGCTGCTTGCTTTAGCTCTCCGGCGAGTTTTCGCACCCGCAAGATCGGATCCCGGCGCAGCGTCTCTGGTATGAGCAGGCCAAGCGTGCCCGCCACCGACCAATAGGCATGGTCCGCGTGGCGCACGATCATACATTCCGACGAGACGCCGATATGCTGGCCTTCCAGCGAATGCGCGCAGGCGATATGGGCGATCTCTTCCGGCAGCCCGACCGTGAGGCACACATAGGTGCCGAACACCGTATGCCGCAGCGTCGGCTGGCCGGTCGCCGAGGGATCATCCGCCCAGCGCGCCTGGTTCTCCGGGTCGAATTCATAGCATTTGCCGACGTCGTGGCAGAGCGCACCACACAGCACCACGTCGCGGTCGATGGAGACTTCCGGCCGCTGCGCGATGAACGCGTCGGCAATTTCCAATGCGAGCTTCGCGACACCGCGCAGATGATCCGCCTGGGAGCCGCGCTTCAGCACATTCATGCCTGGATTGCCGCCCGGCGGGATGTCGCTGATCCGCCCGAAGCTGGAATGCGACAGGGCGTAGGCCCAGGCTTCGATCGCCTTGCGGCGCAGATCGTCATTCCCGATGTCGGCCAATTCCGGCAGATCGTCCAATACCGTCTTGCGCAGCGCATCGGTGATCGGTCGTTGCTGTTTCAGATAATGCAGGCTCATCGCTCCCCTCCCTTTGCTGAGGCATAGTATCGTCGCGCAGAATGCGGCAGGGGGCGAGGCTGGTGATCAATCGCGCAACGGACATACTCGGACTGGTGGACGTGCAGCCCACCTTCATGCCTGGCGGCGAGCTGCCTGTCGCGGATGGGGATGCCGTGGTTCCAGCGATCAATCGGCTGCTGGGGCTGTTCGATCATGCGTTCGCGACGCAGGACTGGCACCCCCGCGGACACAGTTCATTCGCCAGCGCGCATAGCGGCTGCAAGCCGTACGACACCATCGACATGCCGTATGGCCGGCAGGTGCTCTGGCCGGACCATGGCTTGCAGGGGAGTGCCAATGCCGCACTCCATCGCGATCTCGATCTTGGCAAGGTGGAGGTGATCATCCGCAAAGGCTTTCATCCGCAGATCGACAGTTATTCGACCTTCTTCGAGAACGATCGCGCCACTGGAACAGGACTGGATGGCTGGCTGCGGCAACGCGGATTCACACGTGTGTTCCTGGCGGGACTCGCCACCGATTTCTGTGTCGCCTGGTCGGCTGAGGATGCGGTGCACCTGGGCTATGAGGTGGTGGTGATCGAAGATGCGTGCCGCGGTATCGGAATTCCACTGGAGAATGGCCGCACCACCGTGGATGAGGCGCGTGACCGGCTGACCGGCCTGAACGTGCAGTTCGTCACCAGCGACGCGCTGCGGGCATGAAGAAATACCTGGTGACAGGGGGAGCCGGGTTCATCGGCTCGCACCTGTGCGAGGCGCTGCTTGCGCGCGGCGATCAGGTGCGTGTGCTGGATGACCTGTCCTCCGGCAAGCCGGAAAACCTAGCAGCCGCGGTTGAACTGATCGAAGGCGATATCGCGGACGCGGCAACGGCGCGACGCGCGGTCGAGGGTGTGGCCGGTTGCTTCCACCTCGCAGCGATCGCCTCGGTGGAACGCGGCATCAACGACTGGCTTGGCACGCATCGCGCGAACCTGACCGGCGCCATCACGTTGTTCGACGCCATTCGGCAAATGCCCGAAACGGTCCCTGTTGTCTATGCGTCCTCCGCGGCGGTGTACGGTGACGCCGCGAGCATACCGATCACCGAGACAGCGGACTGCCGGCCGCTGTCCGCATATGGGGCGGACAAGTATGGTTGCGAACTGCATGCCCGCGTCGCCAGCCACGTGCACGGTGTTCCCACGGTCGGGCTGCGCTTCTTCAACGTGTACGGCCCGCGCCAGGACCCGCGCTCGCCTTATTCCGGAGTCATATCTATCTTTTGCGAGCGCATCCGTCGCGGGGTGCCGATCGATGTATTTGGCGATGGCGGGCAGACACGCGATTTCGTTTATGTCACCGATGTGGTCATTGCGTTGCTCGCCGCGATGCACCTACGCCCGACGGACGCGCCTGTGTTTAACGTCTGCACCGGCAGCGCGGCCTCCGTCCTGGATCTTGCGCACGTGATTGCCGAGGCTGCCGGCACCACTCTCGACGCACGACACAAGCCACCGCGCGCCGGCGAGATCCGCCACTCGACGGGTTCGCGCGCGTTGTCCCAGGCGGCACTTGCCCTGCCCACCCCGATCACGCTCCACGCCGGCATCGTCAAGGTGCTGGACTGGCTTGCGACAGCAAGCTAACCCACGCCTGCCGACGGAGGATCACACCAGGTGCTGCTCAAGTCCGTGGCGGAATCCTTGCTACTGCCACCAATCTCGCTGCTGTTGCTTGCCTTGGTCGGATTGTTGATCGAGCGACGTCGCCGCGTGCTCGGACGCGGCCTCGCTTTCGTTGGTGTTGTCGGCACGTTGCTGTTGGCGACGCCGGCCGTCAGCGGCGCGCTGCTGCTGTCGCTCGAACGCGACCTGCCGACAACACCGCCGGCGGACGCGCCGCCCCAGGCGATTGTCATCCTGGGCGGCGATCTGCGGCGCACTGGCAACAGCTCGGTCGTTCCGTTGTATCCTGGCCTGCTCTCGCTGGAGCGGCTACGCGATGGTTCAGCGTTGTATCGTCAAACGCATTTGCCAGTCCTGATCACCGGCGGCCGTCAGCGTCCTGACGAACCGTCGATCGCCGAGGTGATGGCGGACAGCCTGCAACACGACTATCAGGTGCCGGTGGAGTGGCTGGAGAATTCTTCGGACGATACTTGGCAAAATGCACAGCTCAGTGCGGCGATCCTGCGGGAGCACGGGATCAAGTCTATCTATCTGGTGACGCATGCCTGGCACATGCGACGGGCGTTGATGGCTTTCTCGCACACCGGACTTGTGGTGACGGCTGCGCCGGTTCCGCTCGATCGGATGCCACATGCGTCAGTCATGGCTTTGGTGCCGAATGTCGGTGGCTGGCTGGGCAGCTTCTATGCCGTGCATGAATGGATCGGCTGTGCCTGGTACGCGCTTCAGTGATCACACGGGCTTCGTCGACCATGCGGATGCTGCCGGCTTCTTCCGCAGCGCCCGCGACGATCTGTTCGGGAGTCTGGCCTGGTATCAGACCGTGCTTGCCCATGGCATGACCGACGCCACGATGGCGCGGTTCTTTGTCAGCGGTTCGGCGTTGTTTCCTATGCAGGTGACCGATCGCGGCCGTGGGTTCGCCAGCTTGACGACGCTGTACACTTGCCGCTGGCAGCCTCTGGCCGAAGACCAATTGGCCTTCACGAAATTTGCCCGCGCCTGCCGGACCTGGCCGGTCACACGGCTCGACGCACTTCCGGCCGATTGGCCACACTGTGCAACCTGCGTCGCCGCTGCGAATGACGCTGGGCTGGCAGTACGCCGGTTCGATCATTTCGGCAATTGGTACGAGGACGTGCGCGGCCAGACGTGGGCCAGTTATCTGGCGGCTCGGCCCGGCCAGTTGCGTGAGACGATCCGCCGCAAGCTGCGGGGCGAACACGCCTT
>DATJJM010000230.1:0-8656 GCA_035492535.1 Acetobacteraceae bacterium | reverse complement strand
GTATCATTCCTTGTATCAAATGTGAGGCTTTAGCCAGAAAGCTGTCTAATTCAGAAATGGGAAGTAAGGGCGTGTCTGTTACAGACCTGCCGGGCCGCAGGCGTGTCCGCATGGATCGTATTCGATGAGCGAAGCGGTTGCGGACGCGCCCCCCATCGTATCCGGCCGGATTCTAAGGCCGCCCGCTCCCACCACCATAGTGGTCGGTGCCGCCGCCGCCATCGCCTGTGTCGTCATCGCCATCCTTTCCTTCGCTCTGCCGTACAATTCCGGCCCCGCCGTGTTTCTGCTCGACCATGGTGTCGGCTCACTGTTCTCGTCTGTCTATCCCCTCACCATCCAGAACGTCCTTCATGTCCTCACGGCGTGCGGGTTGGGCATCCTGTTCCGCCGTTGGCAGCGGGGCCGGTTCGAACGCCAGTTCCTCGCAGCGGATCTGCTGCCGACCGATGACTATACGTTGCTGAGTTTCGATGAACTCGGACGGTTGCGCCGCCGGATCCTGCCGCATGTGGCAAGCCGCGCCTTCCTGCCGGTCCTTGTCGATACTGCGATCCTGCAAGCGACGAACACGCGCTCTCTCGAGCAGGCGAGTGCCGCGATCGGCAGCAAGCTGGATCTGCTGAGCCACCGCCTCGACCTTGAATACCAAAGCGTGCGTTATCTGGCGTGGCTGGTGCCAACCCTGGGCTTCGTCGGCACCGTGGTCGGCATTGCCGGCGCGCTGGCCGGCATCGACGACCCGACGCATCTCGACATGACGCGCATCACGGCCGGTCTCGGCGTCGCGTTCTACACCACCATCGTCGCGCTGGTCGAAAGCGCCATTCTGGTGTTCGTGCAGAACGTGGTGCAGCGCCAGGAAGAGCTGGTGCTGAACTCTGCCGCGGATCACTGCCTCACCAATCTCGTCAACCGCATCCATCTCGGTGCCTGATGGCGTTCCATCGCCCGGCGCGTCAGATCGAGGTCTTCGACATCTCGCTGATGGCTGTCGTCACCAAGGCCATGGGCGCCTTCCTGGTGATGATGATCCTGCTGATGCCGTACTACGTCAGCGACCCGGACGTGCTGGCGACGTCTTCGCGGGCGCGCGACGAACTGAAAGAGGCACGCAAGGAGATGGAGGCCATGGCGCGGGCCATGGCTGACAACCCGAACGCACCCGACGCCATACGAAATGCTTTGCAGGCCATGCAGCACGCGCTGTCAGAAGCGGACCGCAACGAGGACCAGCTTGCGAAGCAAGCGCAGGCGCTATCCTCGCAATTGCATCGCGCGCGCCAGGAGGTCGACGTTGCGAAAGCGGCGGCAGACCGCGCCAAAGCCGCTGAAGTGCGCGCAGAGATTGCCCAGGCGGCGACGGAGCAGTCCGCGAATGCCGAGGCGCGCGCCAGGCGCCTCGCGGAATCCGCCGAAGGTGACATGGAGGCGCGTGCCAACATCCAGCGGCGGGCAAGACGCTCCGCCGAAGATGGCGTCGCCTGGCTGGAGCAGGTCGCCGACAATCGCAACCGGAGGGCCCGTGAGGCGGAGAGCGGCGTGGCGGAACTGGAGCGCCGGGTGAATGTCGAGGCGCGGACCGCGCGTCAGGGAATCGCCGCAGCGGCCGCCTTGGAGCAGCAGGCCAACGCGGTCGTCAGGGAGATGGCGGGCAATGCGAAGCCGGCGGGCAGCCATGGCGATCCGCCGGCGCCTCCGGTCACCACAACGGGGCCGCAGCACTGATGCCCAAGTTCGTCCGCTGCATGGAAGGCCACGCGTTCGACAGTGAACAGTCCGAGCTGTGCCCGACCTGCGGCGCCTCGGTCTGGCGCGGTCCCATCGATCAGAAGTCGAGGCAGGGGCGCGGTGGAGCGGAATCGCCGGCAGACAACGGCCAGCGACCAGGCAGCAGTAAGTGGCTCCTGGCAGGTGGCGGTGGCATCGTCATGATGGTCGCCGCCGTGGTGGGATATCTTCTACTGCGCCCACCGGCTTCCCCGCCCGCGTCGCCAACCGCCTTGCATTCCCAGACACCGACGCCGGACAAGACCGCACCGCCCACGGTGACGGCGCAGACGCAGCCGCCCCAGCCGACGGCCGAAACACCGCCGCAGAAGCCGGCGCCAGCCGGCGGACAGACGGCCCAACTGCCGCCGCCAGGCTCGTGGCAGTCGATCCCGCCAGCGACGGGGACACCCGCCAAGCCGTCGCCGTCGGGTGGTGAAGGACAGATCGCGCAACCGCCGCCGAGCGTCGCTGTCGTTGCGCCGCCTCCGCCACCGCCGTCCGCCAGCCCGACACCGTCGGCTCCGCCGCCGCCGGTGCCGCAACCTGCGTCCGCGGTCGTGCCACCGCCGGGCGCCGTTGCCAGCGTGCCATCCAATTTCACGCCCGCACCGCCTCCGCCGGTCACCGCAGCCGAGGTCGTCGGTCGCGCGCATTTCTCGCCGCACTCGCTGACGATCCTCGATGTGGATGGCACCTCGGTGCGGCTACAGGGCGTGATGTCGCAAGGTGATCGACAGCGCGAGGCAGCAGAGCGGTTTCTCTCCTACATCACGCAGGGCACGAACCAGGTGCGATGCGAGCCGGAAGGCAACAAGACCTTCGAGTGCCGCGCCGTCCGCACCGATGTGCGGATTGGTGCCGGCATGATCGCCAATGGCTTCGCCAGCGCCGACCCGGCCGCTCCCGCCGAATTCCAGCACTGGGAAGACGATGCCCGGCGCGCCCGTCGCGGCATCTGGGGCGCTCAGGCCAACCGGTGATCCGAACCCCTGGAGGAACCAGACCGATGCGCCGTGCCTTGTTCGCGATGACTGCCGTGCTCGCCGTCGGCGGCTGCCAGAATGGCGGCGTCCCTTCGCTTGGACTGAACAGTTGCATGCTCGGCGGTATCGGGATCGGGGCAGCGGGTGGCGCGTTGGCTGGGGCACTCATCAGCCACAGCTGGCAAGGTGCGCTGATCGGCGGCGCCGTGGGCGGTGGCGCGGGTTACGTTGCGACCAAGGTCTTCGCCGAAGAACTGGGTTGCGAGGACCAGAAGCGTCTGGTCACGACCACGCAGCGCGCCGCGGTGCAGCAGTCGAATCACCGGGTTACCTATGCGCCCGCCACGACGAGCAGCGGGAAAACTGTAACGGGCTACGTCATGCCGGTTGGCAATTGGCATACGGATGCGGATGGCCGCCAGGTCAGGACCGTCAAAGAGGTGCTGACCGACGGGCACAGCACCCAGACCAAGACCATCGAGGTCGCGGCCAACGACGTTGATACGAGCCAGGGCGGCTACGTCCTGCCACGGTAACGACAGAACGATGGAGCAGGTCATGAGACCGTTGAAGGCAGCGGGGCTGGTTGCGATGATGGTGGCAGGAGCGCCGCTGCCGGTGCTCGCCTGTCAGGGCACCACGATGGTGGCATCCGCGGACAACTGGAAACCGACCACGCCGCAGGTCGTCAGCAAGGCGCCCGGCGAATTTCAGGCGACCCTCACAACAAACCATTACGACGCGACCGCCATGCTGGAAGCGCCCAACAGCACGGTCGGTGTGTGCGCCGATGTCAGCATGGAATCGACTGGCCAGGCGGCCGACAATGGCATCGGCCTCAGCTTTTGGACTGCATCGTCACAGAACACCTACGGCCTGGAAATCACCCCCAAGGGCCAGTACGCTGTCTATCATATCGTAGAGACGAAGTGGTACCTTCTGGCGCCGTTGACCAATTCGGATGCGATCCGGAAGGGATTGAATCAGTGGAATGAGGTCGAAATAGACCCCGACGGCAGCGGCTTCACCGTCTATATCAACGGCAAGCGGATCACCGACATCATCGCGCATGCGCCGGAAGGCTCCACCAACGTCGGGATATTCTTGAATGCGACGGACGCATCCGTTGGACGGATCAAGAATCTCCGGATCGTCAAATAGGTCAGCGCACGACCCGTGCCTCAGGTCGAGGCAATCGCCCAAGGTGGCGTCGCGTGCGTCGATCGTGCGAGCAGAGCCGAGAAGTCCTCGGTATTCAGTCCGCGACCGAACAGAAATCCCTGCACCTCCTCGCAGCCTTCCTCCAACAGGAGGTTCGCCTGGGATTCGTGCTCCACGCCCTCCGCGTTGACGCGGATCCCCATGGCATGGCTCATCCTCAGTACCGCCCGAACGATCTCGGCGGCGTGCGCGTCGGTCTGCAAGGCTTTGACGAACGAGCGGTCGATCTTGATCTTGTCGAATGGGAACTTCTGCAGATAGCCCAGGCTGGAATAACCGGTGCCGAAGTCATCCATGGCGATCGTCACGCCAATGGCATGCAACCGACGCAGCGTGGCAAGGGTTTCGTTGGTCTCGTGCAGCAGGACGCCCTCGGTTATTTCGAGTTCCAGCCGCCCTGCATCCAATCCGGCGCACGTCAGAGCTTCCTTCACCTGATCGACGAAGCCAGGACGCCGGAACTGCACCGGCGATACGTTGACTGCTATGCAGCGCAGGCCCGGCCATAGCGCTGCCTGCCGACATGCCTCGCGCAGCACCCACTCGCCAATGCGGACGATCAGACCGCACTCCTCTGCGAGTCCAATGAATGCTTCAGGACTAACCTCGCCTCGAGTCGGATGATGCCAACGGAGCAGGGCCTCTGCTCCCACGACGTGACGCCCGGCCAGATCGAACTGCGGTTGATAGTGCAGAAGGAACTCATGTTGTTCTATCGCCCTCACAATGTCCGCTTCGAGCGCGCGCCGTTCCAACAGCTTCGCGTTCATTTCGGCAGCAAAGAAGCGATAGACACCACGGCCCTCTTCTTTCGAGCGATACAGGGCCGTATCGGCTTCCTGTAGCAGGATGCCGGGATCGACATTGGAGACGATGAGCTCCGTCGGAGGACGCAACGCGATTCCTATGCTGACGCCTACGTTGACCTGGTTGCCCTCCAATTCGAATACCTGGTCCAGCACATCGATCAGCCGCTGCGCCAGCATCTCGATGTCGGCGAGTTGGCGTATCCCAGTCTGTATAATGGCGAATTCATCGCCCCCCAGCCGGGCCAGCGTATCTGCTTCGCGGACGCACGTGCGGAGCCGTCCAGCCACGCCAATCAGCAGTCGATCGCCGGCGGCATGGCCGAGCGTGTCGTTCACCTCCTTGAACCGGTCGAGATCGAGGTAGAGGATCGCCAGCATGGAGCCGTCACGTCGGCACCAGGCCAACTCCTGTTCCACCCGATCGTGGAACAGCGCGCGATTGGGCAATCCTGTCAGCGTGTCGTGCGTTGCCAGATGCAGTGACCGGGCGAGTGCACGTTGCAGCAGGCGCAAGGGCCATGACCGCAGCACCGTGAAAGTGACGGCTCCCAGCGACGCGGCGAACACGGCGATCACCACGGTGAGCAGCCAGAGCTGCCGCTGTGAGCGCTGTATTTCGACACGCCCCACGATGTTGCCGGAATCATACAAGGGCGTTCCCGCCGTCATCCGTGGCAGCGGCACATCGTCGCCCTGTTCGGCAACCAGACGGTCTTGCCCAAAGAAGACGGCCCTTCTCTCGCTGTCTTGCAGCGGACCGAGCATCGCCAACAGGCCGCGAATCCGCGCGTTCTCAAATGCCCAGAGTTCGGGATTCTTGTTGATCAGCTGGGAGATGACCGCGCTGGCCACTTTGCTCTCCGCCGTCACCTCCGCGTTCCAGGCCGCGCGGGCTGACATGAAGTAGGTCGACGGGAGCATGACGGCGACTGCAAGCGCGATGATCGCCGCCAGCGCGGTGACAACGCGCGTCAGGGAGGGGTCAAGGATCTGGCGATTCATGCAGCGCCGGCGAGCGGAATGTGGCCCAGTCGCGCGAGTATGTCCTTGGCCTGCGCGGTGCCCAGGAAGGCAACGAATGCGGCGGCGTCAACGCCAGGCTGGTCGTGCCAGACGACGTAAAGCGTCCGCGACAGTTTGTAGCGGTTTGCGGCCAGAGCCTCCGTTGTCGGCGGTTCACCATCCAGCGTGAGCGGAACGACGTTGCGTGACTCGGCACGGATCTGCCCGAGCGATATCGCGCCGAAGGCGCCCGACAGGCGTTCGATGGAGTCGGCATTTTCCTGATCGGTCGCCACGGTCAGCAGCCCCGGCCGCTCCAGCGCGATCTTGACCGCGTCGGTCAACTCCGGCGACAGGGCACGCAGCATGCCCCAATCGGCATCCGACGGTTCCCGCCGTATGAGGCGTATCGTCTTGCCGTTCGGCCAGTTGAGCAGCTTTCCGCGAAAAATCTGCTCGACCTGCGCGAGCGTGATCTCGCGGGTGCCTGCCTCGGGGTTTGTGGCAAACGCGATCGGCGTGCGCGCATATGGTATGGCTTGCAGGCCCTTGGCGCGTTCGGCGTCGTTCAGAGCGCGCGCAGACAGCGCGAGTTCGATCGCCCCGGCCGCCACCGCATTGAGACCACCGCCTGTGCCGAGACTGGGCAGGACATTCACCGCGACATCCCGATTTGCCGCGGTAAAGGCAGTGCCGACTTCACGTATCGTGGCGAGCCCCATCCCTGTGCCGCCAATGCGCAATTGCGTAGCGGCCGCCGCGGGCGTCCCGCGAGCAAACAGCGGTGCGGCCGCGAAAACCGTAGCCAAGGCCTGGGTGAACAGAGCGCGGCGCCGCAAAGCCCCCACGACGGCCACACGGCGTGATAGGGGGCCGATGTTGCGCATGCTTGGCGCTCCCAGAGAACGAGAACGTCTCTAGATGTGCCGCACAATTCTCAAGACCGGGTAAAAACGGAACGACAGAGCCTGAAGTCGCCCCTTGGCGAATTCCGCCGCTCATGTCTCCATTGAAGCCAGAGCAACGCAAAGGAGCCGACACATGTCCGCCACCGCCGCAATGTGGCCTGCTGGCGCCGCTTATATCGATGGCCGCTTCATGCCGATCGCCGAGGCGATGATCCCGGTGACCGAGTGGGGCTATCGCCGGTCCGATGTGACCTACGACGTGGTCAGCGTCTGGGATGGCGCCTTCTTCAAGCTGGCGGATCACCTGAAGCGGTTCCGCGCGTCGATGGACCATTACCGGCTGCATCCGACGGAGAGCAATGACGATATCCGCGGCGTGCTGCACGAGCTGGTGCGGCGGACCGGGCTGCGCGAGGCGTATGTCGCGATGGACTGCCTGCGCGGTTCGGCACCGCCGCATCTGCGCCGGCACCCGTCGAATGCACGGAACTATCTGCTGGCGTTCGCCACGCCCTATGTGTGGCTGATGCCGAAGGAGGTGATCGAGAAGGGCGCCCATCTCATCGTGGCATCGACGCCGCGGATTCCAGAGGTGTGCGTCAATCCACGGGCGAAGAATTTCCACTGGGCCGACATGACCAAGGCGCTGTTCGAGGCGCAGGACAAAGGGGCGGACAATCCGGTGCTGCTCGACCTGGATGGGAATGTGACCGAAGGCCCCGGGTTCAATGTGTTCGCGGTCACCGATGGCGTGGTGGCGACACCGGATCGCGGCGTGCTGGAGGGCATCACGCGGCTCTCGGTGATCCAGATGTGCGAGAAGCTGGGGGTGCGGTGCGAGGTGCGGACCGTGCCGCTGGCCGAGCTGCGGAATGCGGACGAGGTGTTCATCTCGTCCACGGCCGGCGGCGTGATGGGGGTGACCCGGCTGGATGAGCGGATCCTGGGCAACGGCCGTCCGGGCCCGGTGACGGAGCGGCTGCACGATTCGTACTGGCAGTTCCGGCGCGACGGTTGGGATTGCGAGCCGATCGACTACGCGGTGCGCGCGGAGGCCGCCGAATAAGTGGATGATCTGACCGCCCTGCGGCTGCAGATCGAGTGGGGGGCGGACGAGGCACTGGAAGAGGCGCCGGTGGATCGGCTGCATCGGCAGGCTGCTCCATCTGCCCCCGCTTCTCCCCCTCCCCTTGCGGGAGGGGGCCAGGGGGAGGCGGCGCCACGAATTTCGCCTGCCGAGCGCGCATTTCAGGCCGCGGCGGGGGCTTCGACCTTGGAGGAGCTGCGCGCCGCCATTGCCGGCTTTGACGGGTGCGCCCTGCGCGACACGGCGAGCCATCTGGTGTTCGCGGAAGGGGATCCGACGGCGTCCTTGCTGGTGATCGGGGAGCCGCCCGGAGCGGATGACGACAGGTCGGGGACGGCGGTTGCCGGGGCAGCGGGGGCGTATCTGGATCGGATGCTGGGATCGATCGGGTTGCAGCGGGAGGCGCTGCTCCTGACGCCGCTCATCCCGTGGCGGCCGCCGGGCGATCGGCCGCCGAGCCCAGGCGAACTGGTGCTCTGCCTGCCGTTCCTGCACCGGCTGATCGCCATCGTCGGACCCCGCAGGCTGCTGCTACTGGGGATGCTTGCCGCACGATCGCTGCTGCCGCAGTCCACCTCGCGGCGGCGGCCCCGCGGGGCGTGGATGGACACGACGGTTGGCGTGCCCGCGCTGCCGACATTCAGTCCGGCGGAGCTGATGCGCGCGCCCAAGGATCGCCGCGCAGCCTGGGCCGATCTGCGGCTGCTGCGGCGGACCTTGGACGCGGACGCGTCAGGCGGGTAGGCGGGCTGCAGCGCGTGCGGCGATGACGTCGCGGGCCTGGCGCATGGGAGCGCCTCGGGCGCGGACGGCCGCGAGTATTTCGGGTGAGGCGGTCTCTGGCGTGCCGGCGTCGAAGGGCGGCGCAGGCGC
>DATJJM010000229.1:0-9968 GCA_035492535.1 Acetobacteraceae bacterium | reverse complement strand
ACGGCGGGTCAGGTACATCATCAAGCCCACCATCGCCAGCAGCACCAGCGCGCCGATCAGCAGCGCGTACTGTTCGGCCGCGATCAGCCCATACAGCATCGCGTAGATCAGCCCCAGCACGCCGCCCAGCAGCAGGCCGGCGCGCCGCGCACGCAGCACCGCCATCGCGTAGCCGCCCACCAGCAAGACCACCGCGGCGGCGGCCAGCGCGTAGGCCGGGCCGAAACCGATCTGCTCGGACAACGCCAGCAGCACCACGTAGAACGTGGCCAGCGCGGCGCCCACCAGCAGGTACTTCACCGGATGCACGCGCAGCCGCTTCAACACCTCGAACAGGAAGAACGCCACGAAGGTCATCGCGATGAACAGCAGCCCGTACTTCCCCGCGCGCACGTTGCGCTGGTACACGTCGACCGGCTGGTACAGCTGCACGCCGAAGGTGGAAGCCTGCAGCACGGCGCTCATGTCGCCGTCGGTGTCCGTCCAATGCTGACCGTAGCTGCGATTGAGATCGAGCAGGTGCCAATGCGCGCTGAAGCCCGTGGCATCGATCTTGTGCTCAAGCGGCAGCGCCGTGCCGACGAAACTGGGATCGCTCCACGGCGCGTGCATCGTCACGTCGGTGCTGCGCGCCAGCGGCAGCAACTGCAGCGCCTCGGTGCCGGCCAGCTTCAGCGTGATCTGCACGTCGATCGGCCGATCGCCCAGCGCGTCGAGGTCGATCGGTACTACCACGTTCGGCCACGGACCCAGCCGATCGGCCGATGACTCGAAGCGCGCCGGCTGGCCGTTGATGCGCAAATCGCTCACTTCCTGCAGCCCGCGCAGGTCGCCGATCGGAAGGCGCAGTTCGGCCTTGCCGCCCTGCCACGACGCGCTGCTGGCGCGACGGAACTGGGCCAGGTCCTGCGCGCGGAACTGGCCACCGAGTTTCACCGTGGCGACGAACACCGGCGCGGCATAGATGCCGTAGCTGCGCGTCTCCACCGCCATCGCCACGTCCAGCTTCAGCGCATCGGCCAGCATGCTCTCGCTGCCGGCGCGCCACTGCGGCAACTGGCCCTGCGCCACCGGCACCGGCTGGATCGTCGGCACCACCAGCACCGGCCCGCCCAGCACCTGGGGGCCACCCCAGCCCTGCGCGATCTGGGCGATCGCCCCCTCGCGCAACTGCTGCCGCTCGCGCACCAGCTCGCGCACCTGCATCAGCGGTATCGTCATCAGCAACGCCAGCACGCCGATGCCCAGCACCTTGGCGGTCACCGTCTGAGTCCACTTGCCCATGCCCTTGGCCCTCCCTTGATCCGGAGTGCCGATCACAACAGTCCCGACGGCGGCAACGCGGGCAATCGCGGCCGGCCGGCAGGCCGCAAGATGGCAGGCGGATGACAGCGAAACTTCGCGCCGCCGGCGCGGTCACTGCAGGACGGCGAGCCGACCGGGCCAGACAGGGGAATGCCATGCACGCGATCGCGCGGCTCCTGGCCCGCAACAAGGGCTTCATCACCTTCATGCTGTGCCTGATCGTGTTCCGCAGCGCAGTAGCCGACTGGAACGTGGTGCCGACCGGCTCGATGCAGCCCACCATCCGCATCGGCGACCGCATCCTGGTCGACAAGCTGGCCTACGACGTGCGCCTGCCGCTGACCCATGTCTCCCTCATGCACCTGGCCGATCCGCAACGCGGCGACATCGTGGTGCTGGACTCACGGGCTGCGCACGAGCGGTTGGTCAAACGGGTGATCGGCCTGCCCGGCGACCAGGTGGCGATGCGCGGCAACGCGCTCTTCATCAATGGCCATGCGGCGCGTTACGTCGCCGGCAGCCACAGCGGCGTCCACGACGATCTGCGCGATCCGGCGCACTACGAAATCGAACATTACGGCGTGATGCGCCACGCGATCCGCCTGTCCGACTACCGCCCCGGCGCGGCCAGCAGCTTCGGCCCGGTGCAGGTGCCTGCCGGCCAGTACCTGCTGCTCGGCGACGACCGCGACAACAGCATGGACTCGCGCCACTTCGGCTTCTTCCCGCGCGACGCGATCGTCGGCCGTGCCCGTCACGTGGTTGTCTCCCTCGATCCCGACAACCACTACCTGCCGCGAAGCGAACGCTTCGGCGCATCGCTGGAGTAGGCGGGCACTGCAGACGCAACGGAACTTCCATCAATCGCGCCTACCATCGCGAACGGAAACCAGAAAACCGACAACCTCCTCGGCGCGCCCCAGCGAGACGAGTTGCGCTGCCGTAAGACCGCCCAGTTCCACGATGCGGGTGCGCTGATACCAGAACCCCGTCTGGACTGGATCCGACTCGACCTGCACCGCTATACGCAGCACCGTCAGCATCGCCGAAGCGGGCTCGAAGAGGGTGCTGTATCCGTCCTCGTCGAAGGGTGAAATCGGCCAGTGCTCCGCTTCGAGTTCGCAGGCCGCCGACATGGCAGCCAGGGCTTTGGCCGTGATCTCGCTTGCTGATGTACCAGGCTGCGCCCCGGGATGGCCAGTCCATGGCGGGCAGATGCCACTTCGCGCCGAACCCGCCGAGCAAACCGTATCGACGCCTGCCGGAACTTCGGCAACCGGATTGCCCTGCTTGGGGTCGTACGCTGTGGAAATGCGTTGCTTCATGAGTTTTCTCCTCAGCCGCTCTCCACCGTCGTGGTCAGTCCAGCTCAAAAGACCGGCTGACGTGCCTCGAAGAGCGCCACCGTGCCTTCGATGCGGACATTGACCTGTGCGAAGTGCTGTCGCAGCGCCAGCTCCAGTGCATGGCGGGTGTCGTGCCGGTTGCCGAAAATGCCCTTGCGCTTGTAGATCGCCATCAGCTTGCGGCCGGCCTCGTCTCCCAGAATCGTCGCGCCCTGCAGCACGCCGTCAGACGTCGGATGCCATTTCAGATGGCCGAACACCTGGCCCTTGCCGGCCATCGTGCCAGGCAGACAAATCACGACATGCGACGCGCCCTTGACCACCACGGTCTTGCGCGAGTGGGCACGCTTGACCATGAACGCCTGCGCGGCTGGCGGGACGTCGAGGTCGGCAGTGCCGCAGACAGACCAGGAGGGGATGGCTTCCGCGCGGCCAAAGTACTCGCTTCATGCAGGGTCGCGTCGGCGACCGGGCGCTGGCCCACCACCATAGGGACTCCGCGAACTTGTAGGATCTTCCGGCATGCATGTCGTTCGATCTCCGCAGCTCGAGGAGCCGGCCCGGCCGTCCACCATCACCGCCGCTCGGACCGATCCGGATGATCAGGTTCTGGTGATGTCGCGGGATCGCCGCGGCACCCGCCCCGCCGGGATGGTCTCGAGGCCGACCTACTCTTCGAAGGGGGCGTTCAGCAGCGAATCCACGACGGATGGTGCGCGATAGCCCGGCACGAAGCGTTCGCCGAAATCCCGCGCGAAGTTGTCGTATGTGGTCTCCGGCCGCGTCCCGACGATGCCGCAGACGGCCCGGGTGAACCGTTGCTTCATCCCCAGGCGCGGGAATGCCTCGACGATCCGCGCCATTTTTTCGGCGGCGATCGATTCGTGGCACCAGCCGCCCCAGTCGACGCCGACGCCCAGGGTGCACAGCGCAACCTCGGTTTCCTTGTGAAGACAGATCGACGGCGTGGAATTGAGCGCCACGCTGTCCCAGACCAGCTGGGTGCGGCGTTCGTCGAAGCCTTCCCTGCGGACGAACGCGCGCGCGGCATTGGCGCCTTCCACTTCGAACCGCAGCGGTCCCTCGAAGGCCTTCGCCAGGCCGAGGTCGTGCAGCACCGTCGCCACCGCCAGGACCTCCGCGTCGTACGGGGCTTCCTTCAGCTCCGCAAGCGCCGCCGCGAACAGCCATGAGCGCATGACATGGTTGAAGAGATACGGCTCGGAACAGTCGCGCGCATATTCGATGGCGCGGGATACCAACGGGGTATCGGGCACGACGATCCCGGCCAGCAGGCGCGCGGGCAGCGGCGGCTCGGTACCACGGGAAGGTGCCGGTGTCATGACGGAATTCGACAAGGGTTGCATGGGCCTCTCCTGGGCAGGACTGACTTGATGGGAGGTTCAGATCCGCTACCGGATCGCGAGCGGTCAGCGTGCCGCCTGGGTGCCATGGCCGGAAGGCTCGCCGCCGAACTCACTCTGTTGCCTGCCGGGCAACGTCGCCCTTCCTCCCGTCCAGGAAGCGGATGTCGGCATCGGTCTTCCGGGCCGCAGGCGCATGACCGGCTGCCATGTGCAGGGAGTGCTCGGCCGCTGTCAGCAGGGTGAGGCCTTGTCGATCGCTTTCCCGAATCCGTTCCGTCATGTAGTCGATGAACACCCTGATCCGGGTCGGCAGCTGGTGCCGGCTCAAATAGCACACGTAGTGCCCGCGATCGTCGGGCTGATGCTGCCCGAGGCAGGTGACCAGCCTGCCGTCATGCACGTGCGCAGCCGCCAGAAAGCCAGGCAGCTGCGCGATGCCCTGTCCGTCGAGCACCGCCCGCAACACCAGCTCCGCGTCGTTGAAGGCGCAGGTCGACTCCGGCATCAGCTTGCAGGCGCGCCCATCCACCTTGAATTCCCACTCCGCGATCCGCCCGGACACCAGGCGCTGGCGGATGCATCGATGCCCGGCGATGTCTTCTACCCGGGGCGGCAGCCCGTGCGCGCGCGCGTACGCGGGCGAGGCGCAAACCAGCAGCTGCATCGGGATCACCTGCCTCGCCACGACCTGGCTGTCCTCCATACGCCCATCGTGGAACGCCACGTCGATCCGGTCGCAGGTGAAGTCGACGTGGCGCTCGTCCAGAAGCAGCTCGATGGCGATGTCCGGGTAACGCGCCCGAAACCCGCCGAGCAGCGGCATCACCATGCTGCGCCCGAATGCCGGCGTGGCGACGATGCGCAGCTGGCCGCGCGGCGGGCCTTCGCGCAGGTCGCGCATGTCCTCCAGCGCCTGCACGATCCGCTCGACGCCCGGCTGGCATTTTTCGTAGAAGCGCTCGCCCTCCCGCGTCAACGAGGTGCTGCGGGTGGTCCTCAGGAACAGGCGTGTGCCGAGCTGTATCTCAAGCTTGCGCACGTTGCGGCTTACCGCGGATCGTCCGATGCCGAGGCGGTCGCCGGCCTTGGCGAAGCTGCCCTCGGCGGCCACGACGACGAACGCGACGACACCCGCATAGCTGGTCGAGAAGCTCGATGCCAGCGGGTCCAGGCTGACGGATGACGGATCGATATCTCTGGCGGACACGGCAAGCTCCGGCAGCCATGACGGTTTTTTCACGTCACTGGCCTCGCTGGACGGAAAGCGCTCGTGGGCGACGATCTTCCCGTACTGACTGTTGGCAGCGGCCATCCTACTCATGGACCCGAGGCGGCGAAGGACATAGTTCCGCCGATTTCCGCCATCCATCGGCGAAGGGCGCTTCCTCGGTTTTATTCGATCCGCGCGGATTTCGTGCGTGGCGGCAGGAAGCCCCTGGCCGCAGCCGGGTCGGGCCAAGGCAGCACGGTCCTCCCTCCACCAGACACTTGCCTTCCACCTTGCGCAGGCGCAGTTCGCAGAGTGCCGGATCGACCTGCCGGCCCATCCGCCGATACAGCACCGCGGTCGCCTGGTCGCCCTGCTCCTCGCTATGCAGCACCCGCTTTTCCGTCGACAACGGCGGCTCGCCGGCATCGCGGCGGCTCCTGAACTCTCCCGGCATTTCCGTTTTCGAGAAACGTGCGATGTTGCCTTACGGCGTCAGCACGAGGAAACCGGGTCGTCGAGGTAAAGATCCTCCATCGCCTCCATCCGGTAGTTGCTGCCGGTTTCGGCCAGCACGTACGTAGATGAATTCGAGGATTTCCGGAGTGTAATTCGACCGGCGCGGGTCAGGCTTCTTTCGGATTTCATTGCACGCGCCATGCAGATGCTGCCACCCGACCGACATCGTTTACCCCGAAAAACCTTTGGTGACAGTCCTGACGATTGTGCACTGCCGTCCGGAATGAATCGCGCTGTCGCGTGGAAGGCGATGGAGCAAATGGTGACGCGCGCTGTCATTCGCCGTCGGCGCGAATCCGCTGCCGTCTGCAGGGCGAGCACTGACTGCCGGCCCTTTCGGGCACCGGCGGCGGGCAATGCCCGCCCTGCAGACTGCTCCAGTGTCGCCGTTTCGGCACAAGCCCGTGGCTGTTGCAACAAATCAAGCGATGACCGCCGCGGGCATGCGGCCCGGGCGGTCATTTGCCCAACGCTCAGCTGCGGAAAAACGCCAGCAGGTCGGGATTGAGCACATCGGCGTTGACGGTCAGCATGCCGTGCGGATAGCCCTTGTAGATCTTCAGCGTGGAGTGCTTCAGCAGCTTGGCCGAAAGCAGTGCCGAGTCGGCGATCGGCACGATCTGGTCGTCGTCGCCGTGCATCACCAGCGTCGGCACGTCGATGGACTTGAGGTCGTCGGTGAAGTCGGTCTCCGAGAACGCCTTGATGCCGAGGTAGTGCGCGTTGGCGCCGCCCATCATGCCCTGGCGCCACCAGTTGTCGACCACACTCTGCAATGGCTTGGCGCCGGGGCGGTTGAAACCGTAGAACGGGCCCGACGACAGGTCGCGGTAGAACTGGGAGCGGTTGGCGGCCAGCGCGTCGCGCAGACCGTTGAACACCTCGATCGGCAGTCCACCGGGATTGGTCGGCGTCTTCACCATCAACGGGGGCACCGCGCCCACCAGCACCAGCTTGGCGACGCGGCCCGCGCCGTGGCGCGCGACATAGCGCGTCGCCTCGCCGCCACCGGTGGAGTGGCCGACGTGGATCGCGTCGCGCAGATCCAGGTGCGCGGTCAACGCCGCGACGTCGGCGGCATAGTGGTCCATGTCGTGGCCGCCGCCGACCTGGGAAGACCGGCCATGGCCACGGCGATCGTGGGCGATGACGCGATAACCATGCTGCAGAAAGAACAGCATTTGCGCGTCCCAGTCATCGGCGGAAAGCGGCCAGCCGTGATGGAACACGATCGGCTGCCCGGAGCCCCAGTCCTTGTAGAAGATTTCAACGCCGTCTTTCGTGGTGATCGAATTCATGTCCTGGTTTCTCTGCTTGGGGGAGGAAGGGAAGCGCCCAACGGCCGCCTGGGCTGCGGGCAGTGGCAGGGCAGCTGCCGCCGCAATGGCCAGGCTCATGGCGAGCAGCTGTCGGCGGCGTGGATCGGTGGGGGCTACATCGCCCGGGGAATGCGTCGTCATACTCGTCTCCTTGATAGATGCAGTGAAGGAGGTGTTATCCACCCGTCATCGTCGCCATCGTGCCGGCGACTGCGGAATGCGTATGGCCGAAAACGCAGCGGTGAAGCGCAGCGGTTCGTGGCGTCGGAGGCAGCCTAGGTCGGCACGCGGATCGGCGGTAGGTCCCCGCAAGTGCCCGCCATGTTGTCCACCCGGAACCAATCCGCCACGACCGGCAAACTCGCGGCTCCGTTGGCAGCCAGGCGGGGCGTGGGCATAATCGCCCGAGGGGGCGTCGATACCCTGAGGGCGCCATGACTCGTCACGTTGGATTTCTGGTCTATCCGGGCTTCGTGCTGCTGGACCTGAGCGGCCCGATCGAGGCCTTCGCCAATGCCAATTCCATGGCGGGTCCCGCTTACCAGCTCACCGTCGCATCGCTGGAAGGCGGCATGGTTGGCAGTGCCAGCAACCTGCAGGTCGCCACCGTACCGCTGCAATCCCTGAGCCTGGATACCTTCATCATCGTCGGCTCGCCCCAGCCACCGGTCGGCACGTGGGTCGCCCCGCTGACGGCGGCGATCCGCGACATGGCCGCGCGCTCGCGCAGGACAGCCTGCGTATGCACCGGCGCCTTCCTGCTGGCGGCCAGCGGCCTGCTCGACGGCCGCGCCGCGACCACCCACTGGAGTTTCGCGCCGCAGCTCCAGGAGCGGTATCCGACGCTGCGCGTGGATGGCGACCGCATGTGGACCGAGCAGGACGGCATCTGGACCTCGGCGGGCATGTCGGCCGGCATCGACATGAGCCTGGCCATGATCGAGCAGGACCTGGGCAAGGAGGCCGCGCTGGAGGTCGCGCGCATGCTGGTGGTCTATTACCGCCGCTCCGGCGGGCAATACCAATTCTCCTCGCTGCTGGACCTGGATACGGGTTCGGACCGCATCCGCAACGCGCTGCACTTCGCCCGGGAGCACTTGCGCGACGACCTTTCGGTCGAGCGCCTGGCCGAGGTCGCCAACCTGAGCGTGCGTCAGTTCGGGCGGGTGTTCGCCTCGTCCACCGGGATGACCCCGGCGCGGGCCATCGAACGCCTGCGGGTGGAGGCAGCCCGTTCCCTGATCGAGGATGGACAACAGACCTTCGGCAAGGTCGCCCGCCTGGCCGGTTTCGGCGATGCCGATCGCATGTGCCAGAGCTTCCTGCGCATCGTCGGGCGCACGCCGCAGGAGCTGCGGCGCAGCGCGCGCCGGGACCGGCCGGCCCGGCAGGTGTGCTGAGGCCGGGGCGACCACCGCGGATTACCGCGGTGCCACTGGCGTCCCGATACGCGTCCACGCAAACCCCGATGCGCCCGGCTCACGTTTCCAGCGTGATCACGCACTCGATGCCGCTCCTGGCCATCTTCGCGTAGGGGCAGATGCGTTCCGTGTTGCGCAGCAGTTCGCCGGCCACCGCCCGGTCGACCCCCGGCAGGCGAACGCGGACGTTGGCGGCGAGGGTGAACAGGCCGTCGACCGGGTCCCGGCCAAAGGTCACCGAGGCAACCACCTCGGCATCCGGGATCACCAGCTTCGCCCGCGCCGCGAGCAGGCTCAACGCGCCGTGGAAACAGGCGGCGAAACCCGCCGCGAACAGCTGCTCCGGATTGGTGCCGCCGCCCGACCCGCCGAGCGTCTCAGGCATGCGCAGCTGCACGTCGAGGGCACCGTCATCGGAGCGTGCCGCGCCTGAGGCCCGACCGTGCCTGGACTCGCCGCCGTTGACGCGTACGGTTGCGGTATAGAGCGGGAGGAAGTCCATTCCATGGTGCTTGTCGAGCAGGGAGACGGGCGGTGGTCGCAGGTCGCTCATGAGTGGCCTTGAAGCAGTTGGAAACAACAATGCGCAGCGGCATCACGAATGGGGTTTCACGCGCTCCGGGACCGGCCTTGGCCGTTCGAGGCCAAAGCGCGTGTATATCCACAGGAACACGAAAAACCCGAAATATCCCGCCACCATCAAGCGGCCGAAGACGTTCTCCCAGGTCGTGACGTCCACGCCCGGGAACCAGGCCGGAATCACTTCCGCCGTCACGCCGGCGCCCACCAACCCCAGGCCAAGGAACGAACAGACCAGGACGCCCAATGCCACGCGGAAGCCGGCCCCGCGATAGCGTATCGAACGGACTTCGCCGCGGTCGATCCACGGCAACAGGGCCAGCAGGGCGAGCGCGCCGAACATCGCCAGCACGCCCCATACCGCGGTGCCCAGGAAGGACGGCAACATGCGCAGGATCGCGTAGAAGGGCGTGAAGTACCACACCGGCTTGATGTGCGAAGGCGTGGCCAGGTTGTTCGCCGGCACGAAGTTGTCGTGCTCCAGGAACCAGCCGCCGAAGGTCGGCGCAAAAAACACGATGAACGCGGCCACCGTCAGGAAGACCGACGCAGCGAAAATGTCGTGGACGGTGTAGTACGGGTGAAACGGGATGCCGTCGGCGGGTTTCAGCGCGTCCCAGCGGTTGCCCTTGGGACCTTTCTTGATCTCCACGCCGTCCGGGTTGTTCGAACCCACCTCGTGCAGCGCGGCGATGTGCAGCACCACCAGCAGCAGCAATACCAGCGGCAGCGCGATCACATGCAGCGCGAAGAAGCGATTCAAGGTGGCATCGGCCGGCAGGAAGTCGCCCATGATCCACTCGACCAGCGTGCCGCCGATGTAGGGGATGGTGCCGAACAGCGAGATGATCACCTTGGCGCCCCAGAACGACATGTTGCCCCATGGCAGCACGTAGCCCATGAAC
>DATJJM010000228.1:0-34036 GCA_035492535.1 Acetobacteraceae bacterium | reverse complement strand
CCTGTCGATCAAGCGCGAGAACGAACCCCGCCTTGTCCCCGACCCCGCCGCACTGGAGCAGGCGCTGACGCTCGCCATGGGGCTGCATGCCCGCATCCCCGGCAGCCCCGTCCCTCGCGCCGAGACGCTCCTGGGCCTTCCTGGCGTCCTGCGCCCGGCCCAGGCCGAGGAGGCCGTGGACACCGCCCCCGCCGCTCTCGGCTTCACCCGCGCGCTGGCGGCCCTGGTAACGGCCCGGCAGGCGGAAGGCGCCCGGCTGCACGCAACCCTGGCAGGCCTGCTCGACGAAATCGCAACCCTGCGCTCACGGGCCGCGGACGAAGCTGCCGATCAGCCGGCGGCCCAGCGAGCGCGCGTCATGGAGAACCTGACCAGCCTGCTCCGCGAAGCACCCTCGCTCCCCGAGGACCGCATCGCCCAGGAAGTCGCTCTCCTCGCCGCCCGCTCCGACGTCCGCGAGGAACTGGACCGGCTCGCCGCTCACATCGACGCCGCCCACGCGCTGCTCCGCGAGGCGGCGAATATCGGCCGCCGCTTCGACTTCCTCGTGCAGGAGTTCAACCGTGAGGCCAACACGCTGTGCAGCAAGTCGGCCTCGGTCGCGCTGACCGCAACCGGCCTGAAGCTGAAGGCCACGATCGAGCAGTTGCGCGAGCAGGTACAGAACATCGAATGACGCGCATCGCTCGACGCGGCATCTGCCTTGTGCTGTCCGCACCGTCCGGCGCCGGCAAGACCGCCATCGCCGAGGCCCTTCTCGCCAGCGAACCGGACCTGCACCGCTCCGTCAGCGTCACCACCCGCGCACCGCGCCCAAACGAAGCAGACGGCACCCACTATCATTTCCGCGACCAGGCCGAGTTCGACCGGATGGCGGCCGCCGGCGAACTCCTGGAATGGGCCCGCGTGCTCGGGCGCCACTGCTACGGCACGCCGCGCGCGCCTGTCGAACAGGCCCTGCGCAGCGGCCAGGACATGGTGTTCGACATCGACTGGCAGGGCCACCAGCAACTGCGCTCCGCCCTGCCCCACGATGTCGTGGGCGTGTTCATCCTGCCTCCCTCGCTACAGGCGCTGGAGGCGAGGCTGCATGCGCGTTCCGGCGACGATGCGACGGAAATCGCCCGCCGCATGCACCTGGCCCGCAGCGAAATCAGCCACTGGGCCGAATTCGACCACATCGTGGTCAACACCGATCTCGCACAGGCGATCACCGACGTACGCGCCATCCTGCACGCCGCTCGCCTGGCGCGTTACCGCCAGACCGGGCTCAGCGATTTCGTGAGCACACTAGGCGCGCCAACCGATCGAACTCTGCCACGCTGAGCGTTTCCGCACGACGATCCGCGGCGATCTCCGCCTCCCGCAGCAGCGTCTCGCCACCAAGCTGCCGCAACGAACTCCGCAGCATCTTGCGCCGCTGGCCAAACGCCGCCGCGGTCACCTGCTCCATGGTCGTGAACAACGCCGCCTCCGGCTGCGTCACGCGCGGCACCAGTCCCACTACGGCGGAGAACACCTTGGGCGGCGGCACGAACGCGGCAGGCGGCAGCCGCAACACCAGTGCCACCTCGCATGTCCATTGCGCCAGTATCGACAGTCGTCCATACGACGGCGTCCCCGCCTCGGCACAGATCCGCTCGGCGACCTCTTGCTGGAACATCAGCGTCATCCGCTCGAGCGCATTCGCCTGGCGCAGCCAGCCAATCAGCAGTGGCGTGGCAACATTATACGGCAGGTTCGCCACAATCTGCCGCGGCGCCGGCACAAGTGCGGCCACATCCATCGACCGCGCATCACCGGCAACGACACGCAGCCGACCGTCCGACACCGCCGCCAGTTCCTGCATGGCAGCCACCGCGCGCCGGTCGATTTCCACCACCGTCACGTCCGCCGCATCTGACTCTAGCAGCGCTTGCGTCAGGCCACCGGGCCCCGGCCCAACCTCCACCACATGCCGCCCCACCAGCGCCCCCACATCCCGCACAATGCGCCGCGTCAGGTTCGCATCGAGCAGGAAGTGCTGACCGAAAGACCGCTTCGCCGCCAGTCCGTGCCGCGCGATGACCTCACGCAGCTTCGGCGGATCGGTCACGAACCGCGGGAGCGGATCTCGATGCTGGCGTGACGCCGCAGGTCGGCCTGGAGTTGCCGCGACAGCAGCTCGATCCGCTCGCTCAACAACTGCTGCCGCACTTCCTCCTTGCTTGCCTGCGCCATGTTCTTCTCACCGCGCGAGCACACGATCAGCACCGCAATGCCGTCGTTGGTCACCAGCGGCTCGGTCGCCTTGTCGAGCGGCTGGTTCGCAAGCTGTTGACGCAGCGCAGGCGGGTTGATCGAGTCGAGCCGTACATCGCCTGGATCCGCCGGTCGCGCCGAACCATAGGTCTTCGCCGCCTGCTCCATGGCATCGCAGCTATGCACGGTCGAACTGATGGTACGCGCCTTCTCCAAAGTCTGCTTCTGCTGCTCGGTGGGCGCCTGAGGATTGAGCGCACTGGTGAACGACAGGAACGTCTGGCGCAGCGTGAGTGCGGTCGTCATGTCACTGCCGATCTGCCGCTTGCCCTGCACCGTGACGATGGAAAATCCACCGGGTACGCGAACCGGATTGCTGATCGCACCCACCGGCATCTCAGCCACCAGTTGCGCGACCGCGCGGTCAAGCTGATTGGGCTGCACCCAACCCAGTTCGCCGCCCTGCAACGCCGTCTGGTTCTGCGAGAACTGTGCCGCCACCACCGGGAATGCCGCGCCAGCCCGCAGCTCGGTGATCACCGTCTCGGCGAATCGCTGGGCGTCGGCCGCGGCCGCCGGATCCTCCACCGGGATGAAGATCTCCCCGACGCGGTATTCCGGCTTGCCAACCTGCTGCGCCAGCAGACGCTGCTGCTCCGCAACCTCCGCATCCGTGACCTTCAGCTTGTCGCCGAGTTCACCGCGCAGCACCTCGCCCCAACCGAGCTGGGTGCGGATCTGATCGATCAGCGTGGTCTGGCTGACGCCGTCAGCCGCCAGCTTCGCCCGCAGGCCACCAGGCGGCAGGCCGTTGCGCGTTTCGATCCCCTTGATCGCATCGGCAATCGACTTGTCCGGGACCACAACCTTCAGGCGCTGCACTTCCTGCATGCGCAGACGCTCATCGATGAGCTGTCGCGTGATCTGTTGCTTGAGCCGATCGATCACGTCCTGGTTCAGCGGCAGGCCGGTCGAGACGGCGAACAGACGCGCACGATTGTTCACGTCCGAGTTGCTGATCACGTCGCCATTGACCACTGCCACGATTCGCGTGGTCTGCTCGACCGTCGGCGACGGCAGCTTCGCTGGAGGCAAGGCCGCTGCCGGTGCCGCCAGCAGCAATGCGAGTACGGCTGCGCCCAGATAGCTATTGGGCATGGCGTATCCTCCTGATTCTCACAACGCCCGGAATCCGAACTGTCCGATCGTCTTGAACGTTAACTGGATCAACGCCGTCGTTGACCCAGTGTCGCCATTGAAGTCGGTATAGCGGCGATAGAAATTCGCCGCCACAATGAAACATTCGTCTTCATAGGTCGCGTTGACGCCGACGCCGACCATCTGGTTGGTCTGGATATCCCGCCTGGCCCAGCCGCTGAACCGGTAATTGCCAAAACCGGCTGTGGCGCCGAGGGTGATTTCGTTGCGCGGCACAAAGAACGCCGAACCGGGTTGCGGCGGCGGCGGGTTGTCAAAGAACGTGTACGGATTGTCGGTGGTATAGATGTAGCCGCCGTTCACCGAGAATGTCGAATTGCCCACCGTGGCAAGGGCGTCCACGAATCGGGTTGCGAGCGACTTGTGATCGAGTCGCGTCCGATAGGTCAGGTTCAGCCAGCTCACCGGTGCGAGGCTCGCGCGCGCCACGATGTCCGACACCGTGTCGTGCAGTCCCGAGTTCTCCGGGAACAGATTGTCCGGGGTTGTCCGATACGACTGACCGATGATGCTGTCGAAGGTCGTGCCACCGAGATACCAGGCGCCATGCAGTGCGACATTGGCGCGAACACCGCCAACGAGGCGGTCGATGCCAGTGAACCGGTTGAAGCCGAACAGGTTGGCATCGGTGAATTCCAGGTCGAGGCTGTCTTCGTTCGGGTACTTGTTGACCTGGCTGTCGCCGGCCTGGGGAGCCACGATGATCTGCGCGATCGGCTCGATCAGCTGTTGCCCCCAGGCTCCCGAATCCTTCAGGAACGGCCAACGGAAATCAAGCGACGCCTGCGGCAGTGCGCGTGCCGCATCGACCATGCTGTGCGTACCAAAGTTGGGCTGCTCGTTGAAGCCGTTGGCATTATAGGCAGCCGCATCGTTGTGCAGGGTGATCTTCCACAGATCGCCGAGCGGTCCCACGAATGGTCGCTCCCAGTTCATCGTCAGGTTGATGCGCCGCGTGTTGGTTCCGACTGTCCGCACGACATTGAATGCGCCGGCATCGAGACTGAACCGCCCGCCCCACCCGTCGGTCTCGCCGAAATAGCTGTACTCATAGCGCGGCAGGACAAGCGGCAGGTTGGTGCTGGCAATGGTATTGTTCAGTGCCTGGTAAAACCGGACGTCGACCCGTGAATAGGCGCCTACACCGAAGCCTTCTGCGTACACCTGGGAGGTCAGCAGGTTGGGATCATTGCCGAGCTGGCTGGATAGATGGAAGTCACTGATATAGTTGGCCGACGTGCCACGCGCTACGTCGAAACCCCAACGCCAGGTATCATCGATGCTGAACTGGCCTTTCGAGTAGATCGTGGCCTGACCCGATCCCTGATAATGACCGATCGATCCGTCAAGGGTTATATAGCCGTTGTTGAAGCGCCGCCGATACTCGGCCTCGAGCTGCGGCCCGGCGCGCGATGTGATCATCGGCGTGAACGTGGCGTCGGATTGATCGTCGATCACCCAGTAGTAGGGTTGGGCGAAGAACCCGCCAATATGCGTCGAGTAACCCATCGACGGTATCAGCAGCCCGCTGCCGCGTTTCACCGAAGGATCGACCTGCCAGAAATACGGCATGTAGGCGATCGGAATGCCGTACATCTCCATCACGGCGTTCTGGAACTCGATCTTCTTGTGCTCCAGGTCCTGCGTCGCTGTTTCGGCACGAATCTGCCAGAGCGGCGCCTTCGTCGGATCCTGCTTGCAGAGATTGCAGGTCGAGTACACCACGCGGGACATGTCGTTGATCTGCCCGTTGGTACGGCGGGCACCGTTGGCCGCCATCTTGCCGTTCTCGGCCAATATCGCACGCATGTTGCGCAGGATGCCGTTCTTCATGTCCTGCGTCAGTTCGACATAGTCGGCGAACAGCACCTGTCCGTCCGGTTCCAGCAGCACGACATGGCCCGTCGCGGCAGCCACGCCGGTGTTGCGGTTGAACGTCACCTTGTCGGCCCGCAGGACCGTGCCGTTCTGCCATGCCTCGACGTGCCCCTCGGCTGTGACCAGCGAGTTTTCCCTGTCGTACTCGACTGAATCCGAGGTGAACATAACCGGCTTGTCGCGCGAAACGCTTGGCTGGTTGGTGCCGGAGAGCAGCGCACCGAGCTGCGCAGACGCATGCCCCGACAGCCCCGCCACCAAGGCGAATGCCAGAAGCAGACCACGGACAAGCGCGCGCGACGGCGACAGGGCTCGCCGCATGCTCAGCCGTCTTCCGTATGCAGCAGCAAGGCTATCGCGAGCATCAACCCGGATGCAGCCGGCACCCAGGCGGCCAGGCCGACGGGCAACGCACCAGACTGGCCGAACTCCTCGGCCACCTTGGAAACCACGAACAGGGCGAAACCGGCCGCCACGCCGCTGCCAATCATCCGCGCCACGCCGCCCCGCCGCGCCGGCCGCATCGAGAACCCGGCGGAGACCAGCGCCATCGTCGCCGCAAGCAGCGGCAGGGCCAACAGCGCCTGGAAGTGCAGGCGGTGGCGAATCGACGAAAAGCCCGATCGGTCAAGCAAGGAGATGAACCCCGGCAGGTCCCAGAACGACAGCGTGTCAGGCGAGGCAAAGCTTTCCTGCACACGCGCCACCGTCAGATCTGTTGGCAGGCTCATGTCGGTTGGCGGTGACGGCAGCTCATCCGGCCGGATGACGCTTGCCTTCTGCAGCTCCCACGCACCCTTGCCGAGCGTCGCCACATTGGCCTCGATCCGGGAAAGCAGCTTGTCATGACCGTCCAGCCGGAACACGCTGACCTGGGATGCAGAGAGCCGCTTGCCGTGCAGCTCGACCGCATGCGCGTGAATGATCGCCACACCTTGGGGCGTGAGCCCACGATCGGACTGGCGCAGCCAAAGCTGACCGCCTGTCAGCGCCAACGGACCGCCACCTGTCTTCAGATAGGTATTGTCCATCGCCTCGGCGCGCGCGAACATCACCGACGACACCGGGCTGATCGCGCAGGTCGCGAGCACGCCGAGCATCAAGGCGCACATCGTCGGCGCGGTCAGGAACTCCCAGGCTGATACGCCGGCAGCGCGCGCGACAATCAGCTCCGATGACCGCGTCAGGCGCCAGAAGCACAGAATGCCGCCCAGCAACACGGCGAACGGCATGATCTGCATCGAAATGTACGGCAGGCGCAATGCGGCGATCTCGCTCACCAGCCCGAAGGTCGCATCCGGCTTCGACGTGGCACGACGCAGCAGCTCGATGAAATCGAACATCGCGACCAGCCCGGACAATGCCATCAGCATGGCAACCACTGAGCCGGTGAACTGCTTCGAGATGTACCGCGACAATGTAACCGGCAGCATCATCGCATCACGCGGGGCGCAGACGATAGCGGACACGGTCCGTTAGCTGCGGACCAAGCAGCAACCAGGCGCAGACGAGACCAGGCACCACGGCGTGCAACCACATCAACGGCAGGAGCGCGCTGTTGCGTGCGGACAGATTCTCGACCGCGAAGCCAATAGCCAGCAGCGCCACCATGGCGCCGATTGCCACGAGTGGCCGCAGGAAGCTGCCATGGCGCCGGAACGTCCCGGTCAAGACCGACAAGAGTGCGACGAATGCATAGGATACCGAGGTCAGCGGCGACGCCAGGCGCTTGGTGCCTTCCGCCCTCCATTTCGGGATGTCCGACTTGCTGTAGGGATGTGGATCGAGCAGCTCGCTCACGGACATTTCCGACATGTCGCGCAGGCGTTGACCGCCATTGTTGGTGTTGTCGGTCAGATCGACATCATTCTGACCGAATGTCAGCACGTTGAGACGTCCGGTCTGGTGATCGATCTCCTCGCGGCTGCCGTCGAACAACACCACGCGCGGCCCGCTCGCGCTCTCCGCCATGCGGCCTCTCTCAGCGAAAATCGTTGCATGCGCAGTCGGATCGCGCCCGTCGTCCACCAGGATGCCACGCAACATCCCGTCCGGATCACGGGACCGCACGTAAACGGTCAGGTTGTCGGATACCTGGGTGAAGACTCCTTCCTGCAACAGGAAGGCCGCCATGCGGTTGCGGATCTCCCACTGGTATTCGCGGAACGAGGTGAGGCTCGCCGGCACCAGCCACAGGTTGAGCATGTAGCCGCAGACCACCGCTATCCCGGCCACCGCAAGGGCAGGACGCGCCAGGGCAAATGGGGACATGCCGGCCGTTCGCATCACCGTGATCTCACGGTCGCCGGCGAGCCGCTGATAGATGAACTGTACGACCACAAAGGTCGTGATCGGCAGGATGACGGCAATGAAGCTTGGGATCAGCAGCCCGGTCAGTTCGACGAACACGACGAGCGACAGGCCGTGATTCACCACCAGTTCAACGAATCGCAGTGACTGTACCAGCCACACCAAAGCCGTGAGGCCACCCGTGACGGCGAACAGCGCGACGCCAAGCTGACGAAAGATGTAGCGGTCGAGCCGCGTGATCAGCTTGCCGGAACGCATTGTGCGTGACGACCCCTCGCATGACGACGCAGGCGTTGTGCGTCAGGCCCGCGCGTGATGCAAGCGAAGCCACGGGGCGGAAAACCATGCCGCCGATCCTGAAGACCGGCGGCATGTCACGCAATCCTGCGCGCGAATCGAGCGGCGAGTCGCCGCTCAATTCGTGGATCAGGGCGTCAAGGTCGCCCGAAATCACCATGCCCTTGGTTTCCGGGCCAGGCAGCAGGGCGACGATGAACGGAACCCCGCCCGCGCAGGTGTCCGCCGTAGTTTGCCCCGGCGAAGGCCCCTTGCAGGATGAACCCGCCGATGATCCAGGCCGGATCGGTGGTCAGCACATACAACGGCGCCACGAAGATACCGATGAAGGCCAGGAGGATCATCGACCAGTGGCGCCCGAGGGTGTCGGGACCACGCCCCAGAGTCCGCTGGCCAGGAACGCGACGAGGTTGGCGATCGCGATTGGCGCGGCGATCATCGCGGGCGACAGGCCAAGGTCCTTCAACTGCGTCGCGAACAATGCCCAGATCGAGTCGTAGATCACGAAACCACTCGCCATCCACAGGCACGCTGTCAGCGTATTGCCAACCACGGAACCTGTGGCGTGCCCGGCCGACGATCGGACGATGCGGCACGAGCGGCACGGCACGAACGAGCGGTGCGAGATCGAGCCGCGCTGCTACGGCAAACTCAGCCAAGGACGTAGCGCATAACAGATATGCGTCAAACGGATAATTCTGTGATAGTCCCGGATCGGGTCCAATTGGCCGCCCAGGCCATAACATGCGGGAATGCGCGGCACGCCGCCGCAATACTTGGCTGAAATCGGCCGCTCAGGCACAGCCCGTGGATCAGCTGCGCCAAGCCGATCTGGCGCGCGAGCTGGCGCCTCCTGCCGCGGTGATAGCTCGCGGCGGTTCCGCCGGTGCGCCAGCTGTCCGCCGCTGTCGCGCCACTGGCCAGCGCCAGGGCGACTCCGTCGCCCGTGCAGGACCCGATGACAGCCGCCTGGTCGCCCAGGCGGAAAACGCCAGGCAAATCGTCGTAACGCGGGGTGTGAACGTAGCCGTAGGGCATGCCGGCCACCGCCAGCGGACGATCGAGCAGCGCGCGGGCGCCCGACAGGCGCTCGGTGAGATGGGAGCTGGCATCGATCAGCGTTGCGAGCGGACAGCTCCGGCCGTTCTCGCGCAGTGTGGCGGCGGGCAGCAGGGCGCAGAGAACGGCCTGCCCTCCCTCGACCGGCTGGAGCCCGGCGTAACCACCCGGGAACAGCGCCAGCTCGATGTGGTCACGCAAACAGTCTGCCTGCCGCGAATCGAGCGCGTAATACATCTTCAATCCGACAAGGCCGGTGCGACCTGTCCGGCGAGGCGCGCCACGCAGATCATGCTTGCCGGTGGCAAGAAATACGGCCTTCGCCTCAATCGCCTCGGCCGCGTCGCAATCGATCCGCAGGGACGAACCGACAGCGGCGATTCGCCGTGCGGTATGACCCCGCCGGACATCCGCGCCACAGGCTGATGCCTGTTGCATCAGGGCCTCATCGAGCACGCGCCGCGTCAGCCCGTAGGCGGCAAACGGCAGACGCGTGGTTGCAACTCGGTGGCGGTGGACAAGGCGGATCGATGTGATCGGGGCCGGAGCGAGCGCATCGAAATCGATGCCGTGACCAATGAGCGTCTGGATGGCCTCCGCGCTCAGGAAGTCGCCGCAGACCTTGTCGGTGGGTCGCGTCGTGCGCTCGATCAGCGTCGGCGCATGGCCGGCGCGTGCCAGCGCAATTGCCGCGGCGGCACCGGCCGGCCCGCCTCCGATGATCAGCGGTGGCGCGCGACGCATAGCCGGAACGGCACATGCCACGCGATCGACACATCGCCTGGGTTGAGACCAGCCACCCGGATCAGACGCCGCCAGTCCGCACGGACAAAACTGCGCGCGATCGATATGCGTCCGTCGCTCAGCACGAAGTGATGCCAGCGTGCGATCCAGGCGAGAACGCCAAATCCATAGTACGGCAGCCAGTGGCGATGCAGGTCACTGATGAACCAGCCACGGCGTGCATGTCCCTCCATCCAGTGGATGAAATGCACGATCTGGCTGTCGTCCAGGTGGTGGGTGAACTGCGAGCTGATGACAAAGTCGAAGGTCTCGGCAGCGTCGATCGCGAACACGTCGCCGGTCCGCAGCTCGATCGGAGCCGTGGTCGCCTCATGCGCGGCCCGGGTCGCCCAAGGATTGAGGTCGATGCCATGCAGCCGCGCCTCGATGCCGCGGCGTGTGGCCCAGTGGTGGATTCGCCGCAGCGCATCGCCATGGCCGCAGGCAACGTCCAGCAGGGAGAACGACGTCAGTCCGGCGGTCTCGTGCGCCAGCCATCGCAACATGGGGCGGTGCGTCAATGTGACTGTATTGACGCGCGACAGATCGCGCAGGCAGTGCGCATAATCATCATAGTCGATACAATCCGTATCCATCCGCTCGTCCGCGGTGCTGCGTGCGGCGAGGCTCATGGCCGATGGAACGTGAAGGTCTCCACCGTCAGGCCGGGACCGAACGCCATAGCCATGCCGTCGCCGGTCCGGGTGGAGCGCAGGATACGATCCAGCACGAAGATCAGTGTGGCCGACGACATGTTGCCGCAGTCGCGCAGCACGTCGCGCGAGAAACGCAGCGCGTCGGGCGGCAGGGCCAGTGAATGCTGCACGGCGTCCAGGATCGAACGACCGCCGGCATGCACGGCCCACAGCGCGTTGCTGCGTTCTCCCAGGAGTGCCGTGCCATGGTCGCGCAGCCAGCGCCGGATCCGGCCAGGTACCTGCCCGGAGAGATGCATCTCGAATCCCTGGTCGCGGATGTGCCAGGTGATCAACTCGGCGCTGCGTGGAATGACGTCCGCGTGAAAGCGGTCGAGCGCAATCCCCGTGGGATCCGCCGAGACCAGGCACGCACCACACCCGTCGCCGAACAGCAGAAAGCTGAGCATCTTCTCTAGCTCCCACTGTTCCTGCAAATGCAGGCTGGAAAGTTCCACGCAGACCACCAGCACCTTGGCCTTCGGCTCCGACCGTACGACATGCCGCGCCAGCTTCAGCGCGTTCACCGCGGCGAAGCAGCCCATGAAACCCACCAATGTGCGTTCAATCGACTCGTTCAGATCGAGCGCGCGCATGATGTGGAAATCCAGCCCCGGCGCGGTGAATCCGGTGCAGCTTGCGACGATCAGATGCGTGATCGACTTGCGCTCCCAGCCGATGTCGAGGACGGCGATCGCCTGGCGCGCCAGATCCAGCGCGGCCTCGGGATACAGGTCCATCCGCGCACGCGTCGGAGGAAAAGCGCGCCGCCGGTAGAACCCACCGTTGTCGAGGATGTGATCGCGTGGCTTCGGTCCCGGCTCGAAGAAGGAGTAGCGGTGCTCGATGTCGGCAAGGTCCGCCATGCGGTCGAACAGGGCACGGCTGCGCGCGTCTGCCAGCGCGGTGCGCGCGAAATCGACGAATTCGTCGTGAATGTCATAGGCCGGCACCGCGGTGCCGATGCGATTCAGCCAAGCCTCGGTCAAAAACCCGCTCCTTCGCCCGGCCCCTCTGGCATAGACGCAATCCGGCGCCGCTTCATTCCAGCTGCCGTCAGGGCAGCACCTTGCCGGGATTCATGATACCCAGAGGATCCAGCGCAGCCTTGATCCTCTGCATCACCGCAAGCTCTGCGCCGCCACGCCAATCCGGCATCATGTAGGGCTTCAGCCGGCCGATGCCATGTTCGGCGGAAAAGCTGCCGTCGAGCGCACGCACCACCTCGTTCACCGCATCCATGATCGCATGGTCCTGTGCCAGGAACCACGTCGCGTCGGCATCGACCGGCTGCTCCAGGTTGAAGTGGATATTGCCGTCGCCCATGTGGCCGAACGGCACTGCCCGTATACCGGGCATCAGAGTCTCGCACGCTGCGGTGGCTCGACGGATGAATTCGGGCACCTTGGAAACAGGCACCGACACGTCGTTCTTCACGCTGGCGCCTTCGCGCTTCTGCGCCTCGGAATGTTCCTCGCGCAACCGCCAGATCGCCGCGTGCTGCGCTTCCGACTCGGCGATGGCGGCGTCCGTCACAATGCCATCCGCCAGCGCGCCTTCCAGCACGGCCTCCAGCGCCGCGCGCAAGCCGGCATCCGGGCGCGGCGTGGCCAGTTCCACCAGGGTGTAGAACGGCGCCGGAGCCGCCAGAGGCAGTGTCGCGCCCTCGATCTGGCGCAGCACGAATTCGGTGCCGAGGCCCGACATCAACTCGAACGCGCTGATCGCCGCCGGATCGTGCGACTGGAACCGCCCGAACAGGTCCAACGCGGCTTCAACAGAAGGCAGCGCGCAGAATGCCACCGCCACCTCGCGCGGACGCGGCACCAGCTTCAACACGGCCGCGGTGATGATGCCGAGCGTCCCTTCCGAACCCACGAACAGCTGGCGGAGGCAATAGCCGGTGTTGTCCTTGCGCAGCCGGCGGAGGCCATTCCACACGGTGCCGTCCGGCAGCACGACCTCCAGCCCCAGCGTGAGGTCGCGCGCATTGCCATAGCGCACGGTGTTGTTGCCGCCCGCATTCACCGCCAGCACGCCGCCGATATTGGCGCTGCCCTCGGACGAGATCGACAGCGGCAGCAGGCACCCAGCCTCCGCCGCGGCATTCTGCGCCGCTTTCAGCGTAACCCCGGCCTCGATCGTCATGGTCAGGTCGAGCGGGTCGATATCGCGCACGCGCGTCAGGCGCGCCGTGCTGAGCACGAACTGCTCGCCATTGTCCGCCGGCGTGGCACCGCCCACCATGGACGTGTTGCCGCCCTGCGGCACGATCGGCGCGCGTGCCTCGGCGCACAGGCGAACCACCTGTGCCAGTTCCCCGGTGCTTGCCGGGCGGATCACCGCTGGCGTGCGGCCGCGATACAGTCGGCGCCAATCCTCCGTGTAGGCAGCGGTATCCGCCGGGTCGGTCAGCAGGCCGCGGTCACCGACCACCGCGCGGATCGCATCGAGCAAGGGCATAGGCAGGTCTCCTGCCCCGCAGCGTAGTCCGGGCAGCACATCGCCGCTATCTTGCCCGGCATGGACAAGCTGTACCTCGAGGACCTGTCCGTCGGACAGCGCTTCGTCTCCCGCACGCACACGATGGACGCCGGGGCCATCAGGCAGTTCGCCGCGGCCTACGATCCCCAGCCATTCCATATGGACGAGGCCGCCGGCCGCGAGACGCTGTTCGGTGGGCTGGTGGCCAGCGGCTGGCACACCGCCTGCACCATGATGCGGCTGATCGTCGATGGCGGGCTGCCGATCGCCGGCGGGATCATGGGCAGCGGCGGTGAGCTGTTGTGGACGACTCCGGTGCGGCCGGGCGATACGCTCCAGGTGGAATGCGAGGTGATGGAGATTGTGCCATCCCGCTCGAAGCCGGATCGGGGCGCGGTGACAGTGCGATGCATCACCCGCAACCAGAATGGCGAGACGGTGCAGAGCTTCACGCCGAAGCTTGTGGTGCCGAGAAGAGGAAAGGAACCGCAGATGGACGCGGATGGACGCAGATGAAACCGAAGCACTCGAAACATCTGCGTGCATCTGTGTCCATCTGCGGTTCCAAATTATTCGGTCGCAATGCCCGGCCGTAACGTCCCCAAGGCGATGTCCGAACGGCTGATCGTCGCGCTCGACGTGCCGACGATCGAGCGCGCCACCCAGCTTTCCGACCAGCTCGATGGCATCGTCTCTTTCTTCAAGATCGGGCTATGGCTCCTGTTCGCCCCAGGCGCCGAGCGCTTCATTGACACGCTGATCGCGCAGGGCAAGCGCGTGTTCCTCGACGCCAAGATGTACGACATCGGCGAAACCGTGCGCCAAGGTGTCGCCCGCGCCACCGAGCGTGGTGTCAGCATCGTGACCGTGCACGGCGATCCCGAGATCATGCGCGCCGCCGTCTCCGGCCGCGGCAACTCAACCCGCACCAAGGTGTTCGCGATCAGCGTGCTGACCAGCCAGAACGATGCGTCGGTCAAGGAGATGGGATACGCGGTGCCGGTCGCCGACCTGGTCAGGCTGCGCGTTCGCCAGGCCGTCACGTGTGGCTGCGATGGACTGATTGCCTCGGCCGCCGACGATCCCAACGCCATTCGCGCCAGCGCGGATGCACCGCATCTGTTGATCGCAACGCCCGGCATTCGCGAGCCGGGCGGCGACACGCACGAGCAGAAGCGCGTCGCAACCCCGGCGCAGGCCATTGCCCGCGGCGCCGACTACATCGTGGTTGGACGGCCCATCACCCAGGCGGACGATCCGGCCGCGGCAGCGCGCCGGATCGTGGCGGATATGGAGCGTGGCATCGTCTAGTTGTCGGCTCCCTCGCGGCCAAGCTATAAGCGACCAGCAACAACGAACGGGCGCTGCGAGCGCCGAAGGCCGGCAGGGGGAAATATGAAGTGCCAGCGCATACTGGCTGCGATCGTCTTCGCAGTGTTGGGAATCGCAGTCTCGGCCGCACCGTCGCGCGCCGCCGATGACACCATCAAAATCGGCTACGTCGATCCGCTCTCCGGCCCGTTCGCCGCCACCGGCAGCAACTTCCTCAAGGTATTCAGCTACGTTCTGGGTATCGTCAACGCCGAAGGCGGCCCGCTCGGCGGCAAGAAGTACGAACTGGTTACATTCGACTCCAAGTTGCAGCCCGCCGAGGCACTGATCGCGCTGAAAAGCATCACCGACCAGAATCTCCCGTTCGTGATGCATTGCGTTGGCTCGAATGTCGGGTCCGCGATGGTCGACGCGGTGTCCAAGCACAATGCACGCAATCCCGACAACCGCGTGATCTACCTGAACTGCGGTGCGCTGGCGACCGAGCTCACCAACGAGCAGTGCGACTTCTGGCAATTCCGCTTCACAGCCAACGTCGATCAGCGGGCCGTCGCACGCATCAAGACGCTGCCGAAGTCCGTGACCAGCGTCTACGTGATGAACCAGGACTATCTGTTCGGCCAGTCAGTGCAAAAGGCGACGGTGAAGTACCTGGCCCAGTACCGGCCCGATATCAAAGTGGTCGCCGATGAACTCGTGCCGTTCGGCAAGGTGCAGGATTTCTCGCCCTACGTCGCCAAGATCAAGGCCTCCGGCGCGCAGTCGCTGGTGACCTCGAACTACGACCGCGACCTCAACCTGCTGCTGAAGGCTGGCAACGACGCCGGGCTGGACATCCGCTACGACGTCTATCTCGCGCATCAGCCCGGTGGCCCGACCTCGATCGGTGCAGCCGGTGACAATCGCCTGACCTCGGTGATGGAATTCAACGACAACGTGCCCGCGGCGGAAAACAACGAGGCCGCCCAGAAATTCGTCGATGGCTTCCGTGCCAAGGCCGACTTCAACTTCATCCCGCTCGATTACCTGACGATGTTCCGCATGCTGACAGCAGCGATCAACAAGGCCGGCTCGACCGACGCGCTGAAGGTGGCGCTGGCGCTGGAAGGCATGAAGATGACCGACCTGATGGGCGACGAGAACATCATGCGTGCCGAGGACCACCAGCTGCTCAGCCCGCTGCGCGAGGCCGTGTTCACAAAAAGCGCCAAGCTGGACGCCGAGCACACCGGCCTCGGCTGGAAGGAAGAGGCGAAGCTCACGGCGGCCGATCTGACCCTTCCCACCACCTGCAAGATGAAGCGGCCAACCCAGTAAGGCCCCGCAAAGCGCTGCTGCCGTACGAGGTCGTTCCGCATGGATGTCTTTATCATCTCCCTGCTGAACGGCCTCGTGTACGGCATGCTGCTGTTCATGCTCGCCTCCGGGCTGACGCTGATCTTCAGCATGATGGGCGTGCTGAATTTCGCGCACGCCTCGATCTACATGCTGGGAGCCTACCTCGCCTTTGAGACCAGCCGGTGGGTCGGCTTCTGGCCGGCACTGATCGTGGCCCCCGCACTTTGCGGTCTGCTCGGCGCTGCGATCGAAGTCTGGGGGCTCCGCCGCGTCCATCGCAACGGCCACATCGCCGAACTCCTGTTCACCTTCGGTCTGGTGTTCATCATCGGCCGCTCGGTACAGATGGGCTGGGGCATGTTGCCGGAGCCATATCGGGTGCCGGCGCTGCTCGATTTTCCGCTGTTCACGCTGTACGGGCTGCAATTCCCCGCGTATCGCGCGTTCATGCTGCTGGTGTCCGCAGGCATGCTCGGCGCGATCTGGCTGTTGCTGAAACGCACGCGGATCGGCCTGATCATCCAGGCGGCACTGACGCATCCCGACATGGTGGCATCGCTCGGCCATAATGTGCCGCAAGTCTTTACAATCGTATTTGCCGGAGGCTGCCTGCTGGCGGGTCTCGCCGGGGTGATCGGCGGCAACTACCAGTCCACCGAACCCGGCATGGCCGATGCGATGGGACCGATCGTGTTCGTGGTGGTGGTGTTCGGCGGGCTGGGATCGCTGGCCGGATGCTTCATCGCCTCGATCATCATGGGGATGGTCTCGACCTTCGCGGTGGTGATCGACGCCTCGGTGGCGGACGCTCTCCGCCCCTTCGGCATTGCACTGCGCGCCGATGATCTGCTGGGCGAAATCCTCACCGTGCCCGTCGCGCGGATCGGTGCGCTGCTGCCATTGCTGATGATGGTGCTGATCCTGCTGTTCCGCCCACGCGGCCTGATGGGGACCCGCGACACGTGACCCGGCGCGACTGGCTGCCCTGGCTGATCGTCGCCCTCATCGCAGCAGCCCTGCCCTGGGCATTCTACGACTGGCCCCATCACCGGCATGCCGGCTTCGTCCTCGGCATGCTCAGCCAGATGGGGCTGATGACCATCCTGGCCCTGTCCTACAACATGCTGCTCGGCCAGGCCGGCCTGTTCTCCCTCTGCCACGCGACATTCTTCGGCTTCGGCGGCTACGCGATGGTGCATTTCCTCAACGCCGCCGGCGACAACATGCTGCCGGTGCCGATGGAGCTGATGCCGCTGCTCGCCGGCCTCGCCAGCCTGGGCCTCGCGATCGTGTTCGGCTCAATGGCGACCAAGCAGCGCGCCACCGCCTTCGCGATGATCACACTCGGCATCGGCGAACTCGTGGCAACAGCAGCACTGATGTTCCACCACTTCTTCGGTGGCGAGGGTGGCGTCAAAACCGACCGGATGATCGATCAGAGCCTGTTCCATCTGACCTATTCGTCAGGCATCCAGGTCTACTACCTGATCCTCGCCTGGACCTTCATCGCCGCGATCCTCATGCGCCTGCTGACGATCACGCCGCTCGGCCGCATGGCGAACGCCTGCCGCGACAACTTCGAGCGCGCGCAGTTCATGGGCTACGACCCGCGCATGGTGCGGTTCATCCAGTTCGCGCTGGCGGGTTTCTTCGCCGGCATCGGCGGCGGCCTCTACGCCATCACCTACGAGATCGTCACCTTCGATGCCGTCGCCAGCCCGCTGTCAGCGAACGCGCTGCTGATGGCGTATATCGGGGGAACCATGGTGTTCGCCGGACCGGTGCTGGGGGCCGTGCTGATCACACTGCTGCAAAGCGGCGTCAGCCTGATGTCCAACTCCTGGCTGATCTATGTCGGCGTGCTGTTCATCGCGATGGTGACGTTCGCGCCCACCGGGTTGTCGGGGATCATCCTGGCGCATCAGCCGCTGTGGCGCGCAGGCAGGCTGTCGCGCCTGGCGGTGCCATATCTGCGGCTGCTGCCGGCGGGCCTTGCGGTCGTACTGGGATTCGTCGGCCTCGTGGAACTGCTGTCCTTCCTGACAATCGGCGCAGAGCAGGGCAAACGCCTTGTGCTGTTCGGCTCGCCGGTCGACTCCACCAGCGCGTGGCCCTGGGCGATCACCGGCGCACTGTTGCTGGTCGGCGGAGCCTGGCTGCACAAGGAGGCACACCGCTTCTCGCGCGTGTGGGAGGCGGTGACCGACGATCTTAAGGACGCGCGCGCATGAACGCCCAAGCCGCGATCCAGTTGACCGACGTCTTCAAGAGCTTCGGCGCCACGCAGATCATTCGCGGCGTGAACCTCGAGATCGTGCGCGGCGAGCGGCACGCCATCATCGGCCCGAACGGTGCGGGCAAGACGACTCTCTTCAATCTGATCTCCGGACGCTTTCCGATCACGTCGGGCACGATCACGCTGAACGGAACGCGCATCGATGGGCTGCCGCCGCAACGAATCAATCGCCTCGGCCTGTCGCGCAGTTTCCAGATCACCTCGATCTTTCCGCGCCTGTCAGTATTCGAAAACCTGCGTTGTGCGCTGCTATGGAGCCGCGGTTACCGCTACGCGTTCTGGCACCTGCTGCCGCGACAGCGCGCGCTGAACGAGGCAACGGAACATCTGCTGGCGGACCTCAATCTGGCGATCCGGCGCGACGTGCCGGCTGGCCTGTTGTCCTATGCCGAACAGCGCGCGCTCGAGATCGGCATGACGGTGGCCGGTGGCGCCAGTGTCATCCTGCTCGATGAACCGACCGCAGGCATGAGCCACAGCGAGACCGAATATGCCGTGGCACTGATCCGCCGCGTGACCGAGGGAAAGACGCTGGTCATGGTGGAACACGACATGCGCGTCGTGTTCGGCCTCGCCGACACGATCAGCGTGGTGGTCTACGGCCAGGTGATCGCCTCCGGCCCGCCGGCCGAGATCCGCGCCAGCCGCGCGGTGCAGGAAGCCTATCTCGGCAAGGTGGCCGCATGATGCTGGAAGTCCGCGACCTCAACGCGTTCTACGGCAAAAGCCACATCCTCCAGGGCGTCGATCTCGACGTGCGCGAAGGCGAGATCGTCTCGTTGCTTGGCAGGAACGGTGTCGGCCGGTCCACCACCTGCAAGGCGATCATGGGATTGGTCGCACCCGTCGGCACCATCCGCTACCGAGGGCGCGACATCGCCGGGCTGCGCACCAACCTGATCTCGCGCGCGGGGATTGGCTATGTGCCGGAAGACCGGCAGGTGTTCCCAACGCTGACGGTGCGGCAGAACCTGATGCTGGGATTGAAACAGGCCGGCCGATTCGGGCGCTGGAATTTCGACGACGTGTTCCGGCTGTTCCCCAATCTCGCCGAGCGGCAGAACAACGCCGCGGGCGTGCTGTCGGGTGGCGAACAGCAGATGCTGACCATGTGCCGCACGCTGATGGGCGATCCGGACCTGATCCTGATCGACGAACCGACCGAGGGCCTGGCGCCCATGCTGGTCGAGCAGGTGGGCCGCCTGCTGGCGGAGATCGCCCGGCGCGGGGTGGCAATCCTGCTGGTAGAGCAGAAGCTGACAATCGCGATGACGATATCGCAGCGCCTCTATGTCATGGGTCACGGGCGGATCGTGTTCGAAGGCACGCCCGCCGATATCGACGCCAACCCCGACGTGCGGCGGGAATGGCTCGAAGTATGAACCCGGCCCGATCTATTCGGCAGCGACCAGGCGGATGACCGACTCCGCGTAATTTTGCGGGTGCGACTGCTCGGCCGGGAAAATGCCCCGCTCATCGATCCACGCCTGCGTGCTCTCGTACATCTCCTGTGTATACGGCTCGAACACGAACCGCTCGCCGGGCCCGAAGCGGCGCACATCGACCAGCGCATGATGCCGTTCCGGCAGCTCATTGCCGTAGTAATGTGTATACGGCTGGTGCGACACATCGATATCGGCCTGCGCACGCCGCAGGGCAGCGAAATACCTGCGCACATCGGCAATGTCGGCGTGCTGCGGCACCATCGCCGCGATCATGAAGGTGGCATCAACGATCTTTCGGAACCCAAGCTGCTCCACCAGGTAATACTGCGCACCGAACACGGTGGCGGCTGGCGCGGCACCGTCCAGCAACTGGTCCACCCGATCGGCCGGCGAGCCGCCGAAGCGCAGCTTGATCCGCTCGCGAGGAAGGAACGGCTCCAGTGCCTGGATCGTCGTGTAGTGACTGCCGGACTGATAGCCGACATGCACCGGGACGTCGGCCAGATCCTCCGGCGAGCGCACCGTCGAACCAGCGGGAACGAACACGCCGCACGGCGAGACCGTGTAGCATTCGCCCCAGAGCCGCCCGAAATTCGCTGCGGCAGCCTTGTTCACCGTCCAGTGGCAGGCGCAGCTCACCGATGCCTCGCGCCCGTCCTCATAGGTCTGGTAGGCGCCGTGCCGGTTGTCGAGATTGGCGGGCGCCTGGGTGCCAACGTGGCTGCGCGACAGCAGGCCATGCGATGACAGCACGTAGTCTGCCAGGCCCTCGGCGGCGAAATAGCCCTTTTCCTCCGCCACCCATTCCTGCAGGCGGCCATGTGTGTGGATAATGAATTGGGCCATACGGCGCATCTCCAGTGTGGCTGAGGCAGCCGAAGAATAACACGGATTGCACGGATTGGCTCGCCGCGCGAGCCACTGCACGGACTACACGGAAGAATCTATAGCACGCAGCGCTTCAGACCGTCCGTCAGGGACACCGTGTTGAAATTGATCAGAAGCCCGACGCGACAGCCAGCAAAACGCATATACGTGAGAAGCTGTGCCTGGAACAGCGGCAGCATCCGTTCAACAGACTTCAGCTCAAGCAGAACTTCATCACGAACAATGACATCCGCAACATAGCCGCAATCTAACTGCACATCATCATAACGTATTCGCAGCGAAACCTGCCGGCGGAACGGCAGCTCGGCACGACAAAGCTCATGGCACAGGCAAGCCTCATAAGCCGATTCCAGGAGCCCGGGCCCAAGCCGCCGATGCACCCGCATCGCGAGTCCAATAATCGTCTTCGTCGTATCGCCGCCGTGCGCCAGCCCCGCGTCCATAAGGCAACCCTGTCCCACCCAAATTGCCGAAGGCTTAAGAAAAATCTTTCCGTGCAATCCGTGCAGTGGCTCGCGCAGCGAGCCAATCCGTGCAATCCGTGTTATTCCTTCCCGCCTATCCGCCGCTCCGGCGTATCCCCACATTGACAGTTCCGTGACCCCTCGCTACCCCGCCGCGCCACAGGGGACAATTTCATGCCGGTTCATGCCTTCATATTCCCAGGCCAGGGCAGCCAGGCGGTTGGCATGGGGCGCGACCTCGCCGCCGCCTTCCCGTCCGCCCGCGAAGTGTTCGAGGAAATCGACGAAACCCTCCGCCAGAAGCTCTCCAGGCTGATGTTTGAAGGCCCCGGCGAGGAACTGGTGCTGACCGAGAACACCCAGCCCGCCCTGATGGCCCATTCACTGGCCGTACTCAAAGTGCTGGAGAAGGAAGGCGGCTTCACCCTCCGCCAGAAGGCCGTGGTCGTTGCCGGCCATTCGCTCGGCGAATACTCCGCCCTCGCCGCCGCCAGCGCGTTCGACATCGCCGATGCCGCCCGCCTGCTGAAATTGCGCGGCCAGACCATGCAGAAGGCAGTGCCCGCCGGCGAAGGCGCCATGGCCGCACTGCTCGGTGCCGACATGTCGCAAGCAGAGGCCATCTGTGCCGAAGCAGCCCCCGTTCCGGAAAGCGACCCGCCCGCCAGGGAGGTCATCCAGCCCGCCAATGACAACGGCGGCGGCCAGATCGTTGTCTCCGGCCACCGGGGCGCCGTGGAACGCGCCGTGGCGCTCGCCGCCGGCAAGGGGGTACGCCGCGCCATGCTGTTGCCGGTCTCTGCCCCGTTTCATTGCGCATTGATGGCGCCCGCCGCGGACGCCATGGCCGAGGCGCTCGAGAACACGCCGCCGCGCGCGCCGATCGTGCCGCTGATCGCCAATGTCTCAGCCGCCAAGGCCACCGATCCCACCGAAATCCGCGAGCTTCTCGTGAAACAGGTCACCGCCATGGTGCGCTGGCGCGAATGCGTGAATTCCATGGTGGATCTCGGGTGCGACAGCTTTGTCGAACTGGGTGCCGGCAAGGTGCTGTCCGGCCTAGTGCGCCGGCTTGCACCTGATGGCGCCACCGCCTCGGCCGCGACTCCGGCCGAGGTCGAAGCCCTGCTGAAGGTGTTGTGAGCATGTTTGGATTGGACGGCAAACCGGCTCTGGTGACAGGGGCGTCTGGCGGCATCGGCGCGGCAATCGCCCGCACCCTGCATGCGCAGGGCGCCGTCGTGGTGCTGTCCGGCACGCGGCGCGATGCGCTCGAAGCCCTGGCAACCGAACTCGGCGACCGGTCCCACGTCTGCCCAGCCGACCTCCGGGACGCGTCCGAACCGGATTCGCTGATCGAAACCGCCGAAACGGCTGCCGGCCCGCTTTGGGCCGTGATCAACAACGCGGGTATGACCCGCGATACCCTGGCACTGCGCATGAGCGACGCGGACTGGCAGATGGTGCTGGACGTTGACCTCTCGGCACCATTCCGCCTAAGCCGCGCAGCGCTGCGTGGCATGCTGCGCCGGCGCGCCGGGCGGATCATCAACATCGGCTCCATCGTCGGTGCCACCGGCAACGCCGGCCAGGCCAACTACGCCGCCGCCAAGGCCGGCCTGATCGGCATGACCAAGGCGTTGGCGCAGGAAGTGGCGCCGCGCGGGATCACAGTGAACGCGGTGGCCCCTGGATTTGTTTCAACTGCTATGACAGACAAGCTGTCGGAGCAGCAAAGGACCAAGCTGACCGACGCCATACCGCTGGGCAGAATCGGCAAACCGGAGGACATAGCAGCCGCAGTGGCCTATCTGGCCTCCGACGAAGCTGGCTGGGTCACTGGCGCAACACTGCACGTCAACGGTGGAATGGCCATGGTTTAGCAGGGCCTCGGGCGGTTGGCGCGCCCTCGGAAACCATGCTAAGCGCGCAAAATCTTGGTCCGGCGGCAGGCACAGGGCCTTCAGGAGGAGTTGAAAATCCGATGAGCGAGATCGCGGACAAGGTCAAAAAGATTGTGGTCGAGCACCTCGGGGTTGAGGAAGCGAAGGTCACGCCGGAAGCTTCATTCATCGACGACCTCGGTGCCGATAGCCTCGATACGGTTGAACTGGTGATGGCCTTCGAAGAGGCATTCGGCGTGGAAATCCCCGAGGATGCCGCTGAAAAGATCAGCACCGTGAAGGACGCAATCGAATACATCGAGAAGCAGAAGGCCGCCTGAGCGGCCCCTCGGAGGAATCGTAGCAATGCGGCGTGTTGTGGTGACGGGCATGGGCATTGCCTGTCCCCTTGGCCTCGGTGTCGAGAGTGTATGGCGGCGGTTGATCGCCGGCGAATCGGGAATCAGCGCCATCCAGTCGTTCGACACGAAAGACCTGTCTTGCAAGATCGCGGGTCAGGTGCCCGCCGGCGTGAAGGCCGAGGGCGGCCTGGACCTCGCCGAATGGATCCCGGTGAAAGACATCAAGAAGATGGATCGCTTCATCCATCTCGGTATGGTCGCCGCCAGCGAGGCCGTCGAGGATTCCGGCTGGCTGCCCGAATCCGAAGAGGACAAGTGCGCCACCGGCGTGATGATCGGCTCCGGCATCGGCGGGCTTCAGACCATCTATGAAGCGTCGATCCAGGTGAACGAGGGACGCGCGCGGCGCCTTTCGCCCTTCTTCATTCCGTCAGCGCTGATCAACCTCGTGTCCGGTCATGTGTCGATCAAATATGGGCTGAAGGGACCGAACCATTCCGCCGTGACGGCCTGCGCCACCGGCGTGCATGCGATCGGCGATGCGTCCCGGCTGATCATGTGGGGCGATGCCGACGTCATGGTCGCCGGCGGCGCCGAAGCTGCCGTCTGTGCGCTGGGCATCGCCGGCTTCTGCGCATCGCGCGCGCTGTCCACGGCATTCAACGACGAGCCGGCGCGGGCGTCCCGACCGTGGGACAAGGATCGCGATGGCTTCGTGATGGGCGAAGGTGCCGGCGTGCTGGTGCTGGAAGAGTATGAGCACGCCAAGAAGCGTGGCGCGAAGATCTATGGTGAGATCGCCGGTTACGGCATGTCGGGCGACGCCTATCACATCACGGCGCCGGCCGAGGGCCACGACGGCGCGGTGCGCTCGATGCGCGCCGCATTCCGCAATGGCGGCATCGCGCCGAACCAGGTGCAGTACGTCAACGCGCACGGCACCTCGACACCGCTGGGCGATGATCTGGAACTGGAGGCGGTGGAGCGCGTGTTCGGCGACGCCGCGAACGGACTGGCCATGTCATCGACCAAGTCCGCGACCGGACACCTCCTCGGCGCGGCAGGCGCGATCGAGGCGATCTTCTCCATTCTCGCCGTGCGTGACAACGTGGCGCCTCCGACCCTGAACCTCGACGAACCGAGTCGGGACAGCGTGGTGGACCGCGTGGCCGGGTCGGCGCAGGAGCGGCGAATCCACTACGCTCTGTCGAACAGCTTCGGATTTGGCGGTACTAACGCATCTGTGATCTTTCGCGGAATGAACTGATAGGGGGTCAAAACATCCCCTTTGACGATTCCGTCATGATTGCGCCATGCTACCGGTCATGCAGGCAGTTCTTGACGCCATCTCCAGGCGCTTCATCAAGTTTGGCCAGCTGACAATTCGCTGGCCGGACGGACGCACCACCACATATGTGGGGACTGCGGGCCCCGGCCCCGAAGCCTCCATCACGCTGCGTGACAACGCCACGATCCGCAGCATGATCTTCAATCCGACGCTGGCCGTCGGCGAAGCGTATATGGACGGCGGCCTCATCCCCGACGAGCGCGGTATCTACAACGTGCTCGACCTGCTGATGCTGAACCTGGAGGCCACCAACCAGGGCCATCCCGTCGCGCGGCTACGCTCGGTGCTAGGCCGGTTGAAGCGCCGCTTCGATCAGTACAATCCGGCACCGCGCGCACAGCGCAACGTTGCCCATCATTACGACCTGAACGGCCGGCTCTACAGCCTGTTCCTCGATCGCGACCGGCAATACTCCTGTGCCTACTTCCCCCGTGGCGACGAGACGCTGGAACAGGCGCAGATCGCCAAGAAGCGCCACATCGCCGCAAAGCTGTGCCTCGATCGGCCGGATCTGACGGTACTGGACATCGGCTGCGGTTGGGGCGGTCTCGCATTGACCCTGGCCCGTGACTACGGCGCGCGCGTCACCGGCATCACGCTGTCCACCGAGCAATTGGGCGAAGCGCAGGCGCGTGCCGCTGCCGAAGGCCTGGCAGATCGCGTGACATTCGAACTCCGCGACTATCGCGCCATGGACCGCAAATTCGATCGCATCGTCTCTGTCGGCATGTTCGAACATGTCGGCGTCGGGTTCTATCGTCCGTTCTTCGACACCATCGCACGCTGCCTGAACCCGGATGGTGTGGCATTGCTGCACGCGATCGGCCGCAGCGATGGGCCAGGCTTCACCAATCCCTGGATCGCCAAGTACATCTTCCCGGGCGGCTACTGCCCGGCGCTGTCCGAGGTGCTGCCGCCGCTCGAGCAAAGCCGCCTGGTTGCCACCGACATCGAGATCCTCCGCCTGCACTACGCCGAGACCCTGCGAAATTGGCGGCGGCGCTTCACTGCCAATCAGGACACCATCGCGGCAATCTACGACGAACGCTTCTGCCGCATGTTCGAGTTCTACCTTTGCGGCTCGGAGATCGCGTTCCGCCGAGCCGGGCAGATGGTCTTCCAGATCCAGCTCGCTCATCAGCAGACCGCAGCTCCTCTGACGCGCGACTACATCACCGAGCGGGAGCGCGCCGTCGCGAGGTCCAGGGCGGACGCTTAGTGCGATTGATATCCGCATCGCGGGAGAAGCGTCGGGAGAGGGTGCGTGACCTGGCACTGAGCCGCGGTTGCTTCCAGTAACGCCAAATCCGCTTCTCATCCCCGATATCCACGTTATCCCCGTTATCAGACCACTGCCGCTCCTTCGCATGTGCGCGTATGCTGCTTCGCAGTGAACACCATCGATTCGCCCCTCCTCGGTCTTTCGCAGCGCTTGCCGCCATCCAATCTCCAGGCGGAACAGGCACTGCTCGGCGCATTGCTGGCAAATAACCGTGCGTATGAGCGTGTGTCCGAGTTCCTGTCGCCGGACCACTTCGCCGACTCGATCCATGGCCGCATCTATCAGGCCATCGTGCGGCGCATCGAAGCCGGACAGCTCGCCGATGCGGTCACTCTGAAGGCGGAGTTCGAACACTCCGGCATCCTGGAAGAGGTCGGTGGCACCGCCTATCTCGCGCAGCTTCTCACCGCCATGGTCGGGATCATCAACGCGAGCGAGTACGGCCGAGCGATCCACGACGCCTGGCTGCGCCGCCAGTTGATCGATATCGGCGAGACTGTCGTGAACAACGCCTTCGGCGCCGACGCGGAACTCGCCGGCGCGCAGCAGATCGAAGCGGCCGAGCATTCGCTGTTCCAGCTTGCTACCGATGGTTCCGTCAGCGGCGGATTCGTCAGCTTCGAGCGTGCGTTGACCGACGCCATCGTCGCCGCTGAGCGCGCCTTCAACCGCTCGGGCCACGTGTCCGGCCTCACGACAGGTCTGCGCGACCTCGACGCGAAGATGGGCGGGCTGCACGGGTCCGATCTCATCGTGCTGGCGGGGCGCCCCGGCATGGGCAAGAGCGCGCTTGCCATGGCGGTCGCATCCGGCGCAGCCAAGTCGATCCTGGCGGAAGCGCGCGCCACTGATCCGAACGCGATCGCGAAGCGCTGCATTGCCGTCTTTTCGCTGGAAATGGGCGCTGACCAGTTGGCCACGCGACTGCTCAGTGAGGAGTCGCAGGTCTCCAGCGACCGCATTCGCCGCGGCGAGATCAGCCAGCGCGATTTCGATAAGTTCGTGCAGGTATCGCGCGAAATCGCTGCGTTGCCGATCGAGATCGACGACACGCCGGCGATCACGCTGTCGGCGCTGCGCACGCGCGCGCGGCGATTGAAGCGGACCAAAGGGCTGGCACTGATCGTGGTGGACTACATCCAGCTCATGCGGCCCGCCGCCGGCACCAGGCCGGAAAGCCGCGTGCTGGAAATCGGCCAGCTCACGCAGGGGCTGAAGGCGATCGCCAAGGAGCTGTCGGTGCCAGTGCTGGCTCTGTCCCAGCTTTCGCGTGCGGTGGAATCGCGCGAGGACAAGCGGCCGCAGCTTTCCGACCTGCGTGAATCAGGCACGATCGAGCAGGATGCCGACGTGGTGATGTTCATCTACCGCGATGAATATTACCTGGAACAGCGCATGCCGAAGCTGGCGGCGTTCGAGAACGAGCAAAAGTTCCAGTCAGCAATGGATGAGTGGCAGCAACAGATGGCGCGCGCCCACAACCAGGCCGATCTCATCATCGCCAAGCAGCGCCACGGCCCGACCGGCACGATCCAGTTGTTCTTCGAGGCCGAATTCACCCGCTTCGCTGATCTGGACCGCGCGCATTCCGACCATGGCGGCGGCTGACCGCGCCGGAGCGGTTCTCGAAGTCGATCTCGGAGCGATCGTCGCTAACTGGCGCCTGTTGTGTGGGTTGCATCGAACAGGGCCTGTCGCCGGCGTCGTGAAGGCGGATGGTTACGGCCTTGGCGCTCAACACGTCGCGCCAGCCCTGTACGCCGCCGGCTGCCGATATTTCTTCGTCGCCCTTCTCGATGAGGCATTGGCCATCCGCGCGCTCGTTCCGGATGCGATGGTCGCGGTGCTTGGCGGCCTCACGCCCGGCAGCGAGGCCGACTACCTAGCGCACGATATCGTTCCGGTGCTGGGGTCGCTTGCGGAGATCGATGCATGGGGTGCGCAGGCACACCGGCTGGAGCGCAAGCTTCCGGCGATCGTGCATGTCGATACCGGCATGTCGCGGCTCGGCCTCGACGCACGCGAGCTTGCCGTTTTGCAGCAGGATCATGCACGACTTGCGCCATTCGACCTGCGCTACGTACTGACGCACCTCGTATCGTCCGAAGCGGCGCATGACCCTTTGAATGAGCATCAGCGGATACGTTTCGCCGCGGCCTGCGCCGGCCTTCCGGCGGCGCCGCGCAGCTTCGCCAACTCGTCGGGCATTTTCCTCGGCGAAGGCTGGGGTTCCGACCTCGCCCGCCCAGGTGCCGCGCTCTACGGTATCAACCCGATCCCCCCTCGCCCGAACCCGATGCGCCAACCGGTCAGGCTGCGGGCGCGGGTCCTCGCCGTCCGCGACGTTCATCCGGGTGAAGGCGTCGGTTACAACGCCACCTGGCATGCAGCGCGGATCAGCCGCATCGCCACCGCGGCGATCGGCTACGCCGATGGGTTGCACCGCACGCTGTCCAACAAAGGCCGCGCCTTCTTTGACGGCACCCCCGTGCCGCTGGTAGGCCGTGTCTCCATGGACCTGACCACCTTCGATGTAACGGGCGCTGCAGGCGTGTTGCCTGGCGCGTGGTTGGATATCATCGGCCCGATGCAGACGCCCGATGATGTCGCCGTCGCCGCCGGCACCAACGGGTACGAGGTGCTGACCTCGCTCGGCCACCGCTTTCATCGGATCTACACGCCCGCGTGACCTTGCTGCTGGACATGCTCGCCGCCGTTGGTCGCGGCGTGATCGGCGCGTGCCGCGTCACCGGTTCGCTGGCCCTGTTCGCAGTCGTCGGCCTGTCGCACCTGGTGCGGCCACCGTTCTATGGCCGCCTGTTCGCGCGCGCGCTGCTGGAGATCGGTTACTTCAGCCTGCCCGTCGTCGCATTGACAGCCGTCTTCACCGGCATGGTGCTGGCGTTGCAGTCATACACAGGCTTCGCGCGCTTCTCCGCCGAGAGCGCGATCGCCAATGTTGTTGTCCTGTCGATCACGCGCGAACTCGGCCCTGTGCTGGCGGGGCTGATGGTCGCCGGCCGCATCGGTGCGGCCATGGCCGCCGAGATCGGCACGATGCGCGTCACCGATCAGATCGATGCGCTGTCCACGCTGTCCACCAACCCCATGAAGTACCTCGTGGCACCGCGCCTGCTTGCCGGGATCATTGCATTGCCGCTGCTGGTTCTGGTTGCCGACGTGCTCGGCGTGATGGGCGGTTTCATCGTGTCCACTCTGAAGCTCGGCTTCAACGTCGAGACCTACCTGCACAACACGCTCAATTTCGTGCAGGCGATGGACGTGACATCGGGCCTCGCGAAGGCGGCAGTGTTCGGGTTCCTGATCGCGCTGATGGGCTGCTATCAGGGCTACCACAGCCGTGGCGGCGCCGAGGGCGTCGGTGCTGCGACGACCGCCGCCGTGGTTAGCGCCTCGATCCTGATCCTGGCATTCGATTACATCCTGACCGAGATGTTCTTCGCGCGATGAGGAAGAGAAGGGTTCACACGGAGATCACGGGGAACCACGGAGAACCACCGAGAAGGTGCCTCTCACACGACGAAGCGTTTCAAGCCGTCCTTCAGGCGCAGTGCATTGAAGTTCATCAACAGGCCAACACGATACCGGGTGAGCCGCAGATAGGTCAGAACCTGCGCCTCATGCACCGGAAGGACGCATTCCACTGCCTTGATCTCAACAATCAGCTCGTCGTTAACCACAATGTCCGCCCTGAACCCGTCGTCCAGCACCCTGCCACGATAAACGATAGGCACCTTGACCTGCCTCTGAACGGGGACTCCCACTTCCGACAATTCATAGCAAAGACATTCCTCATAGACCGATTCCAGCAGTCCCGGCCCAAGCTCCCTATGGACCTCGATGGCCAGACCGATGACGCGCTCGGTCAGTTCGCCGCGCACCAGCATAATCTTCCTCAGTGGCTCTCCGTGGTTCCCCGTGTTCTCCGTGTGGAACCTTAAAATCCGATGACCCCAAAAATCCGCCTCCGTAACGTCCGCAAATCATTCGGCGAAAAACTCGTCCTAGACGGCATCGACCTAGACATCATGCCCGGCACCTCGATGGTGATCATCGGCGGTTCCGGCACCGGCAAATCCGTCCTGCTCAAATGCATCCTTGGCCTGATCGAACCGGACGCGGGCAGCATCGAGATCGACGGCACAAACATCCTTCCGCTGTCCCGCCGCGAGCAGGAGGGATTTCGCTCCCGCATAGGCATGCTGTTCCAGAACGGCGCGTTGTTCGACAGCCTCCCTGTCTGGGAGAACGTGGTGTTCGGCCTGCTCGCCCAACACAAGCTACGCCGGGCGGACGGCCCGGCCCGCGCTGCCGACTTCCTCGCGGAGGTGGGTCTGGCGGACACTGTCGGGCAACTTTATCCCTCGGAATTGTCCGGCGGCATGCAGAAGCGCGTCGCCCTCGCCCGCGCCATCGCCGCACAGCCCGACATCATGTTCTTTGACGAGCCAACCACAGGTCTCGACCCGATCATGGGAGCCGTGATCGACGATTTGCTGGTGACCTGCGTGAAGCATCTCGGCAGCACCGCCGTGGCGATCACGCATGACATCGCCAGCGCCCGCCGCATCGGGGACGCCGCTGCCATGATCCACCGCGGCAGGATCATCTGGCAGGGTCCGGCCCGCGAATTGATGGAAAGCGGCAATCCGATCGTCGACCAGTTCACCCACGGACGGCAGGAGGGACCGATCCAGATGGAGCTCCGCCGTTAGGTTGCGCTATCGGCACCACTGACAAACGATCAGGCGCGGCGTAATTTGGACGCATGAGCGCCGTTGCGATGCGACGATCAAAGGTAAAGGCATGAGGCGGCCGCGCATTCTGGGCGTCATGACGTTCGCCACATGGGCAGCTGTCGCCGTTCCCGCGAGCGCGGACAATGCTCCTGACATCAATGCCAAACAGGTCGCCGGATTATTCATGCAGAGCTGCGTCCAATTTGCCGGCGACAAGGTGGCGCTGCGCGATTGGGCCAGGAAGACCGGCCTCAACGAACTGCCAAAGCAGGTGGCCGACGGTTTCCTCTACGGTCTGCCAGGCGTTGTGTTCGATGCCTCCAACAAGGATGGCAAGTTCGTGCTGGTGTCAGAGGATGGAGGCTCATGCTCGGCGGTCGCCGAAACGGCGACTGGCACCAGCGTTGTCACGAATCTCGAACAGGATCTGAACGAGGCAAAGATAACCTTCAAGGTAACCGCGGATAAGAATGATCCCGAGGAGCGCACACTGAAGCACCGCGAGTACGTCGCAACACAAGGCAGTCGCGAGTGGCTGCTGCTGGTAAGCACGGTAAAGGACGCAGGCGGCGGCCAGGCCATGCTGACCGCCAACCGCTATTAGAACCGCCTTGGCAAAATCCACCTCCCGCTTCGTCTGTCAGAGTTGCGGCGCGGTCGCGCCCAAATGGACCGGCCGCTGCGAGTCCTGCGGCGAATGGAACAGCATCGTCGAGGAAGCGATCGTCGCGCGGCCCGGTCCGGCAGCCAAAGGAACTGCCGGCAGGCGCGTTGCCTTCGTCGGTCTGGCTGGGAGCGCCGAACCACCCCGTCGTTACGCAACCGGCATCGAGGAACTGGACCGTGTCCTGGGCGGCGGACTCGTGCCCGCCTCAGCCGTGCTGGTGGGCGGCGATCCTGGTATCGGGAAGTCCACCTTGCTGCTTCAGGCAGCGGCCAGCCTCGCGCGCGCCGGGCGAAAGGTCTTCTACATCTCCGGCGAAGAATCCATTGAGCAGACCCGCCTGCGCGCCCGCCGGCTAGGCGTGCACGACGCCCCGCTGGAACTCGCTGCGGCGATCAATCTGCGCGATATCTCAACCAGCTTGCAGGGCGCCGGCGACGCCGCGCTGGTCGTGATCGACTCGATCCAGACCATGTGGCTGGACACGATCGAAAGTGCGCCGGGCACCGTGGCGCAGGTCCGCGCCTCCAGTTTCGAATTGATCCAGCTTGCCAAGACAGCACAGTTCGCCCTGGTCCTCGTTGGCCACGTCACCAAGGATGGCGCGATCGCCGGTCCGCGCGTGCTGGAGCACATGGTGGACGCGGTGCTGTATTTCGAAGGCGACCGCGGCCATCAGTTTCGCATCCTGCGCGCGGTGAAGAACCGCTTCGGCGCGACCGACGAGATCGGCGTGTTCGAAATGACCGATCGCGGTCTCGCCGAGGTGGCCAACCCGTCCGCTCTGTTCCTCGCCGAACGGCGAGGCAACGTCGCAGGCAGCGCGGTGTTCGCCGGCCTCGAAGGCACCCGGCCGGTCCTCGTCGAAGTCCAGGCGCTGCTATCGCCAAACCCATCCGGCACGCCGCGCCGTTCCGCCATCGGCTGGGATGGCGGCCGATTGCCTATGCTGCTCGCCGTGCTGGAAGCACGCGGCGGCATGCGGCTCAACGCAATGGATGTGTATTTGAACATCGCGGGTGGACTGCGCGTGAGCGAGCCTGCCGCGGATCTGGCCGTCGCGGCAGCCCTGGTATCGGCAGCCACGGGACAGCCGACCGATCCCGACATGGTTTACTTCGGTGAGATCGGCCTGTCCGGCGAGATCCGCCAGGTGGCCCAGGCCGAGTCCCGAATGAAGGAAGCGGCCAAGCTTGGATTTGGACAGGCGACATTGCCGCGGCGCGTGGCGCGCGGGAATCGCCCCCTGGCCGCGCCGGAGAGCCTGGCACTGACGGAAATCGGCCACATCTCCGATCTTGTTGCCCGGTTCGCGGCCAATTCGCCGGTTCCCCCATGATCTTCCCTTGGCGCCGCGCGTTTTGCATCGGATAACCCGCCAGCTTCCTCTGTCGTGGCGGTTTGATGACCTGGGTTGACCTCGTTGTGCTGGCGGTACTGGGGGTATCCGGGCTGCTCGCGTTCTCACGTGGGTTGGTTCGGGAGGTCCTGGGGCTGGCCGCGTGGGCAGGCGCGATCTTCATTTCAGTGCGGGCATTGCCCCTGGTGCGGCCGCAGGTTGAACAGTGGCTGGGCCACGGGACGCCGTGGGTCGATCCGGCTGCGTTCGGCGTGATTTTCCTGGTCAGCCTGATCATCCTGATGATCATTGCCCGCGCGATCAGCTCGTTGGTGCGCGACTCGGTGATTGGCGGCCTTGACCGGACCTTGGGTCTGGTATTCGGCCTCGCACGGGGTGCGGCCCTGGTGGTGATCGCCTATATCATTGCCGGGATGGTGGTACAGGTGGATCGCTGGCCAGAGGTCGTGCGGAATTCACAGTCGGTTTGGCCGGTTTACCAGGGTGCCAGATGGGTTGTTGAACATATACCGGAGGATCACCGGCCGCAGCTTTACGCCCCGCCCGGCCGCCAGGCGACTGCTGATGCGCTGCTGCACGCCACCCCGCTGGGGCGGGCCGTAAGCCGTAAATAGGAGTGATTAGGCATGGTGCTGACCTCGCCGCATGACGACAAGTTCCATGAAGAGTGCGGCGTGTTCGGGGTCTGGAACGTGCCCGATGCCGCCGCCGTGACCGCCTTGGGGTTGCATGCCCTGCAGCACCGGGGTCAGGAATCGGCGGGGATCGTCTCGTTCGACGGCAAGCACTTCCACTCGCACCGGGGCCTCGGCCTGGTCGGTGACAATTTCAGCGACGCTCGCGTCATGGCTTCGCTGCGCGGTACCACTGCCATCGGCCACAACCGCTACGCCACAACCGGTGAAACCATCCTGCGCAACGTCCAGCCGCTGTATGCCGATTTCGAATTCGGCGGTTTCGCGGTCGCGCACAACGGCAACCTCACCAACGCGCACGTTCTGCGCCGCACGCTGGTGCGCCGTGGTTGCCTGTTCCAGTCCACCACGGACTCGGAAGTGTTCATCCAGCTGATCGCGATCAGCCTCTACTCAACCGTCGTCGATCGGCTGATCGACGCACTCAAGCAGGTGGTTGGTGCCTACTCACTCGTCGCGCTGTCCAACGAGGCCCTGATGGGCGTGCGCGATCCGCTGGGCGTCCGCCCGCTCATCCTCGGCCGGATCGGCAACGAAGGCACGGGAGGCTGGGTGCTTGCATCGGAATCCTGCGCGCTGGACATCGTCGGTGCCGACTTCATCCGTGACGTCGAACCCGGCGAAGTGGTGGTGATCAACGAACAGGGCGTGCGCAGCATCAAGCCGTTCGGCCGCTCGCGCGAACGCTTCTGCGTCTTCGAGTACATCTACTTCGCCCGCCCTGACTCGGTGATGGAGGGCACGCCGGTCTACGATGCGCGCAAACTCATCGGCGCAGAACTGGCACGCGAAAGCGGTGTCCCGGCCGACGTGGTCGTGCCGGTGCCTGATTCCGGCGTACCTGCCGCCATGGGCTACGCGACTGAAAGCAGCATTCCGTTCGAGCTTGGTATCATCCGCAACCACTACGTCGGCCGCACCTTCATCGAGCCCACCGACCACATCCGTCATCTA
>DATJJM010000227.1:0-4541 GCA_035492535.1 Acetobacteraceae bacterium | reverse complement strand
GCACCGGACCAGATAGCGCATCGCCGTCATCAGGGACGCCTCGGCATCGTCGCCATCCTGCTCCGCGTCGCGATGCGCGACGTCGATCGCGCGCGCCAGCAATGGGTCTTCGATGGCGCACCTGGCGAACACGGGCGGCGCGTTGTGTCCGAGCTCGCGCGCGATGTCCGTCATCAGCGCCGTCGAAGGATACAGCGTGCGGTACGACCAGCCTTCCGCCGCGCCGGCCTGGCCATCGTGGCACTCCTCGGGATGCACGATCAGTACCGTGCCGCGCGGCGCTGACACCTGGCGCGAGCCGATGCGAAGCTGCTCGCAGCCTGCCGTGATCAACGCGACGACGTAGGTGGAATGCGTGTGCAGCTCGTAGCGATGCCGCGTGAAGCGTGCCTTCAGCAGGCACAGGTCGGGGAAGCGCGGATGCCGCCAATAGGTGGTCTGGTCAATCTGGTTCAAGACGCACTGCCTCGTCCGGCTTAGCATCGCCAGACATAGTGCGGACAAGGGGCGACGACAAATGCTGCCGAACGATCCGATCGTCGCGATCACGCCCGAGGTCATCGGCTGGCGCCACGTCATCCACGCAAATCCGGAGCTGGGATTTCAGGAAACGGCAACCGCGCGCTTCGTCGCCGAACGGCTGCGCGCGTTCGGACTGGAGGTGCATGAGGGCATTGGCGGCACCGGCGTGGTCGGTGTGCTCAGGCGAGGCGCGGGCACGCGATCGATCGGGCTGCGTGCCGAGCTCGATGCGCTGCCGATCACGGAGCGAACCGGCAAGCCGCATGCATCGCGCAATGCCGGCGTGATGCACGCATGCGGTCACGATGGGCACACGGCGGCGCTGCTCGGTGCGGCGAAGCTGCTCAGCGAGCAGGCGGATTTCGACGGCACCGTGCATTTCGTGTTCCAGCCGGCCGAGGAAAATATCGGCGGCGGCATCCGCATGATCGAGGACGGACTGTTCCAGCGGTTCCCGATGGACGCGGTGTACGCCGTGCACAACTGGCCCGGCCTGGGGTTGGGAAAGATCGCCTGCCACGTGGGTCCGATGATGGCGGCGGTCGATAATTTCGAGCTTCGCTTCACCGGCACCGGCGCGCATGCCGCGATGCCGCATCTCGGTGACGATCCGATCGTGGCAGCCGGTGCCTTCATCAACTCGGTGCAGCGTATCGTCAGCCGCGCGGTTGATCCGCAAACGCCGCTGGTTGTCAGCCTGACCCAGGTGCATGGCGGCAACGTCGGCAACGTGGTGCCTGGCGAGGTGTGGCTACAGGGCACCTGCCGCTTCTTCGATGCGTCCCTGTCCGATCTATGCGAGCGGCAGTTGGGCCAGATTGCCGCCGGCATTGCCTCGGCGCACGGCGTCAGCGCGCAGGTCGAGTACCAGCGAGGCTATCCACCGGTGATCAACACCGCCGAGCCGGTAGCAAATGCCGTAGCGGCGGCGCGATCCGCAGTTGGCACCGCCGACGTTGTCACGGACTTCGCCGCCAGCCTCGGCTGCGAGGATTTCGCCACCATGGTCCGCGCGGCCGGCGGCGCCTACGCCTGGATCGGAGCCGGCGACGCTGGCCCCGGCGAGGGCCTGCACGGCGATCGCTACGACTTCAACGATGCCATCGTGCCTGTCGTGCTGAACTATTGGGTGAACCTGGTGCGCCAGGTGCTGGGACCGGCGACGTAGTCGGCTATCGACTTGCTCATGCGCATGGCATCTACCGCTGCGGCGGCTGGCTCGGCTGGCTTGGTTGCGTTGGCTGGGTTGGCTGTGGCGTCCCGGAGGCGGGCGCCGGCTTGAATGGCTGCGTCGGCGTCTGTCCATATGGTTGTGTGGGCGCGGCCGGTGCCGCGGCGGCATGTGACGCTCCCTGTTGCGCCGTCAGGTCGGTCACGCAGCGTCCGAACGCGTTGGAAATCGCCATCGAACCGGTCAGGCTCAATGTCCACGGCGGCTCATTGCCTGTCGGGAAACTCAGCGTCATCGAGCTTGCGGCCCGGAACTGCTGATCGAAGGTCTGCATCGTGGCCCGGTCGATGATCCACGAGATCATCTGGCCGGACCCCTCGGCCTGCTCCGTCCACGGCACATTCAGTCCCACCTGCATCACGACGGGAAGCAGGGTCCCCGACGGAATGTTCCAGCTCGGCTTCTTCACCTCGAACAGCACGTCCTCGCCTCCGATGACGAAGCGGATCGACACATTGCGATTGTCCACCGGGTTCGTGGTCCCGACGCCGCAGACCGTCGTCCCGTTCGCGCCCTGGCCGCTGAACGCGTCCCAGCTGCCGACATGGTAATAGGTGCGGAGATCGGCGTGCGCCACGACGCCGCAGAGACAAGTGAATGATGCGGCGATGAGGCTCGTGCGGAGCGAGGATCGCATGTCGTTTCCCTCCTGATGCGAAGTTCTGTCGCTGCCATGTGGTAGCGGCATAATTGCGGCGAACTTGCCGGCGGGCGCCGGATGCCCTAGGCCAACGCCAATCGACTTTGCGGGAGGATCGCCATGGCCGACGCTTATATCTGCGACTTCGTGCGCACGCCGATCGGCCGCTATGGCGGCGCGTTGAAGGACGTTCGCACCGACGATCTGGCTGCCCACCCGATGCGGATTTTGAAGGAGCGCAACGAATCTGTCGACTGGGAGCGGCTTGACGATGTGATCTATGGCTGCGCCAACCAGGCCGGCGAGGATAACCGCAATGTCGCGCGCATGGCCCTGCTGCTGGCAGGTCTGCCGTCGACGATCGGCGGTGCGACAATCAACCGGCTGTGCGGCTCTGGTCTCGACGCCGTCGGTACTGCTGCGCGCGCCATCCGCGCAGGCGACGCCGAACTGATGATCGCCGGCGGCGTGGAGAGCATGACACGCGCGCCCTTCGTCATGGGCAAGGCAACCGAGGCGTTCTCGCGTTCGGCGGAGATCTACGACACCACCATCGGCTGGCGCTTCGTCAACCCGCTGCTGAAATCGCAGTACGGCGTGGATGCGATGCCGGAGACCGCCGAGAATGTCGCCGAGGATTTCCAGGTGACCCGGGCCGATCAGGACGCATTCGCCTATCGCTCTCAGATGCGCGCCAAGGCGGCGCAGGACAGCGGCTTCTTCGCCCGAGAGATCGCCGCGGTGTCGATCGAAGGGCGCAAGGGCACGATCACCGTGGAGCGTGACGAGCATCCGCGCGGCGACACGACACTTGAAGGGCTGGCCAAGCTGAAGGCACCGTTCCGCAAGCAGGGCGGCACGGTCACCGCGGGAAATGCCTCCGGTGTGAATGACGGCGCGGCGGCGCTGATCATCGCGTCGGAAGCCGCCGCGAAGCGGCATGGGCTGACGCCGCGGGCGCGCGTGGTGGCGATGGCGACGGCGGGCGTGGCGCCGCGGATCATGGGCATCGGGCCGGCGCCGGCGACCGAAAAGCTGCTGGAGCGCCTTGGCATCAAGGTGGGCGAGATCGATGTGATCGAGCTGAACGAGGCGTTTGCGGCGCAGGGGCTGGCGGTGACGCGGCAGCTCGGCCTGCCGGACGATGCGGAGCACGTGAACCCGCATGGCGGGGCGATCGCACTCGGCCACCCGCTGGGGATGTCGGGCGCGCGGCTGGCGCTGACGGCGGTGAACGCGCTGGAGATGCGCGGCGGCAAGCGGGCGGTCGTGACGATGTGTATCGGCGTCGGCCAGGGCATAGCAGCACTGATCGAGCGCGTTTAAGAAAAATTCACCGACGTCCGCGTCTAACCGTCATGGCCGAGCTTGACCCGGCCATGACGGACAGTACGGAGATTATCCATGGCCAGCATCGCCGACATCATCGCCCGCGAAGTGCTCGACAGCCGCGGCAACCCGACCGTCGAGGTGGACGTGGTGCTGGACAGCGGAGCGATGGGGCGGGCGATGGTGCCATCGGGTGCCTCGACCGGGGCGCATGAGGCGGTGGAACTGCGCGACGGTGACAAGTCGCGGTTCGGCGGCAAGGGCGTGCAGACCGCGATCGCCAATGTCGAGGGCGAGATCTTCGATGCCATCGGCGGCATGGACCCGATCGAGCAGGTGAAGATCGACGAGATCATGATCGATCTCGACGGCACGGCGAACAAGTCGCGGCTTGGTGCGAATGCGATCCTGGCGGTGTCGCTGGCAACCGCGAAGGCGGCGGCGGCGGAGCAAGGGCTGCCGCTGTATCGCTATGTCGGCGGTGTCTATGCGCGGACACTGCCGGTGCCGATGATGAACATCGTCAACGGCGGCGTACATGCGGACAATCCGATCGACATCCAGGAGTTCATGATCCAGCCGATCGGGGCGGGCACCGTGGCAGACGGCATCCGCATGGGCTCGGAGATCTTCGCCGCGCTGAAGAAGGGGCTGCATGATGCCGGGCACAACACCAACGTGGGCGACGAGGGTGGCTTCGCACCCAACCTGAAGTCGGCGGACGAGGCGCTGGGGTTCATCACCAAGGCCTGCGAGGCGGCGGGATACCGACCGGGCGAGGACGTGACGTATGCGCTCGATCCGGCGTCCAGCGAGTTC
>DATJJM010000226.1:0-3518 GCA_035492535.1 Acetobacteraceae bacterium | reverse complement strand
GCCCCTGACCCTGGATGATCCGCAAGCCAACCGTCTGCGCGCGGCCGCGACAGAGGACCCGCTTTCGATCTTCAACATCCCCGACATCGTGCCACCGGCCCTGCAACCGTTCCGCGCCGAAGTGGCCGAAGCCCTGGCACGTCTGGCCAAGCACGGCGCCCGACAAACACTGCAAATCATTGGAGGAAAATGACGATGGTCCGCCTGTTCCTGGCAGCGATGCTGCTGTCCCTGCCGGCTGCCGCCCAGACGGCGCCATCCGGCCCGCGTATCGACGCGATCAAGAAGGCCGGCGTTCTGCGCGTCGCCGTGCTGGCGAATGCGCCCTGGCTGGTTGAGAACACCACCGGCGAAGGCGACCACTGGTCCGGCCCCGCCTGGGTGCTGTCGGAAGAATACGCCAAGCGCCTCGGCGTCAAGCTGCAGCCCGTCCTGGTTTCGCATGAAACCAAAATCCCGGTGCTGGCGGCTAACCAGGTGGACATCTCCATCACCGCCCTCGCCGAGACCCCCGAACGCGACAAGGTCGTGGACTTCGTGCTCTATTCCAACACCTCGGTCTGCATGTTCGGCCGCGCCGACAACCCGAAATTCGCCGCTGCCAAGACGGTGGACGACCTGAACAAGCCTGACATCACCATCGCCTACTTCATCGGCGCTGCCGAGGAAGGCTGGGTCAAGCAGCGCTTCCCCAACGCAAAGTTCCTCGGCGTAGCGAACTCCGGCGCCACCGCCCCACTCGAGGACATCATGGCCAAGCGCGCCGACGCCGCCCCGATCAACCGCATCCCGTTCGTGCCGATGGCGCGCAAAGTGAAGGGCCTCGCGGTGCTGCCAGGCGCCAACAACTGCCAGGACAGCACCGAGAAAGCCCAGCCCGTCGGCATGGCCATCGACAAGAACCAGCCCGCATTCCTCGACTGGCTGCGCGCGGTCGAAAAGGACGTGCACGCAAAGCTGGTGACCGCCGAACAGGACGTGGTATCGGCGATGAAGTGACGGCCCCACCGTCATGCCGGCGAAGGGTGGCATCCACGCCTTGGCTCCTCCGGATGCCGACCTCGCCCGCATAGCACCATAGCCCCACCATGGACCTCGATTTCTCCCCCCTGCTCGATAGCTGGCAGTTCCTGCTCGGCGGCCTTGGCCTCACGCTGGCGCTCGCCGCCCTCACCGTGTTCTGCAGCCTGATCGTCGGCACCGCCGTCGGCCTCGCCCGCTGCTACGGCCCCGCCTGGCTGCGCATCCCGCTCGTCTTCTATATCGACTCGATGCGTGCCATCCCGGTGCTGGTGGTCCTCGTCTGGACCTATTTCGCGCTGCCCATCGTCACCGGCGTCACCCTGCCGCCCTTCTGGGCCGCCCTCGTCGCGCTGTCACTGCACATCGCCGCTTACGTGGCCGAGATCATCCGCGCCGGCGTCACCTCCGTCCGCCCCGGCCAGACCCGCGCCGCCCTCGCCCTCGGCATGTCTCGCACACAGGCCATCCGCGAGATCATCCTGCCCCAGGCCATCGTCCGCATGCTGCCCGCCTTCGGCTCAATCCTCTCGATCACCATCAAGGACACCGCCATCGCCTCGGTCATCGCCGTGCCCGAATACATGAACCGCTCCCAGACCGTTGCCGGCCAGAGCTTCCATCCGATCGAGGTCTTCCTGGTCGCCATGGCCATCTACTTCATCATCCTGTTCCCGATCACGCGCGTCGTTGACATCGTCTATACGCACGTCGTGCACCTGGGGCGCTCATGACCTTCGACTGGTCCATCATCCAGACGCATGCCGGCGAACTGCTGCAAGGCACCGAGCTCACGATCATGCTCGCCGTCGCCACCATGGCGATCGCTATTCCAGGCGGCATCATCCTGGCCCTTCTCCGCCTCTCCGGCTCGCGCATCCTCGCCGCGATCAGCGCCAGCTTCACCGAGTTCTTCCGCAACCTGCCGCTGATCCTGGTGATCTACGCTGCCTACTACATGCTGCCGCTCGCCTTCGATTTCGCCTTCTCTCCGATCGTCACCGCCCTCATCGCGCTCTCGCTCAACGTCTCCGCCTACAACGGCGAGACCTTCCGCGCCGGCATCGCCTCGATCCGCCGGGGCCAGAGCGAAGCGGCGCTGGCCCTCGGCATGAGCCGCTTCCAGGCCATGCGCGAGGTCATCCTGCCGCAGGCCATCCGCCGCGTGCTGCCCGTGCTCGCCAGCACATGGGTATCGCTGTTCAAGGACACGTCGCTCGTCTCGGTCATCGCGGTCGGCGACCTCGCGTATACCTCGATGCGGATACGCTCGCAGACCTTCCGTGTGCTGGAGATGCTGACCGCGATGGCTGCGATCTACTGGATGCTCGGCTACCCACAGGCCAAGCTCGTCGATTGGCTCAACCGCCGCACCGGGATCAGCGAATGACCACGCCCATGCTGGACTACGTCAACGTGGCAAAACGCTTCGGCGATTTCGTCGCACTCTCCGGCGTCTCCATGCAGGTGCATCCGGGCCAGGTCGTGTGCCTGATCGGCCCCTCCGGCTCCGGCAAGTCCACGCTGCTTCGCTGCACCAACGGCCTGGAACTGATCGACGGTGGCGAGATCAAGCTGGCAGGCAAGACCATGCCGCGCGACCCACGCGGCATGCGCGCGGTCCGCCAGCGCATGGGCATGGTGTTCCAGAATTTCGAGCTGTTCCCGCACCGCACCGCGCTCGCCAATATCATGAGCGGCCCGCTGACCGTGCTTCGCCTCTCCCGCGCGGACGCCGAACAGCGCGCCACGGCGCTGCTGGCGAAAGTTGGCCTCTCCGACAAAGCCGCCAGCTATCCCGCCAACCTCTCCGGCGGTCAGCAGCAGCGCGTCGCCATCGCCCGTGCGCTGGCCATGCAGCCCGACATCATGCTGTTCGACGAACCCACCTCCGCGCTCGATCCCGAAACGATCGGCGAAGTCCTGAACGTGATGAAACAGCTCGCCGAGGAAGGCATGACCATGTTGGTCGTCACGCACGAAATGAATTTCGCCCGCCGCGTGGCAGATCACGTCGTGGTGTTCGAGCGTGGCGCCATCATCGAGCAGGGTCCTCCCAAACAGATCTTCGAAGCCCCACTCGTGGAACGGACGCGCGATTTCCTCAGCCATCTCGGTTGGGAGGGCTGAAACCAAGCCCCACGCATTGAACCCACCGCCGCCACGCCCTATCCTCAGGGAACAAAGGAGGACGGCCTGTGAGCGTACCCGCGCCCGGCGCGATCGATTGCGATATCCATCCGGCCCTGCCCAGCATGCAGGTGCTGGTGCCGTATTTCGACGAATACTGGCGCTCGCACATTCTGATGCGCGGCCTGGAACGCGACAACTACACCGCCTCCGCCTTCCCGCCCAACGCGCCGATCAACTGCCGCCCCGACTGGAAGCCACCCACGGGCGCCGGCGGCACCGATCTCGACCTGCTGCGCTCCCAGGCGCTCGGCGCATTCGGCACCCGTTACGCCATCTGCAACGTTCTGCACGGCGCACAGTCGGTC
>DATJJM010000225.1:0-10386 GCA_035492535.1 Acetobacteraceae bacterium | reverse complement strand
ATATTACCGGCTGCTCGATAATACACGCTTGTATGCACGCGACAAGCTGCGGGAAAGCGGCAACCTGCGTGACGCGCAGCGTCGCCATGCCATGCATTACCGTGACCTGTTCATCGCCGCCGAGGCCGAACACGAAACGCGCCCCGCCGCCGAATGGCGCGGCATCTATGCCCGGCATATCGACAACGTCCGGGTGGCATTGGAATGGGCGTTTTCATCCGAAGGCGATGTGGCACTCGGCATCGAGCTGTCAATCGCCGTGGTGTCGCTCTGGGTACAGCTCTCGCTGATGGGCGAATGCCGCGTGTGGGTGGAGCGTTCGCTGGCGAGCCTCGACCAGGCTCGCGATCCTGATCGTGCGCGCATGCAGCTTGCAGCCGCGCTTGGCTGGTCGCTGATGTTCGCGGTCGGTACCGCGCGCGAGACCAGGGCAGCGTGGGAGACAACGCTCGATCTCGCGAGCCGGCTGGACGACACCAGCTATCGGCTGAAGGCGCGGTGGGGGCTGTGGGTGGACCGCCTCAACAGCGGGCGGCAGCACGACGCGTTGGAGATGGCGCGGCACTTTGCCGCCGATGTCGCGCCATCATCGAGCCCGGTCGATCTGATGATGGCCGATCGGATGCTGGCCACGTCGCTGCATTTCATGGGCGACCAGCTGCAGGCGCGCCAGCACATCGATCGCACCCTGGCGCGCTACGCGGCAACGGAAGGCCATCGGCTTGGCGCGCGCTTCCAGTTCGACCAGCAGATCACCGCACATTATTTCCAGGCGCGCATCCTGTGGCTCCTGGGCTTTGCCGACCAGGCGATGCGCGTGGTGGCAGCGAATGTCGAGGAAGCACGTGGCGTCGGCAGCGCGCTTTCGTTCGGCAGCGTGCTGGGGCAGGGCGCCTGCCCGGTGGCTCTGTTCAGCGGCGATCTGGACGCCGCGGAACACTACAGCGACATGCTGTTGGATCACGCGCAAAGTCACGCACTGCGCAACTGGCAGCTCTGGGCGCAGTGCTTCAAGGGCGCGGTGATGATCCGCCGCGGCGAAACCGAGGCCGGGCTACGCGTCCTGCGCGCGGAACTCGACGAGGCTGGTGACACGGTGATGCTGCCACGTTATCTGCCGCTGCTGGGCGAGCTGGCTGTGTGCCTGGGGCAGGCGGGCGAAGTCGATCTGGCGGTGCTGCGGGTGGATCAGGCGATCGCTCGGTGCGAGCAAAGCGGCGAGGAGTGGTTCCTGCCTGAACTGCTCCGCATCAAGGCAGAGCTGACGCGGGGCAATGACGCGGACGCGCTGCTGTTGCGGGCACGCGATCTGGCGCGGCAGCAGCATGCACGGTCCTGGGAGCTGCGGATCGCGATCAGCCTTGCACGGGCGCATGACGGCGAGGCGGCCGACGCGCTAGCCGTGCTCTACAACTCCTTCACCGAGGGTTTTGCCACGGCCGATCTGCAAGCGGCGCGCGACGTTTTGTCATTGCGGGAAGCGTAGCGCGCTATCCCCTCTGGCCCTCATTATGCCCCGGCAAGTTGATCGTCAACATCAGCGCGCTCAGGCTCTTGCCGTGCGGATCGATCGCCAGCGATCGCGTCACGCCGCCACCCAGTGCATTCTCGATCACAAAGTTCAGTGCCCGCAGCTGCGGCAGTTCATACCGGCGCACCGGCCCCGCACCGAGGTGCCGGAACTGCGCCAGCACCACGTCTGGCGTCAGCTCGCGCCGCAGCACCTGCCATGCTTCGTCGCTATACGCGGTGACCGAGATGTTCGAGGTGTTGCCTTTATCGCCCGCCCGCGCATGGCCAAGATCGTAGACCCGCACGCTCATGCCGCGTGCTCCACGACGATCTCCGGCTTCACCCATTCGCGGGGGATCAGCACGGACTTCACTGCCAGGATCTGCCGCGCACCGAAGTTCACGCCGCCACCGGCGCCACTGGGACCTTGCATATGCAGGCTGCGCACTTCCGCACCGACCGCCTCTGCCGCCTTGCGGTCCGGCGTGCGCGCCGCGATGCGCAGGCGCACTTCATACGGTTCCGGTGCCGCATCGGCATCGTTGGCGTGCAGCGAGTTCATGCCAATCAAGTCGATGCGCATTTCCTCATAGCTCAGGCCGCGCCGCCGCAGCCTTTCTTTCACGACCTCGATTCCCAGCTTCGCGCGTGCCAACGCGTTGAACCCGGCGAAGCCCATTTCGCCGCTGCCCATATAGCCGTCGAAATAGCCAACCACGACCTTGTAGCTTGGCGTGCGAGGCTTACCCCGCGCGCCATGCAGCGAGACACGGTCCTTGGCGAGCTGTTCGAACGTCACGCCGGATGCATCGAGCACGCAGTCGGGCGTGATGTAGGCCGTGGGATCATGCATCTCGTACAGAAGCTGTTCGGTGCAGGTGGCGACATCCAGACGCCCGCCGGACCCCGGTGTCTTCGACACTTCCACGCGCCCATCCGCCCATACATCGGCCAGCGGATAGCCGAGGCCAGCCAGGTCCTCGACCTCCTTCCTGCCAGGATCGGCGAAGCAGCCGCCGGTAAGCTGGCCGGAGCACTCCATCAGGTGTCCCGCCAGTGTGCCGTTGGCAAGCTTCGGGTAATCGTCATATGACCAGCCGAACGCATGCAGCATCGGTGCCAGGAACAGCGCAGGATCTGCGACGCGTCCGGTGATCACCACCTCGGCACCGGTGGCAAAGCCGCGCGCCACCACATCGGCACCGAGATACGCATTGGCTGAAGCCATGCGCGGCAGCAGCGATTCCAGCGGCGCGCCGTCTTCCATCAGCGGCAATTCCGGATGCGCGCGCATCACCTCAGTGACCTCGTCGCCGGTCACCACGGCGCAGGTGTAGTCAGGGCAGCCCCAGTCCGTGGCATGCTTGCGCACGGCGCGCGCGGCACCCATCGGGTTGGCGGCACCCATGTTGGTGACGATCCTGACGCCGCGTTGCAGGGCAGGCGGCATGATCGCCTCCATGCGCTCCAGCAGCACGGGTGTATAGCCCTTGTTCGGGTCCTTGGCGCGGTCGAGCGTCTCGCGCGCGATGGTGCGCTCGGCGAGGCATTCCATCGCGAGATAGTCGAGCTCGCCGCGCTCGACGATCTCCACACCTGGCGGGATTCGGTCATCGGCGAAGCCGGCGCCGCAGCCTATACGGATGTGGTCACGTGCCATGGATCAGCGAACCTGCTTCTGGCCGCTGCGCGAGGCCGCGACGATCATGTCCAGCATCTGGTGCCGCGTGATCGCGTCGTTGAAGTCCGGATGGAACGGGCTGCCATCGAGGATCGCCTTGCCGAACGCCTGATAAAGCTGGCCCACGTTATATGGCGATTCCGCCGGCACCGTATCTGGCACCCAGCGATATTTCGCCGGCACCTCCATCACCTCCACCCCCTTGTCCTCGCCGCGACCACCTTTGACGGTGAGTTCCTGACGTTGCGTGGAGGCACGCGTGGTCGCGTTCAGCGACAGGTCGCCCTCCGAGCCATGGATCTCCAGCATGAATTCGTTGCCGCGCGCCATGCCGCCGCGCACCTGCGCTGAGACCACCGCGCCGCTGTCGACCACGCCGCTGACCACGAGCTGGTCCGGCACATCCTTGGCGACGGTTCCCGAGTCCTGCGTAGAAATTTCTGCGCGCTGGCTGACCGCGAAGGCGAACAGTTCGCGGAATTCGCCGAGGCAGTAGCACAACGCATCCAGGTTATGTCCGCCGGTGATCGTCATCAGGTTGGCGCCGTTGGCAAAGTCCGCCTGATAGGAGCGATCCAGCGACGCACCCCAGTTCGCCGCATTGACAAACAGCGTCGCACTCAGCGGCTTGCCGACATAGCCGTCCGCGATCAGGTCCTTGACATAGTTGATCGAGGGCGACACCTGGCCCTGCAATCCCACCGCGTGGCGGACGCCCTTGCGCTCGGCCGCATCGCGCATCTGCATCGCCTCGGCGGTGGTGCGGCCGAGCGGCCATTCCGAATAGACGTGCTTGCCGGCATCGATCGCCGCCATCACCGGCGTGAAGTGATCCGGCACCTTCACGCACACGGTCACCATATCCACATCCGGATGCTGCGCCAGCTTCACCGGATCGGCGAACGCCAGCGGCACACCGTAATGCCGCGCCGCGGCCTCAGCGGATTCCTGCCGCGTCGTACAGACAGCGATCACTTCGAATTCCGGCAGCCCTTGCAGCGCCGGCATATGCGCGATGGAAGAGAAGCCGCGGTTCGGCGTTACACCCACCATACCCACGCGAATCTTGCCTGCCATGACGATCCCTCCCTGCCAGCCACATTGTCATTGCGAGCGAAGCGAAGCAATCTCGGTGTGCCGTCAGCCCGATGCCTCCCCAAGCGCGCGCGCAAGCACCGCGATGCGCTCCTCTGGCGGTCTCGCATAACTGCCTGCACGCGAAGGCGACACACGGAGCCGCACCAGCGCCTCGGCAAGCCCGACCGCCGCGCTGACGCCTTCCAGCACCGGCACACGCAATGCGGGCTGCACGACGGTCGCCATGCCCGCCATCACCGCACCGATCAATGCGATCGTATCGACGCCGTCGCTTGCCACCATCGCCTCGGCCGCGGCCGCAATGGCGCGCGTCGCCGCATCGAGATCTGCCAGCAATTCGAGCGGTGTGATCGGCAGCGTATGGACGGCACCAAGCCGCGTCCCCAGCCCATACGCATCCGCCATCTCGCGCAGGATCGTGTCGCTGTTGGCCGACATGACAATGGCGCCGATCCTGCCGCCAAGCAGGCAGGCGGCGTGCAGCGCTGCCTCGGTGATGCCAACCACGGGGACGTCCAACATCTCGCGCGCGGCGGCCAGACCCGGATCGACCGAGGCGCCGATGATCACGGCATCATAGCCCTCCGCCTGCGTGAGGCGTTCCACCACGGCAGCAGCGGCAACGGCGGTTTCCACCCGGCTGCCGATGATCGCCGGACCGAACCGGGCCGTCGCTGTCGCGATCTCAACGTCCGGAGCGGCAACGCGGCGGGCGGCCTCCGCCATCCGCTGCGTGACGGCCTCCGTGGTGTTGGCATTGATCAGCAGGATGCGCATAGCAGCGGCCCGATGTCTGCCAGTGTATCGATCCGCCACGCCGCGGCGATCATCTGATCGACGCCGGCGACGGCAGCCTGTTGTCGCACCTTCACCTCGATCTCCTGATCCGACAAAGGCCGCTCCTTGCTGCCCTTGGCATGCAGCACGGTGGTTCGCAGATGCCGCCCATCATGGGTGAACACGTCGGCCGTGGCCGCACCTCGTGGGCTGGCAGCGTCGACGCGTGCCTCCGTCTTCGCCCGCAGGGCAGCGACGCCAGGATCGTGCACCGCCGTTTCAGAAAATTCCTCCAGCCCAGCGGCGCCGAACAGGAAGGCGACAGCCGCACAGTGATGGATGCTGACCCGCGCATCGCGTTCATTGATCACCGGCCGATCGCCGCGATCGAGCAGCAGCTGCTCGCCGGAGATGACAATCCGCGCGATCTGTTCCGGCGCGACCTGCTCCCGCAGTTCCAGGCAGGCATCGATCACGCTGTGCATCACGATACCGCACGGGTAGGGTTTGTAGGTGTTGCTCAGCAGTTCCCAGCGTTCACCGAGGCCCTCGGTGATCTCCGCCACAGCCGGTTCATCACCCATCGCGCGCGCCCAGCCAAGCGGCCCCTCGATCGCCGTCGGTGCAGCTGTATAGCCCTGCTCCGCCAACAAGGCTGCGAACAACCCGTTGCGCGCGGCATTGCCGACGCTGACGTTCTTCGCCGCACTCGGCAGGTTTTCGATGATGCCGGCCGACTGGCTGGCCGCGATCCCCAGTGCGTGCCAGGTCCCCATCGCATCCAAACCCAGCAGCTTCGCCGCGGCTGCCGCTGCGCCGAACACGCCGCAGGTGGAAGTGATGTGCCAGCCGCGAGCGTAATGCCCGGGGGAGACGGCATTGCCGATGCGGCATTCGACCTCGGCACCAAGAATGAACGCGTGCAGCATTGCCGCACCGGACAGGCCTCGCTGTTCGGCCAGTGCGAGTGCCGGGGGCGCGACCGGCGCGGACGGATGGATCACGGTGCGCAGATGCGTATCGTCATAGTCCAGCAGATTGCCGCTGATCGCATTGATGAACGCAGCGCCCAGCGGATCGAGCCGTTCGGAACGGCCCAGCACTGTCACGCGGCTGTCGCCTGACAGCGCCAGCAGCACGCGCAGCGCCATCTCGATCGGCGGCGTGCGCGCAACGCCCAACGCGCAGCCCAGGAAATTCAGCAGCGACCGCTTGCCCTCGTGACGAACCTGTCGCGGCACCGAATCCCACTGCGACGTGGCGACGAATTCAGCGAGCCGTTCACCGGCATACATGGGTTGATCCCTCCTGGCCGAGCCAGGATATGTCTCGGACTGCCACAACGCTACGGTGGCCGGACAGCAAGGAGCACGCCATGTCCCAACTTCGCGTTGCGATCCGCGTTCCGGTGGGACGTCCGCTGCCAGAGATCGCGACGTTCGTCGCGCGCTGCGAGGATGCAGGGTTCGACGGCGTCGGCATTCACGACCATCCCTCGAGCGGCCGCGACGCCTACCTCGCCTTGGCTCTCGCGGCGCAGGCAACGCAGAACCTGCGGCTGTTCCCCGCCACATCCAGCCCACTCGTGCGTCATCCGCTGGTGCTCGCTTCGCTGGCACACAGCCTGGAAGAGGTGGCACCTGGGCGCACACTCCTGACAGTGGCACCCGGGTTCATCTCCACGCGCAGCATCGGCCAGCCGCGCGCAGGCGTGGCCGTGATGCGCGAGGCGATCGGCGATCTGCGCCGCCTTCTCGCCGGCGAGGCGGTCGCGTTCGGGCCGACAACCACGAAGTTGCGCAACATCGGTGCCGTGCCGACGCCGGTGTATCTACTGGCGGCCGGCCCTCGGATGATCGAACTGGCCGGCGAGGTCGCAGATGGCGCGGTGTTGTTCGTCGGTCTGCATCCGGCATCGATCCGCGCAGCACGGCGGCATCTCGAAGCAGGAGCGAAGCGGGCAGGGCGGTCGCTGGACGGCTTCCCGGTGATCTACGTGGTGACGCTCGGCCTCGGTGACGACAACCAGGTCGGCCCGCGCTGGGTGCGAAGCTGGTTCGCGCCAGGTCAGCCATTCCTCGAATACCCCAGTGCCGCCAATCTTCGCTGGCTGCGCGAGGCGGGCTTCGATGTACCGCGCGGACAGGATCCCACGACATTAGTCGAGGCGCACGGCATCGCTGATGCCTTCGGATTGTTCGGCTCGCCCGAGCGTTGCGCCGAACGGCTGCTGCAAGCACATGATGAAGCGGGCGTGGATGATGTGTTCCTGTTCCCGGCCCACGATCTCGCCGGCGGTTACGTCATGCCGGAGGCAGAGGTGGACGCATTTCAACGCATCATCCGGCCGCGTCTTGGGACCTGATGCAGCTAGCGGGACTTCTTGAGCTCGCTGCAACTGACCACAGCCATTTCCTTGCCCGCCTGCGCATAGCAGAACGACAATTGATTGCCAGTGAACGTGCCGCGCAGATAACCATCGGTGTCAGCGACGAGCAGCTCCCGGTACTTTGGTCCAAACAACTCGCCGATGAACGGCTCGCGGGTCTGCTCGCCATTGCCCGACAGCGTCGTGATCCCCCACACGCGCCGATCCGACTGTCCGGTGATTTCAATCACCAGGTCCTTGGAGAACAGACCCGGTTTGTTGTAGCTGCCATCGCTGTTCGGCCAATGGGCACCGTGGCCAACAACGACAGAATGGCTCTTTCCGATCCATTTGCCTTGCACATCGGGGATCTTTTCATCGCCATACGCGAGCGTCGGTATCGCCAAAGCGATCAGTGCAGCGAGTCCAAAGCCTTTCATACGTTCCTCCACGTCTCGCGGCACACTGTGCAACGGCTATTGCCAGGCCGCAACGGGTGGAGGGACTACCCGCGGCCGAACTGCACCGGTTGGCGTTTCCGTCCCCAGGTGCCGGGCCGTGGCTCGAACACGCCTCCAGCCGCTGTGCCGCACGTGCTGCAACAGCCGTTGCCATCCAGCCCCCAGCCGGCCAGTTCATACCAGTCGCGGCCGATCAGCAGCGATCCGCATGCGTGGCAGTACGTGCTGCCGCCCGCGCCGTCGTGCACGTTGCCGGTATACACGTAGCGCAGCCCATGGCTCATCGCGATGGCGCGGGCACGCGTCAGCGTCGCGGGCGGCGTGTTTGGATGATCGCGCATGCGCCAGTCGGGATGGAACGCCGAGAAATGCAGCGGCACATCGCGGCCAAGTTCCGCGGCGAACCAGGCGGAGAGCGCGCCGATCTCCGCATCGCCGTCATTCTCGCCCGGAATCAGCAGCGTGGTGACTTCCAGCCAAACATTCGTATGTGTCTTTATCCATACGAGCGTATCGAGCACGTCCGCCAGCCGGCCGCCACACAGGTTGCGATAGAACGGCTCGGTGAAGCCCTTCAGGTCCACATTCGCGGCATCCATATGCGCATAGAACTCGCGGCGTGCGTCCGGCGTGATGTAGCCGGCGGTCACCGCGACGGTCTTGACTCCGACCTCATGACAGGCGCGCGCCGTATCGACGGCGTATTCCAGGAAGATCACCGGATCGTTGTAGGTGAACGCCACAGACCGGCAGCCGAGTTGCCGCGCCGCGTCGGCGATCATCTGCGGCGTGGCGTCCTGGTTCAGCCGATCGACCTCGCGCGCCTTGCTGATGTCGTAGTTCTGACAGAACTTGCAGGTCAGGTTGCACCCGGCGGTGCCGAAGGAAAAGACGGGCGTGCCGGGCAGGAAATGGTTCAGCGGCTTCTTCTCGATCGGGTCGATGCAAAAGCCAGACGACCGCCCGTAGGTCGTCAGCACGATCCCATCGTCGTGCCGCGCGCGGACGAAGCAAAGACCGCGCTGGCCCTCGTGCAGCTTGCAGAACCGCGGGCACACGTCGCACTGCACACGGCCATCGGGCAGAGGGTGCCAGTAGCGGCCAGGGAAGAGCGTGCCTTCTAGCGCAGTCTCCATGTGTGCTAATCTGGGACTGATGAATGCAATCCGCCAGCCTGCCGTGGCCGGATCTTTCTACCCAGCGCAGCGTGACGTGCTGGAGCGGCAGCTCGCGCAGTTCCTCTCCGAGGCGGCCAACGACGCCCCCACCGCCGCCCCACCGAAGGTGATCATCGGGCCGCACGCCGGCTACATCTATTCCGGTAGCGTCGCGGCACGGGCCTACGCGCGGCTGGCGGTGGCGCGCGGCCGGATCAGGCGCGTGGTACTGATCGGGCCGTCCCATTACGTCGCGTTCCGCGGCATCGCCGTGGATGCGTCCGAGGCATGGGCGATGCCGGGCGGCACCGTCGCGATCGACCGCGAGGCGTTCGACGTGCTGCGCGGAATGCCGATGGTGGGCGTGCTCGATGCGGCGCATGACCGCGAGCATGCGCTGGAAGTGCATGTGCCATTCCTCCAGCAGATGCTGGGCGAATTCCGCCTCGTGCCCATCGTCACCGGCGATGCGTCGCCCGAGGCGGTGGCCGCGGTGATCGAAGCGCTATGGGGCGGCCCCGAGACGCTGATCGTCATCTCGACGGACCTCTCGCACTACCGTGATTACGCCGCGTGCCAGCAGATCGACCAGGTCACCGCCGAAGCCATCGAGCGTTTCGACCCGGATGTGCTGACACCCACACACGCCTGCGGCTCGCTGGCGACCAAGGGACTGCTGCGCGCGGCGAAGGCGCGTGGCATGGCGATTGAGCGCCTCGACCTGCGCAATTCCGGCGACACTGCCGGCCCGCGCGACCGGGTCGTGGGCTACGGCGCGTGGGCGCTGTACGAACCCAGCCCGGACAACAACGAACAGGCCAGGGTCGAGGCAATCGCCCCGGTGCTGATCGACCTGGCGCGGCGATCGATTGCGTTCGGGCTGGACACCGGCCAACCGGCCAATGTGCAGACCGACCCCAGCCTCCCTTCATTGCTCGCCGCGCCCGGCGCCGCGTTCGTCACCCTGCGGCGGCCCGATGGATCACTGCGCGGCTGCATCGGGTCTGTTGTCGCGACCCGTCCGCTGATCGTCGACGTGGTGCAGCATGCGTTCAACGCGGCATTCCGCGACTCGCGGTTCCCTCGGCTAAACTGGCTGGAACTCGCGGGCCTGTCGCTGTCGGTCTCCGTGCTGACACCACCGACACCGATGCGGTTCGATGATGAAGCTGATCTGCTGTCGCAATTGCAGCCAGGCATCGACGGTTTGATCATCGAGGACATGGGCCTGCGCTCGCTGTTCCTGCCCAGCGTGTGGGAGGAGCTCCCCGACAAGCACCACTTCATCGCGGCGCTGAAGATGAAGGCCGGCATGAGAGCCGATCATTTTTC
>DATJJM010000224.1:0-14242 GCA_035492535.1 Acetobacteraceae bacterium | reverse complement strand
TCCTCGTCCGCGAACTGGAAGAACGCAAGCGCGCCGCCGTCGCCGACTTCGTAGAAGGTATGGCAGTAGTCCACTTCGCGGCCGACCTCGGGGCGGAAGGTGCGTTCGCACCAGGTGGCGACCAGTGGGATGCCGAGGATGTCCTCGAAGAAGCGGCGGTTCGCCTCCTGATCCTTGACCGCATAGGCATGGTGATGCAACCGCAACGGTAGTTCGTTCAGCATCTCAATCTCCTGCTTGCATCCGATCCGAGTTCCCGGTTGTGTGCGTGCCATCGCACGGGGAGGGGACTTGGGCAAGCCACGGATTCTGATCGCCGGCGCCGGTATCGGCGGCATCGTCGCCGCACTGGCCCTGCTGCAGCGCGGGTTCGAGGTCGCGCTGTATGAGCAGGCGGCCGATTTGCGCGAGATTGGCGCGGGTGTGCAGATCTCGCCGAATGGCTCGCGCGTGCTGTGCCACTTGGGATTGCAGGCGGCGATGGAGGCAATCGCCTCGGTGCCGACGGCCAAGGATATGCGGCTGTTCAATACCGGGCAGGCGTGGCGCGTGCAGGACCTGGGTGCGACGGCGGTGGCCCGATTCGGTTCGCCGTACTGGCTGGTGCATCGGGGCGATTTCCACGCGGCGCTGGTGCAGGCGTTGGCGGCAAGGGCGCCTGGCGCGGTGCATGTGGGCGCACGGGGCGTGGGGTTCGAGCAGGACGCGGACGGTGCCACGCTGCTGCTGGAGAATGGCGAGCGGGCGCGGGGTGATGCGCTGATCGGCGCCGATGGCGTGCACTCGCGGATTCGCGGACAACTGTTCGGCGATGGGCGGGCGACGTTCACCGGGTTTATGGCGTGGCGTGGTGTCGTGCCGATGGAGCGGCTGCCGGCTCATATGCGGCAGCAGCATGGGAACACCTGGATCGGGCCGTATGGCCACGTGGTGACCTATCCGCTGCGGCGCGGCGAACTGCTGAATTTCGTCACCGCGATCGACCGGGACGACTGGCTGGTGGAAAGCTGGTCGGAGGCGGGCACGGTCGACGAGTGCCGCAGGGATTTTGCCCGCTGGCATCCGGATGTATTGGCGATCGTCGATGCGATCGACACGCCCTACAAGTGGGCGATGCTGGGGCGGCAGCCGTTGCAGCGCTGGTCCGTGGGACGCATCAGCCTGCTGGGGGATGCCTGCCACCCGACGCTGCCGTTCCTGGCCCAGGGTGCGAACATGGCGATCGAGGATGGGATGGTGCTGGCCCGGTGCCTGGAGCTCTACGCCGATGTGCCGCAGGCGTTGCGCCACTATGAGGCGGCGCGGCTGGAGCGGACATCACGGATTGTGCTCGGGTCGCTGGAGAATGTATCGCGCTATCACAATCCGCAGTTGGCGGATCCGGAGCAGGCGCAGGCGTTCATGGATCGGGAGTTCGCGCCGCGCGCGATGGGTGCGCGTTATGACTGGTTGTACGAGTATGACGCGCTGACCGTTTCGGTCTGAACGGAGGAGGAATATCCGGTGCGACTTCGCTTGCTGTCTCTGTGCGCGGCCGCCGTGGTCGGCCTCGCGTTCGGTCGCGCCGTGGCCGACGAGCCGGAATTCGCTATCGGCGTGGTTGCGTCGGTCACCGGACCGTTCGCGGCGCCGACGAAGGACACCTTCGACGGGTTCAATGCCTGGATGAAGCTGCACGGACTGCCGGGCAGGAAGATCGTGCTGCAGACGCTGGATGACGAAACCAATCCGGTGAATGCGTCGAATGCGTTCCGCAAGCTGGCATCGGATCCGAAGATTTCGCTGATCTATCTGTTCATCAACAGCAATTCGGCAATGGCGGCGAAGTCGTTCGCCTCTGAGTTCAAGGTGCCGATCATCACCGGGGGCGGGGCGGATACGCTGGGGGTTCCGGCCGATCCTTGGATGTTCAAGGTTGCGCCGTCCAACCGGGACTACATGATCGCCCTGTCGGAGTACATCAAGCGCAAAGGCTACACGAAGATCGCGCATCTCTATTCCACGGATACGTTCGGGCAGTACGACCACACGAACCTGGAGAAGCTGGCGCCGCAATACGGCTACAGGCTGGTCGCGAACGAGAGTTTCGCCATCGACGATACCAGCTTTAATGCGCAGTTCACCCGCATCCGCGTGGCGCAGCCGGAGCTGATCTACAGCAGTGCCAGCGCTCGCGCGGCCATCCTGTCGTTCAAGCAATACAAGCAGCTTGGCATGACGATACCGCTGGTGGTGCCGGGTGCTGCGATCAGCAAAGCGTTCTTCGATGCCATCGGCGGTGCTGCCGACGCGGATGGGCTGATGATGATGACGCAGCGCGGCTCGCTGGGCGCGGGGCTAGGTGGCGTTTCGGCGAAGTACTATGCGGAACTGGCGGATGGGCTGGGGCGCACACCGGTCTTCTTCAATGTGTTCGGGTTCGATGTCGGTCTGATCACCGCAGGGGCCGTGGAGCATTCGGATGGATCGCGCCAGGGCATCCGCGATGCGCTGGAGCGGCTGAAGGATTTGCCAGCGATCAATGGGCCGGTGACGTACACGCCGGCAGATCACACCGGGCAGGACGCACGGTCGATCGCGTTGGGCAAGCTGGAGCACGGCAAGTCTGTTCCGGCTGAGTGATGGACACCACGGTCTTCCTGCAACTGCTGCTGCCTGGGTTCACCACCGGCTGCATCTACGCACTGGTGGCGTTGGGGTTCGTGCTGTGCGCCAATGTCTCGGGCGTGGTCAACTTCGCGCAGGGCGAGTTCGTCATGCTCGGCGGCATGGCGGCGGCGTGGTTGATCGGACTTGGCGTGCCGTTTGCCGTGGCGATCCTTGCCGCGACAGCGCTCGGCGCGGTGGCCGGCGCGGCGCAGGAGGTGCTGACTCTGGCCCCAGTACGCCGGCAGCCGCATTTCATCCAGATCACGACCACCGTCGGTTTTGCCGTGGTGTTGCGCGGCGTGACGCTGATCGTCGCGGGCAAGGATGCGCTGAGCGTGCCTGGGTTTTCCGGTGATGGCGTGTTCTTCCTGTTCGGGGCGATCTTGCCGGTGCCGAGCCTATGGGTGTGGAGCGCCACGGTGTTGCTGCTCGTGGGCACGTTCGGGTTCCTGCGCTACACCAGCACGGGGCGCGCGGTGCGGGCGTGCGCGATCAATCTGCAGGCGGCGCGCCTGATGGGCGTAAATGCCGAGCGTCTGCGGGTGATCGTGTTTGCGGTGAGCGGCGCGACCGGGGCACTCGCCGGCGTGGTGATCACGCCGATCGTCCTGGCGAGCTGGGACGCCGGGCTGAGCTACAGCACCAAGGGCTTCATTGGCGCGATCATCGGCGGGTTCCGGTCGCCGTCGGCAGCAGTCGGGGCGGGCCTGTTCATCGGCCTGCTGGAGGCGTTGAGCGCAGGCTATGTCTCGTCGGGTTGGAAGGATTTCATCGTCTACGGCGTGCTGATGGCGTGGCTGCTGTTGCAAGGCGGCGTGTTCCTGCGCGGGCGCGTGGACGCCACGGTGGGCGGTCCGTGAGCCATAAGTCCGCGATTGCCACCGTTGCGTTTCTGGTTGCGGTGTTGCTGTATCCTCTGTGCTTCCCGGATAGCTATCACCTGGGTGTTGGCATCAGCGCTGGCGCGATGGCGGTCAGCACGGTTGGAGTCGTGTTGCTGCTGGGACTGGCGCATCAGCTGGCGATCGGCCAGGCGGCGTTCAGTATGATCGGCGGCTATGCCAATGCGATCCTGTGCGTGCGTTATGGCTGGGACCCGTTCGTCGCCATGGTGGCGGGTGCCTTGCTGGCGATGCTGCTGGCCTATGCGATCGCGCCGCCATTGCTGAAGCTGCGTGGGTTTGTGCTGGCGATGGCGACGCTGGCGCTCCACCTGATGCTCATTGTTGTCGCGGTGCAGGTGGATTTCACCGGCGGGCCTATGGGCGTGACCGGCATCCCGAAGTTCGCGGTGTTCGGCCTACCGCTGAGCGATGACCGTTCGTTCTTCTGGTTCATCTGGCTGCTGGTGTTCGTCGCCGTGTGGGTTGGGCTGCGGATCGATCACTCGGCGATTGGGCGCGCGCTGCGGGCGATCGCGGCGAGCGAGCAGGCGGCCGGGTCGGTCGGCATCGATATCACGCGGCACAAGGTGCAGATGTTCGTCATCGGCGGCGGGATGGCGAGCATTTCGGGTTCGCTGCTGGTCCACTATCTGCGTGCGACCGATCCCACCGTGTTTGGCTTCGGTTACAGCATCAATCTGATCACCGGGACGATCATCGGTGGCCTGACATCGATCTGGGGCGGCGCACTGGGGGCAGCGATCATCATTTTCTTGCGTGAGCTGCTGCGTGAGCTGGAGCTGCCGCTATGGGAATCGGTGATCATGGGTGCGCTGACCGTGCTGGTGCTGATCGCGTTCCCTCGCGGCATCGCGGGGTTTGTCAGTCGTATCTATGATCGTGTGGTCGGCGGCGACGCGCCGCAGCGCGTGGTGGTGACCGAGCCCGGGGCGGTGGCGTTGCCAACGGTCAGCGATCCGCCGACGCTGGTGCTGGACGGTGTGTCGCGCAGCTTCGGCAGCCTGCGCGCGGTGAGCGGCGTCGGCTTCACGGTGCCGGCCGGTTCGATCACTGCGTTGATCGGGCCGAACGGCGCGGGCAAGACGACGCTGTTCGGTCTGATCAGCGGGCATCTGCGGCTCGATGCTGGGGTGGTGAGGTTCGATGGGCTCGAGATCCAGACGTTGCAGCCGCGGGATGTGGCTCGGCTCGGGATCGGGCGCACGTTCCAGAACCTGCAGCTGTTCGACAACATGACCGTGCTGCAGAACGTGATGTGCGGGCATCACCGGTTCGGCGGCGCTGGCGCGGAACAGACGGCGCGCGATGCGCTGGCGTTTGTGGGATTGCAGGGCGCAGAGAACCACGATCCGGCCTCGCTACCCTTTGGGCATCAACGACTGGTGGAGATTGCGCGCGCGTTGGCGCTGCGGCCCCGGATGCTGATGATGGATGAACCGGCGTCAGGACTGAACGATGCGGAGACCGAGCGACTGTCGGAACTGATCGTGCGCGTGGCGGCGTTGGGCGTGACGGTGCTGCTGGTAGAGCACGATATGCGGTTGGTGATGGGGCTGGCGGACCACGTGGTGGTGATGGACCACGGTGAGAAGATCGCCGAAGGCGCGCCGGAACCGGTGCGCTCCGATCCTGGAGTGATTGCCGCGTATCTCGGGCAGGAGATTCCGGCTCGTGCTGCTTGAGCTCGATTGCGTCAGCAGCGGCTATGGGCGATCGCCGGTGCTGCACGATGTATCGCTGACTGTAGGGGCAGGCGAAATCGTCGCGCTGATTGGCGCGAACGGGGCAGGCAAGAGCACGCTGCTGAACACGGTGATGGGGTTGGTGGCGACGTCGTTGGGCGATATCCGGTTCGATGGGCGGGTGATCACGCGGATGCCGACGCCGGCGATCGTGCGGTCTGGCATCGCTCAGGTGCCGGAGCGACGGCAGTTGTTCGGCACGATGTCGGTGGAAGAGAACCTGTTGATGGGGGGCTATGCCAGCGGCGATGTCAGCGCGCTGGAGGAGCAGCTTGTGCGGTTTCCCATCATGCGGGAGCGGCGGCATCAGCTGGCCCGGACGCTGTCGGGCGGAGAGCAGCAGATGGTCGCGCTGGCCCGCGCAGCGATGTCACGACCTCGGCTGATGTTGCTCGATGAGCCGTCACTGGGGCTGGCGCCGATGATCGTCGCGCGGATCATGCGGGAGATCGCGGCGCTGCGGGAAGCGGGCGGGACGGTGCTGATCGTCGAGCAGAATGCTCACGCGGCGCTGGCGATCGCGGATCGAGGATACGTGCTGGAGAATGGGCGGATCGCCTTGGAGGGGCCAGCGGAGAAGTTGCTGGTCAATCCGGCGGTGCAGGAGGCCTATCTCGGCGGGCATGGGGGGCACTACGCGATCGAGGCGCGGATCCGGGCGAAGAAGCTGGAGCTGTTGGGGCGGTGAGCGTCGGGTATGGCCACGGGTGCCAACGCACGCATTTCGCCATAGCCCTCTCCCCTCTCGAGCGCGGAGAGCAAATTGAAACAGGAGGAAACGTCGATGTTGGTTCGCGTAGTCGCGCTGATCGCCGCGCTGCTGTTTGCTGGGACTGCCGCCGCCCAGTCCGACTTCAAGATTGGCGTCGTTGCGTCGCTGACCGGGGGGTTCGCGTCAGCTTCCACTGATGAGAACGCTGGTGTGCAGGCCTGGGTGAAAGCGCGCGGGCTGCCAGGGCGCAAGGTCGTGTTCGAGACACTGGATGACGAGACCAATCCGGTGAACGCCATCAACGCGTTTCGCAAGGTTGCCAGCGATCCGTCAGTGTCGCTGATCTATGCGCTGACCAACAGCAATTCGGCGATGGCGATCAAGTCGATCGCCTCGGAGTTCAAGGTGCCGATCATTTCCAGCGGCGCGGTGGAGGCGCTGGGCGTGCCAGCCGAACCGTGGCTGTTCAAGATCGCGCCAGGGCCGCGCGACATGATGATCGTGCTGTGCGAGTACGCGAAGAAGAAGGGGTACAAGCGGATCGCCTCCCTGCACAGCAAGGATGCGTTCGGACAGGCCGAGGAGAGCTACATCAAGGAACTGGCACCGAAATACGGGCTTACGTTGGCCGATGTGGAAGAGTTCAACACAGACGACACGAACTTCACGCCGCAGATCGTCAAGGTCAAAGCCTCGGATCCGCAGCTCATTTATAATGGGGCGACGGGGCGGCCTGGCATCCTGACATTCAAGTTGATCAAGCAGATGCAGATCAGCGCGCCGCTTGCCGTGCAGCAAGCCGCAGTCAGCAAGGCGCTGTTCGATGCGATTGGCGGCCCGGATGCGGCGAATGGCGTAATGACGCCAAGCCAGATCGGCGCGTTCGGCACGGTGATGGGCGGCGAAACGGCGAAGCTTTATACCGAACTGGCTACGGCGCTTGGCCGGACCCCAGTCTATCTGAACACGTTCGGTTACGACGTGGGGCTGATCACCGAGGCCGCGGTGAAGACCTCCGACGGATCGCGCCAGGGCATTCGCGATGCGATCGAGAAGCTGAAAGACCTACCGGCGGTTAACGGTCCAGTGACATTCTCGCCGAAGGATCACACCGGACAGGACTACCGCTCACTTACCATGGCGAAGCTGGAGCACGGCGTGCTGACGCCGGCTGACTGAACCGGAGGACATTGATGCCGCCATCGCTTCGCTGGTTTGCGATCCTGTCTTTGTTCGCCATTCCCGGCGCACGCGCCGCGGATCTGCCCGCGCCATGGGTGGAATTCGCCAGCGATGGCGGCATCGATATCCGTGCCATCACTGCGCTGGGAATGCCCTGTCCGAAGGTCGTGGCGGATGGGGTGCCAGTGCCCAGCAAGACGCGCGGGCAGCCTGATGTCGTCGGTGGCCCTTATCCGGTCCAGGTGTGCGTTGCTCACGCCGTGACGCCGCCTCGGGCGGCGACGGTGGATGGTGTGCCGGTGCCGGCGGTTCCGTCAACGATCAAGCGGATCGTGGTGATCGGCGATACCGGGTGCAGGCTGAAGGGCACGTTCGTGCAGGACTGCAATGATCCGGTGAAATGGCCGTTCGCGACGATAGCGCGGCTGGCAGCGGCGCGGCGGCCAGACCTGGTGATCCACGTCGGCGATTATCATTACCGCGAGACACCGTGTCCGGCCGATCGTCCCGGTTGCACTGGCAGTCCGTACGGTGACAACTGGGCTGTCTGGCAGAAGGACTTCTTCGAACCGGCTGCGCCTCTGCTGGCGGTGGCGCCGTGGGTGATGACGCGCGGCAATCATGAATTGTGCAGCCGTGGCGGCCATGGCTGGTTTCGTCTGATCGATCCGCATCCCGATGCAATTGAGTGCACCGAGACGACACTTCCTTATTCGCTCCGCATTGATACGCTGAACCTGTTGGTGTTCGATGGCGCCGACGCGGACGATAACACGGCCGATCCGGCGAAAGTCGCAGTGTATCGCGCGCAGTTGCAGTCGCTGCTTGCAAACGCGCCTCCGCACTCCTGGCTGCTGACCCACCATCCGGTCTGGGCCCTGGAGCAGGGCGTAGGCGCCGGGCAGGGCGATGCACTGAATGCCACGCAGCAGGCCGCGATCCGGGACCTGATCCCTGCCGGTCTGGATATGGTGCTGTCCGGCCACGTACATGATTTCACCAGCTACGATTTTGGTCCGTTGCGTCCTTCGCAACTGATCATTGGCGAGGGAGGCGATGCCAACGACGCTATCGTGCAGCCGATCACCGCCGGCATTACCCTGGATGGCATGAAGGTCAGACGAGCGTTTGCGATGCCGGACTGGGGGTACGTGGTGCTGCGTCGTGTTACCGACGGTTGGGCTGCCGCGGTGTACGCGATCGACGATCGCGTGCTGGCACGTTGCTCTTTGCATGGGCGGAGCCTGGCCTGCCGTGCGGTCCCGCATTGATGCCCGATGCGACGCGTGAAGCGGCATTCGATCTGTTGAGCGCGGTGATTGACCGGCGGCGTCCGCTGGACGAGGCGCTGGACGCCCTGCCGGAAATGGCGCCGCGCGATCGTGCCGCTGGGCATCGGCTGGCAGCATCCGTGTTGCGGCGGATGGGTACGCTGGATGCGGTCGTGGAGCCCTTCCTGCGCAAGGAGCCACCAGATCCAGTACGGCATGTGCTGCGGATCGGCACGGCAGGATTGCTGCTGCTGGAGACGCCGAGCCATGCCGCCGTGGCTACGGCGGTGGCGCTGGCGCGCTCCCGGGGATTGGCTGCATTTGCCGGGATGGTGAATGCGGTTCTGCGTCGGGTGTCTGCGGCGGGCGCCAGCGCGATGGCCGGATTGGATAGCCCGCGGCTGGATACGCCGCCGTGGTTGTGGACGTCGTGGGGAGAGGCCGCACGTGCCATCGCGATATCGCACCAGCATGAAGCGCCACTGGATGTGACGTTGCGAACGGGATTGCCGGTGCCAGCGGGTGGCGTCTTGCTTCCGACGCGGTCGGTGCGGTTTCCACCCGGCACGCGCGTGGCGGAGGTCGAGGGGTTCGAGGCCGGTGCGTGCTGGGTGCAGGACGCCGCCGCTGCCTTGCCGGCGCGCCTGCTTGCGGCGCATCCGGACGAGCATGTGGCGGACCTTTGCGCTGCCCCGGGGGGAAAGACCGGGCAACTGGCGGCGACAGGTGCAGCGGTCGTGGCGGTAGAACGCGATGCGGCGCGTCTGGCGCGTCTGCGCGACAATCTGCGACGGTGGGCATTGGCGGCCGAGACTGTGCAGGCCGACGCGTTGGAATGGACGCCGCCGCGGCAGTTCGACGCGATCCTGCTCGACGCGCCATGCAGCGCCACCGGGACCGTCCGGCGTCATCCCGACGTGCTGCACACCAAGCGGCCTCGCGATGTGCGTGCATTGGTGGAGACGCAGGACCGGTTGCTGGCCGCTGCGAGTGCCATGCTGCGTCCGGGCGGGCGACTGGTCTATGCCGTTTGCTCGTTGCAACCCGAGGAGGGGCAGCCGCGGATCGAGGCGGCACTGGAACGGGGCGGTCTGCGGCTCGATCCTTTCAAACCAGAGGAACTGGCTGACGTGCCGGAAGCCCGCACAGAACAGGGATTTCTGCGCACGTTTCCCAGCATGTGGCCTGAGTGCGGCGGCATGGATGGGTTCTTCGCGGCGCGGCTGGTGCGGGTGTGACGCAGTGCCGCCTTGTGTTTCGGCGGGTGCGCTGCCTAGATCGTTGACATGCCTTCCTCCCGAGTCACCATCGCCCCCAGTCTGCTCGCAGCCGATTTCGGTCGATTGCGCGAGGAACTAACGGCGGTAGAAGCAGCTGGCGCGGACTGGCTCCACCTCGACATCATGGACGGTCATTTCGTGCCGAACCTCAGCTTCGGCCCGCCGGTGCTGAAAAGCCTGCGTCCGCTGACGAAAATGCCGTTCGACGTGCATCTGATGATCGCACCGGTTGATCCGTATGTGGAAGCATTCGCTGAGGCGGGCGCCGATCACATGCTGGTCCATCCGGAGGCGGGACCGCATCTGCATCGCACGCTGCAGCTGATCCGCGCCCACGGGAAGAAGGCAGGTGTGGTGCTGAATCCCGGTACGCCGCCCGAATGCATCGCGTGGGTGATGGACCTGATCGACATTATTCTGGTGATGACAGTCAATCCCGGGTTTGGTGGGCAGGCATTCCTGGAGTCGCAGGTGCTGAAGATTGAAGCGCTGCGGCAGATGATCGATGCATCGGGCCGTCCGATTGCCCTCTCCGTCGATGGAGGCGTGACACCAGTGACCGCGCCTCAGGTGATCACGGCAGGGGCCGATACACTGGTGGCGGGGACTGCCGTGTTCGGCACGTCTGACTACGCAGCGGCGATCGCCGCCCTGCGCGGATGAGCGGTACCGACCCTCGGCGCTGGTTGCGCGATGCGCGTCGGGTCATGGCCCGCCTGCCCAGCCTGCGGATCAGCCGGGTGCCCGACGCACCGGCGCTGCCGGTGCGCGATCCCTGGCCTGGCGATCCCGGCCGCGGCGCCCGCCTGCTGCGAGGAGAGCTGGAGATCGGGGGAGGGGTGCGTGCCTTGCGTCCAGGCGCGTGGGGCGAGGCGGCTGCGTCGCCTGTTGTCGATGCGATGGCGCATGGCTTCACCTGGCTGCGCGATCTGCGGGCGTTGGGCACTGATGCGGCGCGCCTGCGGGCGCGGGCGTTGGTATCGGAGTGGGTTGCGTCTCCCGCGAACGACCCGCTGGTGCATCGGCCGGATGTCGTGGGCGCGCGGATCACCGCGTGGCTCGGGCATTACGACTTCTTCGCCGCCACCGCGGACGATGCGTTCCGGCAGAAGCTGATGGCCCGGCTGGTGTCGGACGCGCGCAGCCTGTCTGCAGCGTTGCCGGCGGAGGAACTGGACGCGCGGGGGCTTACTGCTCTGAAGGGGCTGATCGCCGCGGCGGTCGCTCTGCCGGAGCATGCCGGGTTCCTGGCCCGCGCGCTGCGCTTCCTGCCGCAGGAGATCACGCGGCAGGTGTTGCCGGATGGATGCCACGTCGAGCGGAGCCCGGCGGCGCATCTTGCAGCATTGCAGGACCTGACCGAGATTCGCGCACTGCTTCAGGCTGCACAGGCAACGCCGCCCGCGGCGTTGGCGGGAGCGATCGACCGCATGGCGCCGGCGCTGCGGGTGATGCGGCACGGCGACGGCGGATTGGCATTGTTCAATGGCAGCAAGGAAGAGAGCAGCAGCCTGATCGACATCGCTTTGACGCAGGCGGGGCGAGGCGGACGAGGTCCGTCGTCACTGAAGGATGGTGGGTTTCAGCGGTTGCAGGCGGGGCGCAGCGTTGTGGTGGTGGATTGCGGTGTGCCTCCTCCACCCGGTGTCGACCGGCTGTCGCACGCTGGCACGCTGGCGATGGAGGTGTCGGTCGGGCGAGAGCGGCTGATCGTGAACTGTGGCGGATACCCGGCGGGCAGTGGACAGTGGCGGGATGCCATGCGCGCGACCGCGGCGCATTCAACACTTGTGATAGCGGACGTGAATTCCTCCGAAATGAAGCCGGACGGTCTCGGACGCCGGCCGACAGTGGTGGAAGTGCAGCGGCAGGAAGCAAACGGAGCGCACTGGCTGGAAGCGAGCCACGATGGCTGGAAGCGACTGTTCGGCGCGGTGCACCGGCGGCGCTTGTATGTCGCGGAGAGTGGCGATGATGTGCGCGGTGAAGATGCGGTTGAGGCTGCGAACCCACAGCCGTTCACGTTGAGGTTCCATCTGCATCCCGATGTGAATGCGAGCCTTCAACAGGATGGTGAAGCCGTGCTGCTGCGGCTCCGCTCGGGCAGCGGATGGCGGCTGCGAGCGGACGGGGCGCGAATGAGCCTGGAGGAAAGCGTTTATCTTGGCGGCCATGAGCCCCGGCGCAGCGAGCAGGTCGTCCTGACAGGATACGCAGATGGGCCGCAGCAGGTGAAATGGGCGATCAGCAAGGTGGGATAGAGCGGAGTTTCCCCGCCTCACCTGGCCTCTCTGCATCCATCGGGGGCGGAGAAGGGAAGCGGCTCAAGATATTCGAAGTCACCAATGTCGACTTTTCGCTGCTCCATTTCCTGTTGCCGTTGATGCGCGCGATGCGCGCGCGCGGGCACGAGGTGATCGGCGTGTGCGCCGAGGGCCGGCTGCTGGAAGGGCCACGTGCCGAGGGATTCCGGATCGTGGCGCCTCGCCTGGAACGCACTGCGTCGCCACTGGCGCATTGGCGGGCATTCCGCGACCTGGTGCGGTTGTTCCGAGCCGAGCGGCCGGACATGGTGCACGCACATATGCCGATCAGCGGATTCTTGGCGCGGATGGCGGCATGGTGGGTGGGGGTGCCGCGGATCGCCTACACCGGGCACGGGTTCTGGTTCAATTTTCCCGGGCCGTGGGCGCGCGCGGCGGCGGGGTTCGCGATGGAATGGGTGGGGGCACGAGTGACCGGCACGTTCCTGACGGTAAGTGAGGCCGAGGCTCACGACGCAAGACGATTGCATATACACACCCGGGCGATGGCGGTGGGCAACGGGCGTGATCCGGGACGGTTCCACCCCGATTTGTCGACGCGGCGGCGGGTGCGCGCGGAACTCGGTGTGGCTGAGGGCCAGGTGGTTGTGCTGGCGGTGTCACGCCTGGTCTGGCACAAGGGTTATCCGGAGCTGGCGGCGGCGATGCGCGAGGTGCCGGAGGCTATGCTGTGCGTGGCCGGCGAGCGGCTTGTCTCAGATCGCGGGCCTGACATGGAAGCGCTGCTGAGCGGTGCGGGGCTGGGCAAGCGGCTGCACCTTCTGGGGTATCGCGACGATGTACCAGCGCTGATGGCGGCAGCCGACTTGTTCGTACTGCCGAGCCGGTTTGAGGGACTGCCGATGTCTGTGATCGAGGCGATGCTGACCGGTCTGCCCGTCGTGGCGTGCGACGTGCGCGGGCCTGCCGAACAGGTGGTCGACGGCGCCACGGGGCTGCTGGTGCCGGTGGGCGATGCAACAGCTCTTGCAGCCGCGCTGCGGCAACTCGCGGCCGATGCGGAGTTGCGCACGCGGATGGGCGCTGCCGGGAGGGTGCGCGCACTCGAGCGGTATGATGAGGCAAAGGTGCTGGCTCGGACGTTGGAATTGCTGGGCGTGTAGCAGTCCGCGGCTATCCGCTTGAGCCTCGCTCACCTCCGGTCTATCCCGCCACCCATCGGACGGAGCCCGCCATGCCAGACACGATTCCCATCCGCACAGCACTGATCTCGGTGTCCGACAAGTCGGGCCTGGTGCCGTTTGCACAGGCACTTGTGGCGCAGGGGGCGCAGATCATTTCCACCGGCGGCTCGGCACGCGTGCTTCGCGACGCCGGGGTGCCGGTTACCGAGGTTTCGGAGCACAGCGGATTTCCGGAAATCCTCGACGGTCGGGTGAAGACACTGGTACCGCAGATCCATGGCGGCATTTTGGGGCGCCGCGATCTGTCGGAACATGTCGCACAGATGGCGCAGCACAAAATCGCGCCAATCGATCTGGTGGCAGTGAACCTGTACCCGTTCGAGGCGACAGTGGCACGCGGCGCGGGATACGACGAATGCGTTGAGAACATCGACATCGGTGGACCGGCGCTGATCCGTGCGGCGGCGAAGAACCATGACTTCGTCGCTGTCCTGACGGAGCCGGAGCAGTACGCTGAGGTGATGGGGGAGATGGCTCGGCATGGCGGCACGTCAGTGGCGTTGCGGCGGCGACTTGCCGGCGCAGCGTATGCACGGACGGCCGCCTATGACGTGGCGATCGCGTCATGGTTTGCCGAGCGGCGTGACGAGACGTTCCCGGCCCGGCTGGCAGTTGGTGGGACGTTGCGACAGAAACTGCGCTATGGCGAGAATCCGCACCAGTCGGCTGCGTTTTACGTCTCCGCTGCACGGCCCGGGATTGCGACGGCCGTGCAGGTGGGCGGCAAGGAACTGTCCTACAACAATCTGAATGATACGGACGCTGCGTTCGAATGCGTCGCGGAGTTCGATGCGCCGACGGTGGCGATCATCAAGCATGCCAATCCCTGCGGTGTGGCCAGCGCGACGACGTTGGCCGAGGCGTGGGAGCGTGCGTTACGCTGCGATCCAGTGTCGGCATTTGGCGGAATCGTCGCGGTGAACCGTGTGCTGGATGAGGCGGCGGCGGAGAAGATTGCCTCGATCATGACGGAGGTGATCATCGCGCCGGATG
>DATJJM010000223.1:0-18922 GCA_035492535.1 Acetobacteraceae bacterium | reverse complement strand
TCAGGCGTCTTCCCTTTTGGAGGATCGAGCACACCCTCGTAGATCAGTCCTTTCGTTTGCAACCATTCGATCGCAGCGTTGACCGCGCCGCTTTCGATCATGCTGCGCTCGGAGCCGAACACATCGTGCCGCACGCCGAGTGCGTCCAGATCATTGCGGATTTCCTGCATCATCGCAGCGATCGTGTAGTCACGCACGACGTCGAGCCAGACGTCCGGCGCTGCGATATTGCCGTCCGGCAGAGCGAGTGACGTGCCATATTGCCGGGCCAGCTGTTCGCCGATCGGGATCAGATACTCGCCGCGATACTGTAGGCCACCAGGGACCTCATTGGAAAAGTCGGCTTCGCTCAACCCCGTGCCAATCGCTTCCAGATAGCGCCAGTACGCCGCCCAGGCGAGCGCAGTCACCTGCGCGCCGGCATCGTTGATGTAATATTCCTTGGTGACGTCGTACCCGGCCTTGGCGAGCAGGTTGGCCAGCGCATCCCCTACGACGGCGCCACGGCAATGGCCGATATGCATGGGACCGGTCGGATTGGCGGATACGTACTCGACATTGACACGCATTCCGTGGCCAATCGCGCTGTCGCCGTAACCGATACCAAGATTCAGGATGTCGGGAAGCAAGGCACGGAAGGCGGACGGATCAAGGCGCAGGTTGACGAACCCAGGGCCCGCTGAAACCGCCTCGACGATCGCGGGATCCTTCCGCAGTGTCTCGACCAGCGCAGCAGCCAGTTTCGCCGGCGGTTGGCGCGCATGCTTCGCCACCACCATCGCCGCGTTGGTCGCCATATCACCGTGCGCAGGATCGCGCGTGGGTGACACGTCCACTCGGGCTGCAATATCGGCCGGCAGATCGGGCACCAGGGCATCCAGCGCGGACAGGACAATCGACCGTACGCTGGCAAAAAGATCGTGTTTCATTGCTGTTTCACACATGCTCGTCGACCTGCAACATCAGGCATGGCTGCAAGTCATCCGCTCACCGACAAATCCGTCAGCCGCCGGTGCTCGTCCATGGCATACCGATCTGTCATGCCCGCAATATAGTCGCCAACGACCGTCGCTGCACGTTGGGTGCCCGGCTCCCCTGCCCGTGCGCGCCAATCGTCCGGCAGCAGGGATGTGTTCGAGTGCAACAGCCGGAACAGCTCCGTCGTCAATACCCGCGCCTTCGTCGTCATCCGGTTGACCCGCCAGTGTCGATACATGCGTGCATGAAGAAAATCCTTGATCACCTGGTTCGCTTCGGCGATCGGCGGACTGAACGCGACCATTCTCTGCTTCGCCCTCCTCACTGCATCGGCATCGCGAGGATCCAGCTTCCCCAGTCGCTTGCGCGTCTCGGCGATAATGTCGGTGACCATTACGTCGATCACGCGGCGGATCGTCTCATGGCGCAACCGCGGCGGCGGCACATCCAGGCTCGCCATCCGTGCCGCAGCAAGCGCCTCGCCAACCAGGGGCAGATGGCCAATCTCCTCCGGCCCGAACAGGCGCGCGCGCAAACCGTCATCCAGGTCGTGGCTGTGATACGCGACGTCATCGGCCAGCGAGGCGACCTGTGCCTCGGCGCTCGCATGCGTGGTCAACTCCAGCCTGTGTCGCTCGTTGTAGTCAGCAATGTAGGCGGGAGGGCTGCGCAGCGGTCCGTTGTGCTTCGCCAGGCCCTCCAGCGTCTCCCATGTCAGGTTCAGGCCGTCCCAGCCGGCGTAACGGCTCTCCAGCATCGTCACGATCCGCAGGCTCTGCGCGTTGTGGTCGAAGCCGCCGAAGGGCTTCATCGCCAGGTTCAGCGCCTCCTCGCCCGCGTGGCCGAACGGCGGGTGCCCCAGATCGTGGGCCAGGGCCAGCGCTTCTGTCAGATCCTCGTCCAACCCCAGCTCACGGGCGATCGATCGGGCGATCTGCGCCACCTCGATCGAGTGGGTCAGCCGGGTACGGAAGAAATCGCCCTCATGGTTGACGAACACCTGCGTCTTGTATTGCAGCTTGCGGAAGGCGGACGAATGGATGATGCGGTCGCGGTCGCGCTGGAAAGGCGAGCGCGTCGGTGCTTCCGGCTCGTCGTGCAGCCGGCCGCGAGACGCACCAGCATGCACGGCGAAGGGTGCCAGGTCACGCATCATGGCCGGCGGCCTTACACCCTGCTTCAATTCCGCGCCATCCCGCCCTATCTTACTCCCATGGAACAGTTCGCACTGACCGACCGGGCAGCCGCCCGCATTGCCGAGATCGTCGCCGCCGACGGACGCGAGGCTGCGTTGCGTGTAGCCGTGCTGGCAGGTGGCTGTAGCGGCTTTCAGTACCGCTTCGAGCTCGACGGGACGCCCCAGGGCGATGATCTCGTGATCGAGCACGCCGGGGCCAGGGTGCTGGTGGACCCGGTCTCCCTCGACCTGCTGGCAGGGTCCGAACTGGACTATACCGACGAGTTGATGGGCAGCCACTTCGCCGTGCGCAATCCCAACGCGAAATCGGCATGCGGTTGCGGGACGAGCTTTTCGATTGACTGACCCGTCGCGGCGGCGCTCCCGCCAGTAACACGCCCGCCAGATGCGCCGCCAAATCTCGCTGTACGCCGACCGGCTGCTGGGCCGCGCCGTCAAATACTCGATGGCGGCGCTGCGGCGGACGGATCCTGACCGCGCCTCTGATATGTGTGGCGCCGCGGCGCGGCGGATCGGCCCGATGCTGCCCGCGCACAGAATTGGCCGCGCCAACCTGCGCGCCGCGTTTCCCGACAAGGATTCCACCTGGATCGAGCAGACACTCCGCGGCGCATGGGAGAATCTTGGCCGGGTTGCCGGCGAATATGTCCATCTCGGCACATTGTGGGATTTCGACGAGGAACGCCCCAGCACCGGCCGCATCGTCACAACCGATTCACCGATCTTCGACCGGCTTAAGCAGGACGGCAAACCCGCATTGTGTTTCGCTGCCCATCTCGGCAACTGGGAGCTGCCGGCAGTGATGGCAGCCGCGCACGGCCTGCCGTCGGCCGTCCTGTACCGCATGCCCAACAACAAGGCGGTTGCGCGGGAAATAGCGCGAATACGGGCCCCCCTCATGGGCCACCTGATCCGCAGCCGCGCGCAGGCGCCATTGGAAATGGCAGCTGCGCTCGAACGCGGCGAGCATCTCGGCATGCTGGTCGATCAGCATTTCTCGCGCGGCGTGGACGTGACCTTCTTCGGGCGCCGCTGCAAGGCAAACCCATCGATCGCACGACTGGCGCGTCAGTTCGATTGCCCGGTCGTTGGCGTTCGGGTCATCCGCGAGCCCGATCGACGCTTTCGCATTGCCGCGGAAGGCCCGATCGATCTCCCCCGCGACGATTCAGGTCGCATCGACGTGCCGCGATCCACGCAACTGATCACCTCGATTGTTGAGGGCTGGATCAGGGAACACCCTGATCAATGGCTATGGTTCCACCGCCGCTGGCGGTGATCCTCATTCAACTTAATATCATCGCATCTGCCACATTTGAAGCACATCGGGCGCGTAACCGACTGCGCGAGGCCATCGTTGGGAAGGAGATAATCCAATGCGTTCCCTGGCTCTATCCGTTACTATTCTGGCTGGCTTGGTTGCGACCCCTGTGTTTGCACAGACCAGCGTTCCGTTGAACCAGCAAGGCGTACCGCCTGGAGCAAATCCGGTAACCGGCGCTCGTCCTGGCAATGAAGTTGGCACCGGCATGTCGCTGCCGCTCGGCGCGCATGCAAGCAATATCAACAGTGGCGATACACGGTCACCGATCGCGCCGAACCTGCCGAGCCCGGCGGTTGGCCCCAATGCGAATGCTGTCGACTACTTGCAGGCGGCGCAGGCCTCGCTGCGGGCCGGTCGCACAGGTGAGGCGCAGCAATCATTGGAAATGGCACAGACGCGCCTGCTGGATCGCTCTGTCGCACATGGCCAGACTGGCAATCCAAGCGACAATCCGGCAGTGACGCAGATCAGTCAGGCCCTGAAGGCACTCGCCGCTGGCGACAGGGCCCAGAGCATGCAGTTGATCCAGTCCACCATTCCGATGGCGACTGCGTCGGCACGGTGATTGGCTTGATGGCCCTGTCTTGATTGCACTGTCATGACCGTCCAGAGTGACGACCCCGCGTTATTCTGGACGGTAGGACGGTGGCCGAGGACCAGGAAGACCTCTCCGATCGGACCATAAGCTTTCGGGCATCCGTTCCGCCGCGGCCGCGTGCGGAACCTGACGCGCATCTGCTGCTGGTGCACGTCGAAAATGCGCCCCCGCGTCATATCCCGCTGAACACTCTGCCGATGACAATCGGCCGCAGTGCTCCGAGTGAAATGATCCTGGACGGCAGCACCGTCTCGCGGCGCCATTGCAGGTTTGAGCGCCACGGTGACCGCATCGTCATCACCGATCTCGGTTCAACGAATGGCACATTCATCGATGGCCAGCGCATCGATGCGCCGGTCACTCTCGATGACGGGGCCCGGCTCAGCATAGGCGCCTACACGCTGAACTATCATCGCCGCAGCCAACAAGAGATGGCGGGCTGGGAAGCGCTGGATCGCGAACTCGCCGAGGCTCACGACTATGTGCTGTCGGTGCTGCCGCCGCCGCTGACCTCCGGCCCGGTGCAGGCAGAGTGGTGCTATCAGCCATGCACGCGCCTCGGCGGTGACTCGTTCGGCTATCAGATGATCGACTCGCACTCGTTCTCAGCATTCATGATCGATGTGGCCGGTCATGGCGCCGGTTCGGCACTGTTCTCCGTGACAGTCGCGAACGTGCTGCGGCAGGGCATGCTGCCAGGCGTCGATTTTCGTGATCCGTCGGCCGTGTTGCGTGGACTGAATCGCATGTTCCCCATGGAACGGCACAACAACCTGTTCTTCACGATGTGGTACGGCGTTTACAATACGACGGAGCGAGTTCTGGCCTATGCGACGGCCGGCCATCATCCCGCTTTCATGTTGCCGGCAGAGGCGACCCAGCCGGTGCCATTGGGAACCCGCAATCCTTCCATCGGCATTGCCGCTGATCGCGATGTAATCTCGGCGCGTGCACACATTCCAGCGGGCAGTTCACTCTTCCTGTTCAGCGATGGTGTGTTCGAGATCACCGACACCGAAGGGCACGACTGGGGTTTGGAGCAGATCCTCTCGGTACTGCCCGTCATGGCCACGCCGGGTGGGCCTCGGCGGCTGTATGAGACCGTGCGCAAGGCGGCTCGGCCCGGTCCGCTGGAGGATGACTTCTCCGCGCTGGCGCTGCGTTTCATCTGACTGGAGGGCTTTGATGGCCGACCTGCCTGTTCGACTGACATGCGCCGATTATGCGCGCGTGATGCCGTTGGCCGCGGGCGAGGTCAAGCCCGACGGCGTCGCCTTGACGATGATCCTTGGGCGGGAAGGATCGTGGCCGGCGCGGGCCGAAATGCTGCGTCGTGCGGCAACCGATCCTTCAGTCCACGGTGGCGAGTCGTCGATGGCCGGGCATCTGCGCCGCATCGAGAAGGGCGACCGCAGCCTCGTGGCGCTACCAGTGTTCCCGCTGCGCAATTTCACCGGGCGTGACCTGTATGTGCGCAAGGATGGGCCGGTAAAGACAGCAATCGACCTGCGGGGCAGGCATGTCGGCATGTACGACTGGGTGGCGAGCGGGTCGATCTGGTATCGCCACTTCCTGCGGTTCGTTGGCGTGCAGCCCGAGGACGTCCAGTGGTGCATCGGCCCCGTCGATGAGCCGAACATCACCAGCCATGTCTATACGCTCCCCTCCGGCGTGGGCTCGGCGCCGGCGGGACGCGCGCTGTCGCAGATGCTGATCGATGGCGAGCTGGATGCGATCTACAGTCCGCCTCGGCCGAAGCTGTATCACCCTGTCGACGGCCCGATCGTCCGGCTGTTTCCGGACATCCGCAGGATCGAGCACGAATACTTCCGGGCAACACAAATGTATCCACCGCAACACCTCGTGGTGTTGCGGCGCGAAGCATGGGAAGCGAACAAGTGGATCGCGCGCGCGCTCACCGATGCCTTCACGCTCTGCACGGACGTGTTCGGCAAGGCACAGCGGTCGTTTCCGTATGCAACACCCTGGCTCGACGCAGAACTGGAAGAGACCGAGGCGCTGATGGGCGCGGACTTTCACGCCGAGGGATTCGAACGAAATCGCACAACGATCGAAGTCTTTGCCGAGCAGGCGTACGCAGCAGGGATTGTCGGACGGCGGATCAGCCCGGAGGAATATTTCGCGGAGTATCTCGAGGAATAAGCGTGGTCTAATCAGCCCGGCCTAGCCGCGTCCGCACAACATCCAACGCTTTCTCGAATACCGCCTCAGCATCCAGGACCGATGTATCGACAGGCACCGCATCCTCCGCCATGCGCATGTTCGGCGCGTCGCGTGTGTCGCGCGCGCGCATATCCGCCTCGACAGTGGCCAGATCAACGGCAACCCCTTTGGCCTGCAATTCAAGCCACCGGCGGCGGGCCCGTTCGGTGATCGACGCCGTCACATAAAGCTTCACCGACGCATCGGGAAAAATCACCGTCCCGATATCGCGGCCATCCAGCACGGCACCGCGCTCGGTCGCGAAGTTGCGCTGGAAATCCAGCAATGCCTTGCGAACCGCGGGAATCGCTGCGACGGACGCTGCCGCCGCATCGGCGATCGGACCGCGCAGATCGTCGCGTCGCAGATCACCTGGTTTCAGTGCGCGGGCAGCAGCCTCGGCCGCGGTGGCATCCGAGGGATCGCCGCCGATGTCCAGAACGCGCCGGCCCACCGCACGATAAAGCAGGCCGGTATCGAGATAGGGCAGCCCCATCGCGTGGGCGATGCGGCGCGCCAGCGTGCCCTTTCCGGCCGCCGCCGGGCCGTCGATCGCGATGACCGGCCCTCGTGTCACGCTTCAGACAGTGCCGCACCCACGCGGTTCATCAGCGCGACAAAGCCGGGAAAGCTCGTGTCGATGAATCCGGCGTCGTCAACGGTGACCGGTTCGTCGGTCGCAAGGCCAAGCACCAGCGCGGCCATGGCGATCCGGTGATCCATGTGGGTCTCGACTAGTCCGCCGCCCCGAAGACGACGGCCGGTACCATGAACGATCATGTCGTCGCCTTCGACCTCAACCTTCGCACCGTTGACCGAAAGCAGCGCGGCCGTGGCATCCATTCGGTCACTTTCCTTCACCCGCAGTTCCTTCAGGCCGCGCATGCGGGTGGTGCCTTCAGCGTGCGCGGCAACTACGGCCAGGATCGGGTATTCGTCGATCATGCTGGGCGCCCGCTCCCAGGGCACATCGACGCTGGACAGCGGGTTATGGGAAACGACAAGGTCCCCGACCGGCTCGCCGCCTTCGACCCGTCGGTTTTCGACGGCGACGCCCGCGCCCATCTCGGCCAGCGTGGCATAGAAGCCGCCTCTCGTCTCGTTCAGCCCGACACCCTCGATGGTCAGACGCGAACCTGGTACAATGAGCGCTGCGGCAACAAGGAACGCCGCGGACGATGGATCACCGGGCACCACCACGTCAGCGGCGCGCAGTTCCGGCTGTCCTTGCAAGGTGATGACACGGGCCCGTCCCGCCTCCTCCACCTGCACCTTGGCGCCAAAGTGGCGAAGCATATTCTCGCTATGGTCACGCGTGGCTTCCGGTTCCTCGATGCGGGTGATGCCAGGCGCATTCAGACCACACAGCAGGCAGGCCGATTTCACCTGCGCGGAAGGGACCGGAACGCGATACTCCAGCGGCAGCGCCTCAATCGGCCCATGGACGGCGAGCGGCAGACGGCCCCCCTCGCGCGCCGAGAACCTTGCACCACAGGCAGACAACGGATCGATCACCCTTCGCATCGGGCGCCGGCGCAGGCTGCCGTCACCGGTCATCACGGCGAACAGCGGATGGCTCGCCAGAATGCCGCACAGCAAACGTGCCGCGGTGCCCGAGTTCCCCATGTCCAGCACATCGTCCGGCTCGACGAGACCGCCAATGCCCCGGCCAGCCACCCGCCAGGTGCCGTCGGGATCGTGGGCCACCTCGGCACCGAGCGACCGCATGGCAGAGGCGGTGCGCAGAACATCCTCGCCTTCCAGCAGGCCGGTGATACGGGTCTCGCCGATTGCCAGGGCACCGAACATCAACGCGCGATGGCTGATCGACTTGTCGCCCGGCACGGTGATGCGGCCGGTGAGCGAAGCTTTGGTGCGGCGGGAGACGTATTTGCGGGCGGCGTCCATGCCGGGGCGATTAGCACGATGTTGCCGGATTTGACAGCGACGTACCGTTCGGCGGGGATCGGGCCAGCACCTCCTTTCTGCCTCTGGCCACCGATATGTTTGTACGCCTATAACGGACGTGTGCCGCGCCTCGTCCCCCTGTGTCTGGCTCTGTTGTTCACAGCGGCTGCGGCATTGCCACAGCAGTTGATCGTGCAGCGTGCGGGCCAGCCGCCCCACGAGTTGTCGCGCGATCAAATCGCCGCCATGAAACCGATCACCCAGCGGGCAGCAATCGAGCATTCCGATCGCTCCTGGACCGGCCCCTTGCTGTGGGATGTCCTGGTGGCGGCTCGTGCAGTTGATCCGGCAAAACCGGCTGATGCCGTGCATCTGGGCGTCCATGTCGTCGGCGCCGATGGCTGGACAGCGGTCTTCGGTCTCGCCGAATTGTCGCCCGAGTTCGCGGGAAAACCGATCCAACTCGCGGACCAGGTCGATGGCACCCCAATCGCGGGACAGGGCGTTCGATTGATCGTGCCGGGCGAACATCGCGGTGGACGTTCGGTGCGCGACGTGGTCCGTATCGACATCGAGTGACAAGCTAGGAATCAATCATGAAACTAAGTGCACGCAATCAGCTCAAGGGTCGCATCGTTGGCGTGACGCGTGGGGCAACCACGAGCCATGTGCGGGTCGACATCGGTGGCGCAGTCGTGACCGCCTCGATCACCAACGAGGCGGTCGACGAATTGAAGCTGGCCGCTGGTCAGGATGCCTACGCGGTGATCAAGGCCTCGGACGTGATGATCGCCATCGACTGACATGGTGAGGGAGAACGAGGTTCGAGCGGGCGAGGTGGCGGTGGCTCCGCCGCCGCCGAACGATGCGGGGCTCGTCTTTATTGGACGCATTCACACGCCTTGGACGTCGCGGTTGGAGGCGCCACGACAGGGGCAGCCGGACGGGCCTATCTGCCGCATCGAGGTGTTCGAGCCATGGGTAACCGCGCTCGACGGCCTGGAGAATTACCAGCGCATCGAGGTACTCTACTGGCTGCATCTGTCGCGCCGCGACCTGGTGATGCAAAGCCCGCGCAATGATGGCGCGGTGCGCGGCACGTTCTCCCTGCGCACGCCCGCACGGCCAAATCCCATCGGCACGTCGATCGCCGAACTGGTTCGGATCGAGGGACCGATGGTGCTGGTCCAGGGTTTGGATTGCCTGGATGGGACGCCGCTTCTCGATCTGAAACCGGACCGCGCCGGCTTCACGCCTCTGGCACCACCGCAGCGTGGCGATTCCCGGGTGGCGGACAAACAGTAGAAGTTCCACACATGGGCATGCGCGACGTCATTGGGGTCACCAGATGATCTGTTCCAAATCGTACGCAAAGCGGCCAGAGGCTGGGAACTTGGCGAGACCAAGGGAACTGAAATCGCTGCAAGCGTGATTCCCAGCCGGAAGTCCGGAGCCGAGATGGCTCACCTAGACAATATCGGCACGCCGACTGTGTCGCGTATTGTGGCGCAACATCGATCATGACCTTCAGAACGATCTTTGATGCATCGTTCGAAGGCTATGCCGCCTGGTGCTTCCCGGCGTGCACGGCGCGCCGCAGCAGACCGCACGCGAGCAGGACACAAGCGACCTGCAGAATGAGATTGCAGGTCAACGCGGCAATAAGTGCCGTCATATAGCTTCCGGGTCCGGATGAACGGGAAAGAAAGGAGAAGAAAACATCACCGATCGCCGCGACCCCGAATGCGACGAAGGATTGGGCGGTCGTCAGGAACAATCCTACAGCAGAGCCGACATCGTCCCCGGTAACGCCGCTGGCACCAACGACGGTGTTTATCAGGGTCGGCTGGGCGAGGCCCTGTCCAAGGCCATAAACCAGGAAAACCGGCACCATGAGGCCTGTCGCGGCCACCGCAGCCTCTGGTTCTGCGCCTGAGTAAAGTGTGACCATGATGATGGCGAACAGGCTCAATGCCATGAGCAGACAGCCGACGATGATGGTGCGGGGCCCAATGCGGTTCGCCACCTGTCCGGACAGGATCGACGACGCGGAAAATCCGATCGCGAACGGCAGGAACATGAGGCCCGTCGCGGATGCGGAAAAACCCAGGCCATTTTGGAAGAACATTGTCAGCACGACGAAGAAGACGCCCGCCGTGCTGAAGAACGCGATCGATATCGCAAGGCCCAGTCTGAGCGAGTGGATCTGGAGAAGGTGCAATGCGATCAGCGGTGTCCGGCCGGCGGCGATGACACGCCGCTCGAACAGCACGAAACCGACCAACACTGGCACGGTTGCTAAGAACATGGCGAACGACCACATAGGCCACCCGGCCTCGCGACCCTCGACAGTCGGATAGATCAAGAGAAACAGGGCAAGCGAAGCAAGCGCAACGCCGCCAAGATCCAGCGTCGCCGGGCGCGGGTTCCGGGAATCACGTACCAGCAGCCACACAAGTACAATGGCAAGGAAACCAACCGGCAAATTGATCAAGAAGATCAGTCGCCACGACCAGCCGAATACATTCCAGCTTATGAGAAAGCCACCAACCAGTTGCGCGACGATTGAGGCGAACCCCATGGATGCGCCATACCATCCGATTGCCACGGCTCGCTCGCCATCCGCGAACTCGACGCGAATGATCGCCAGAACCTGTGGTGTCACAGCGGCAGCACAAATGGCCTGAACAACGCGCGCTGCGATGAGCAGCACGGCCGAGGAGGCCAGCCCACATATCGTGGAGGCCACTGTAAACCCGGCGAGGCCAAGCAGAAGCACCCGCTTGCGACCATAGATGTCGCCGAGCCGGCCACCAGTGATCAGAAACACGCCGAAGCCAATCCCATAGGCAGCGACTACAAATTGCAATTGCGAAGGGTGCGCACCCAGATCAGCCTGCATCGCCGGAAGCGCTATAGTGACGATGAAAAAGTCGAGAAAGGAAAGGAACGAGCCGATCAAGACGACTGGTAGAATCCACCACCGCCTTGGATCGAGCTTCGCAAGCGCAAGCGGCGCGACATCAGTATCGAGCGAAGCCTCGCGAGCAAGAGCCGTCATAAAGCGGCAATCCTCTGCAGATAGATGGAAAGATGGGCATACGCTGCCGCAATCAACGGAGTTACGACACCCAGGTTCCGCCCGCGTGCCAGCAGATCGCCGATGATCTGATCCGCCTCGATTGGTCGCCTCAGCAGCAGGTCTCGATACATGGACGAGGTTTGAAGCGACCCGGACGCCGTGAGCATCTGGCGGGTATTGGTCAGAAACTCTTGGCCGGGTGCGTGCCCGGCGGCAGTCGCAACGGCCACCACCTCCTCCAGAAGACACAGGATGAAATCCGATCCACCGGCCGCCGCGTTGACCTCACCTATATTGCCACGCATCAGGCAATTGATGGCGCCAACGCTCGCGAGAAGCACCCACTTTTCCCACATCTCCGCCTCGATGGAGTGCGAAAGCCGGGCATCGAAACCAGCGCCCTGCATCGTCGCATCCAGCCTCGCCATCCTGGATGAGGCACGTCCGTCCATCTCGCCATAGGTGATTTCGTGCAGTGGGGCGAGCTGCACAATCCGGCCCTCATCATCAAGGTTAGTGGCGATCTTGCAGACGCATCCCGCCATGGCTTGTCGGCCAAAGCGTGACACCAGCAACTCCACATGCCGCATGCCGTTCAGTACCGGCAGAATCACGGTGTCTGGTCCAACCGCCGGCGCCATGTCCTCCATGGCCTGATCGAGCGAAAAAGCCTTCGTTGTGAGTAGGACCGCATCGAACGTGCCTGCGATCTGCCCTGCCGTGACGAGCGCCGGTTGCAGCGTGATGTTACCCCGCGGGCTGATAATCTGCAGCCCATTGGCTCGCAATTGTGCAGCACGGCCAGGACGCACCAGAAAGGTTACATCTCTCCCGGTCTGCGCCAGGCGCCCACCGAAATAGCCACCGGTCGAACCGGCGCCCACGACCAGAATGCGCAACGCAGGCCTCCTGCCGCATAATTTGATGGCATATGCACGTATCTGAACATGTGGGTATATGCCACTATTGGTCAAGGGTGAGGTCTTGGTGTAGGGGAGTTCAATGGTGGCAGCGGCACGACGTGGGGAGGAAGGCAAGACAATTCAGGCCGATCCGGCTGCGGCATTTCTGCCGGAGCCTGGCCGTTGCAACAATACGGCCATGCGTCGCGCTATGCGTCGCGTGTCGCAGCTCTACGATGCTGCCCTCGCTCCAAGCGGCCTGCGTTCGACGCAGCGTTCGATTCTGGTCAGCATCGCCCGTGCGGGAAATCCAAGCATGGGCGAGCTCGCGGCCGTGCTGGTGCTGGACCGCTCCGCGTTGGCCCACAATCTAAAACCGCTGGAACGCGAAGGATTGATCAAACTGGCAGCGGACGTATGTGACAAGCGCAGCAAGCGGGTCACGCTGACCGCGAAAGGACGGATAAAGCTGCGCCAATCAATGGCACATTGGGAGCAGGCTCAACGCAAGCTTGAATCTGCCCTGGGAGTGGACAAGGCCCGAAGACTACGCGCAACACTCGACTATATAGCGTCTTTGGAGTTTGACGACCCTCACTCAAAACATCAGACTTGAACCTTCTTTATCGGTCGTATCAGCAATCGCGTGACCCCTCATTGCGTGGCGCCAACTCTTCTTCTGTTCGTCGGTGGCGGGTACTAATGGGGTGTTGCGCACCGCCTCGCAGCCTTCGCGCGCGGATCGGGTCGATACACCGTACGGACACTTCATGCTGCAGCCCTTGCACGAGGCCGCATGCGCATCCAATCACAGGAGTCACATGGCGATCGCATATTTTATTACCCATCCTGAGGTAACAATTAATCCGTCGGTGCCAGTACCCGACTGGTCCCTCTCATCCGAAGGCGTCAGGCGCGTGGTTCGCCTGCTCGACCAGGCCTGGGTCAGGAGTGTGCGAACAGTGTTCACCAGTGCCGAGCGAAAGGCTTTGGAAGCGGCACAGATCCTGGCCGATCACCTGTCTCTCGAACCTGTCGTTATCGCCGAGCTAGGTGAAAATGATCGATCGGCGACCGGCTTCCTTCCGAAGGCAGAGTTTGAACTCGTCGCGGACGAATTCTTTGCCCATCCCGATGAAAGTGTTCGGGGCTGGGAGCGGGCCATCGATGCTCAACGCAGAATCGTACGAGCCGTGAACTCCGCCATCGCCACGGCTCCTCGTGATGGAGACATCGCCATCGTCTCTCATGGCGCAGTGGGAGCGCTTCTGCGGTGCCACCTGGAGGGCATGTCGATCAGCCGAACCGAGGACCAGCCTGCTGGCGGAGGAGGCAATCTTTATTCATTCGACGTCGAGTCCCGCCACCTTCTCAGCGGTTGGCTTCGCATCGACGAATAGCGATCTGATACGCGCACTCGGTAGCGGCTCTAGGCCGCCTTCGCCTGACCCGCGATCCGCTCAAGGTTGCCAAGCGTATCCCGGGCGAACCGCAGCCGCGTCGCAACATCCATCTCGCGTGAAATGGCGAGCTTGTGGTCGGGGCGCAGACGGACCATCCCACCTTTGCTCGCAAGCCATGCGACAAGCCCGGCAGGGTTCGAGAACGCATTGCCGCGGAAGCTGAGCAGCATGCCTTTCGGCCCGGCTTCCAGTTTCTCCACGCCCGCATCGCGACAGGCGCGTTTCAGCGCCACCACTTGCAGCAGGTTCTCCACCTCCTGGGGCAACGGCCCGAAGCGATCCACCAGCTCGGCTGCCATCGCTTCCGTCTCGGCATCGGACGCGAGCGCGCCGATACGACGGTATAGACCAAGCCGCACCGGCAGATCGCGGACATAGGTCTCCGGGATCAACACGGGCAGGCCGAGCGAGATGTTCGGCGTCCAGTCGCGTTCCTGGTGGCCTCGCCTCCCCTCGCCTGCCCGGATATCGGCAACGGCGTCTTCCAGCATCTGTTGGTACAGTTCGATGCCAACCTCACGGATGTGGCCGGACTGTTCGTCGCCGAGCAGGTTGCCGGCGCCACGAATGTCGAGGTCGTGGCTGGCCAGCGTGAAACCCGCACCCAGCGCATCGAGCGTCTGCATCACGGTCAGTCGCTTCTCCGCCGCTGCGGAGAGGCGCATGTTCGGCGGCCAGGTCAGGTATGCGTAGCCACGCTGCTTACCACGTCCGACCCGGCCTCGAAGCTGGTAGAGCTGCCCGAGGCCGAACATGTCCGCGCGATGAATCACCAGCGTGTTGACCGCCGGCATGTCGAGACCGCTTTCCACGATATTGGTCGAGAGCAGGATGTCGTAGCGGCCGTCACCGAACTCGGCCATCACGCGCTCGAGTTCTGTGGGCGCAAGGCGCCCGTGAGCCTGGGCCATACGAGCTTCAGGGACGATCTCAGCCAGACGTTCGGCCATGCGCGACAGATCCTCGATACGCGGCACGACGCAGAACACCTGGCCACCGCGGAAACGTTCGCGCTGGATGGCCTCGCGGATCACCACACCGTCGAACGGCATAATGAAGGTGCGCACTGCGAGGCGATCGACCGGGGGCGTGCTGATCAGGCTCATTTCACGCACGCCCGTCAGCGCAAGCTGCAATGTCCGCGGGATCGGCGTCGCCGTGAGCGTCAGCACGTGGACGTCGGCCTTGAGCTGCTTCAGCCGTTCCTTGTGTGCAACGCCGAAATGTTGCTCCTCGTCCACCACCAGCAGTCCCAGATCGGCGAACTCGATGGACTTCGACAGCAGGGCGTGCGTGCCTATGACGATATTGATCGAGCCATCGGTGATGCCGCGTCGTACCTCCGTCGCCTCCTTCGCCGCCACCATGCGCGACAGTTGCGCGATCTTCACCGGCAACCCGGCGAAGCGTTCCGAGAACGTGCGATAGTGCTGGCGCGCCAGCAGCGTGGTCGGCACCACAACAGCGACCTGGGCGCCTGACATCGCGGCGATAAACGCAGCGCGCAGCGCGACCTCGGTCTTGCCGAAGCCGACATCGCCGCAGATCAGCCGATCCATCGGGCGCCCGGAGGCAAGGTCTTCGAGCACGTCGGCGATGGCGCGCGACTGATCCTCGGTTTCGGCGAAGGGGAAGCGGGCACAGAATTCATCCCAGGCGCCCTCACCCGGCGCCATGACCGAGGCATCCCGGATCTTGCGCGCCGCGGCGATGCGGATCAGTTCGCCCGCCATGTCGCGGATGCGCTGCTTCATCCGCGACTTGCGCGTCTGCCATCCGACGCCGCCCAGCTTGTCCAACGCGACGCCCTGCGTCTCGCTGCCAAAGCGAGACAGCACCTCGATGTTCTCCACCGGCAGGAACAGCTTCTCGTCGCCGTCATAGATCAGGCGCAGGCAGTCATGTGGCGCACCGGTGACGGTGAGCGTGGAGAGACCGTCGTAGCGGCCGATGCCGTATTCCTGGTGCACGACGAGATCGCCCTCGGCAATTTCGGTCGCCTCGGCGATGAACTGGTCGGCACGCTTGCGGCGGCGCGGCGGGCGGCTGATGCGCTCGCCCAGCAGGTCCTGCTCGCCCACCAGCGCAAGCCCATCGGCGACGAAACCACGCTCCACACCCAGCGTGACAAGCGAGACTGTGCCAGTCGGCTTGCTGCGGACAGCGGTCCAGCCGTTCTCCTGGGCCGCGTCCTTGAAGCCGTGCTCGCGCAACAGGTTTGCCAGGCGTTCGCGGGAACCACGCGTCCAGGCAGCAACGACGATACGGCGTCCCTCACTGGACCAGCGCTCGGACTGACCACGAAGCTGCTCGAACACATTGATGCCGGCGCCGCCGCTCTGGAAGAACACCGGACCAGGTCGGCCGCCACCATCGACGCCCACGGCGGCGTCAGGGCGCGCGAAGGGCGAGAACGCGAAAAGCGGACCGCCCGACAGCATGGTCTCCCACCCTGCTTGGTCGAGATACAATCGATCGGGCGGCAGCGGGCGATAGGGCACCTCGCCGTCACGCGGCACCAGGCGCCGTGCTGCGTAGTGATCGGCGATCATCTCCAGGCGCGCATGCAGGACCTCGTCGGCCTGGTGGTCAAGGCTGACCGAGGCGCCCGGCATGTAATCGAGCAGCGTCTCCATCGCCTGGTGGAACAGTGGCACCCAGTGCTCCATCCCAGGATGGCGCCGGCCGTCCGAGATCGACAGGTAGATCGGATCGGCTGCCGCCGGCTGTCCGAACTGTTCCCGCCAACCGGTGCGGAAGCGGCTGACGGCGTCGGGGTCCAGCGGGACTTCAGAAACCGGCCGCAAGGTCAGGCGCTGGCGCTTGTCCGAGCTCCGCTGCGTGGTGGGGTCGAAGATGCGGATCGATTCGATCGTGTCGCCGAACAGGTCAAGCCGGACAGGATCCGCCTCGCCGGCGGGAAATACATCGATGATGCCGCCGCGCATGGCGTATTCGCCCGGCTCCATAACGGTGCCGGCGCGGCCGTATCCGTTCGCCTCCAGGAACCGGGCAAGCTTTTCCGGTTGGACGATCGCGTTCACCCGCAGGTCCAGGCTCGCGCCGGCAAACGCCGCCCGAGGCGGAACACGCTGCACCAGCGCATTGACGGTGGTGAGCACGATGCGCGGCCCCTTGGGTGGGTCCAGCAGCCGGCCGAGCGTCGCGATACGCTCGGAGACCAAAGCCGGGTTGGGAGACACGCGATCGTACGGCAGGCAGTCCCAGGCCGGGAAGCGCAGGATCTCGGCCTCGGGGGCGACAAAAGCCAGCGCCTCGGCAAGGCGTGCCATCCGCGCGTCCTCGCGGGTGACATGAAGGATCGCGCCTGAAAACTCCGCACGTCGCCGGGCCAGAAGAAAAGCATCCCAGCCTTCCGGGGCGCCATAAACCGGCGTGGGAGTCATGGCTTCTTCCCCGCCTCATCCCTTACGCGCAGCAGCATCGGCGTCGCGGCCTGGTCGGGAATCGGCAGCCGGCCGGTCAGCCAGTCGGCAAGTTCGTTGTCCGGAATGTCCAGCAGCGCTTCCAGTCCCAAAATGTCCGACTCGGCCAACGTGGCTATATGCTTTTGCACAAAACCACCCAGCAGGAGGTCATTTTCAAACGTCCCACGGTGGGTGGCCCGATACAGCAATCGTCGGCGCCTCGCATCGAGCGTGGCTGGTTCTGGTTCACTCATCGGCGGGGTGTCATATAGCTGCGCGCCAACCCCATGTCAGCCCGTGGATCATGATCCTCTGACACCTTTGTTCTCGCCGCTGACCACGCTGAAGGGCGTCGGGCCGACGGTGGGTGCGCTGATCGCTAAGGCGGCAGGCGGAACGCGCGTAATCGACCTGCTGTTCCATCTGCCGGACTCCTATGTGGATCGGCGCGAACGTCCGACGATCGCGCGGGCGCACCCAGGGCAGATCGCGACGCTCTCGGTCGACGTCGTCCGGATCGAACCGCCTGCGAATTCGCGTCAGCCGTGGCGCGTGGTGGTGTCCGACGGGTCCGCGACGGCTGAGCTGGTTTTCTTCCGGTTCAACCGCGAGAAGCAGATGCCGGTGGGCGCTCGCTTGCTGGTCTCGGGCAAGCTGGAATTGTTCGGCGGGCGGCGGGTGATGGCGCATCCCGACTACGTGGTGCCAGCCGATCATCCCGAGCAGATGCCAACCATCGAACCGGTCTGGCCGCTGACCGGTGGCCTATGGCCGCGCCAGGTCGCCAACGCGATGGCACAGGCATTGCCCCGCGTGCCATCGCTGCCGGAATGGCACGACGCCGCTCTGCTGCGGCGGGAGCAGTGGCCCTCGTTCAACGAAGCCTTGCGATCGGTGCAGACGCCTCTGGCGGCTCCAGACGGAAAGAACCGCGAACGGCTGGCCTATGACGAACTGCTCGCCGACCAGGTGGCCCTGGCAGTGATCCGGGGACGCCTGCGGAACCGGCCGGGTCGCGCACTTGCGGGAGGGCGCGCGCTCCAGGCCAAGGCACTGGAGCGGTTTGGCTACCCTCTCACGGGTTCGCAGACGCGCGCGCTCCAGGAGATCGACGCGGACCTGTCGTCAGACCGGCGGATGCTGCGGCTGCTCCAGGGCGATGTCGGCTCGGGCAAGACGCTTGTCGCGCTGCTGGCCATGCTTCGCGCCGTCGAGGCCGGGAAGCAGGCCGCTCTGATGGCGCCCACCGAGGTGCTGGCAAAGCAGCATCATCGCACGCTGTCGCGCCTGTCACCGGAGCCTATGGCGCTGCTGACCGGCGGTGTGAAGGGCCGCGCCCGGTCCGCCCTGCTGCGCCAGTTGCAGGATGGATCCGTGCGCATGGTGGTGGGCACCCACGCGCTGTTCCAGGAGAGTGTCGAATACCACGACCTCGCGCTGGCGGTGATCGATGAGCAGCACCGGTTCGGGGTCGATCAGCGGCTGTTGCTCGGCGGCAAGGGCGAACTCACCGACGTGCTGGTGATGACCGCGACGCCGATTCCCCGGACCCTGCTGCTGACGCAGTGGGGCGAAATGGACGTGTCGCGACTGACCGAAAAGCCGCCCGGGCGGGGCCAAGTGCGCACATCGCTGCACTCGCTCGGAACAATGCCAGACCTGCTGCAAGCCGTGACACGCAAGCTGGACGAGGGCGCGCAGGTCTACTGGATCTGCCCTCTGGTCGCCGAGAGCGAAGTGGTTGACCTGGCTGCGGCCGAAGCCCGCTTCGCCGAGTTGCGCGAGCGGTTCGGCGAGCGCGTGGGGCTGGCCCATGGG
>DATJJM010000222.1:0-70929 GCA_035492535.1 Acetobacteraceae bacterium | reverse complement strand
CACATACTCAGGTCTGCCGCGCAAGGAAGTTTCGCCGCGCCGAGCCCGTCCGACGTCACCTGATACAGCCGGTCCAGGATCGCATCGTGCGCGTAGATAGCGACCGGCGGCCTGGCGGGCTCGACCTCGGGAAATTCGGTGTCCATCTCGGGCGGCGGCGTGATGTCGACCAGCCGATAACCGTTGTCGTTCCAGTCATCCAGCACATCGATCAACTGGCCGGTGCTGACGTCGATGCCTACCCGCGCGAACAATTCGTTCAGGTAGCGCATTGCCTTCAATGTGGGTTTGTCCATGTTCAGCGCCTTGTGCTTAGGTTTTCTTCGAACTCGAAGCGAACCCCGGGGATGGTGATGGTTGGCGAGCTGCCAGCCCCCTTGCCGCCGGGCGGGATGCTGGCCTTCATCGCGGCGTCGATCAGCGCCTGGGACGGTACGCAGTGTTCGCGGGGAACGGCCCGCGGATCGACAATGACCGCCTTCCACTTGCCGCGCAGCGACGACATCGTGCCCAGATCGCCATAGACACGGCCGGCTTCTTTGGTGCTGGGCAGCTTGGTCCGGAACGGCGATGGCTCGTGCGGCGCGTTCAGTGCCGCCTCTTCCGCCGCGATCGCTGCGTCAAGGTCAGCCGCGCTCATCGTCTCGGCGGCTTGCGTGTTGGCCCGCTCCGCTTCTTCCTGCAGTTCGCGCTGCCGCTTCTGCTCGGCATCCTGCTGCTCGCGGATCAGCTTCTGGCGGGCCTCTTCAGCCTTGCGCCGCTGGTCCTGCGCGAACTTGGTCAGTGGCCCGTTCAGCTTCGCCGCGCCCGCGCGCAACTGATCCGCCAGTTCGGTCTTGAAGATGCCATCGATGATGCGTGTGGCATCCAGGATCGGCTTCTTGATCTCGGCGCGCAGCCCGACCGACGAAGACTTGTCGATCGTGTCGATCTCGCGGAGCACTTGGCCCAGCGTGTCGGTGGCCTCTTTGGCGTCGTCTTCTGAGCCAACACCTTCGGCGTGGTCGGCGACCCAATCGGCGACCATCTTCAGCAGCTCGTCACGCCGAACAAACAGGTGGTGGTGATCCAGACGGAGCTGGTCGGCCAGGCCGGCCGTCTCCAACAAGGGGACCAGGCCGGGCGGGTTGTTGTGCCCGCGGGACAGGACTTCGCTCAAGAACGTGTCTCCAGCTCTTCGCGAACGATCTTGCGAAGCAGCTCATCGATGGTCGGTTTCGGGGGATCTTCGGGCTTGGGCGGCGACAGGTTATCCAGTTTCGCAAGGCCCATTTCGGCGCAGCACCGGTCGCACCAGAGGACGGTTTTGACGAATGTGGTGTCGCGATCGCCGGAGCGGATACCGCCAGACGTCTGGTAACCGTCCCGCATGACGACATCGATCGTCTTCATCCACCTGTCAGTATCGCCGAATTTCCGGTCGCGATCCTGGGCGTGGCCGCACCGATCGCAGGTAAATGTCTCAGTCTTCATTGACTGCGGCCTCGCCTTCGCCGGGCGTGTAGACCGGCGCATCGGGGATCTCCACGTCGGCCGGCACGGCCGTGACCGTGTAGCCATGCCGGTGCAGTTCATCGAGGAACGACGGCACTTTCGCGCCCATCGCCTTGGTGCTGGCGGCCGCATCGAGGGCGGTACTGATCGCCCCCATCATCGCCATCGCGTCCATCGCCGAGAACGGCAGCGACTGCTGCTGTGCCGACGGTGGGTGGTGCAAGTGCAGGCTCATCGTGCGCTTCTCCTTTGATAGAGAGGGGACAGCAGTCGAAGATTGATCGGCTTCTTCGGATTTGCTGCAGGGTGATCTGGCTGGTGCTCGCGGGCGTGCTTCGCGACAGCCAAAAGGTAATTGTGTTCCGAGGGCGTGATCTTTTCGCCCCAAATTGCAATCCGATCCACCGCATCGAGTTGCCAGGAGTCGGTTCCGCCGACGGAAAGTTCCCCATCGATAAAGGCCGTAGCCTTTCCTTCCACGAACCGGATTTCCGCAGCCACCCAAACGCCTTTTCGGTTCAGTTTGACCCGATAAAAACCCTCAAAAGCGTAGTGTGGACCTCGGTATTCCGACTGTGGTTCGGCCATGGGTGACGTGCCCTGTGCGTCGATCTGCATTCAGATTGGCGCGCGAATGAAACGGTTGTCAACGCCGAATTGATGTGCCATCGTGAATAAATTCGGCGGGACAGACGCCCTCAGTTGGAGACGAATATGGCCGAGCGAAACCGTCTTAATATCAGTGTGCCAAAGGAACTATCTCGGGATCTTCGGGACGCATGCACGGACACCGGCCGGTCACCCGCTGAAATCTTGGCGTCGTCATTCGCCCTCTGGAAAGCGGCACGAGATGCCCGCGCCCAAGGTAAATCGGTTGGATTTACATCTGACCCGTCCCGACTGGAAACCCAGTACGTCGGCGGCCTCTGACCGATTTCCTACAAGGGGCCGATTGGCCCTGCGATGTTTCGCGTCAACCTGAGTGGAGTGTAACAGATGGCCGACCGCCTATCCTCACCCGAAGAATCACGCAAGTCGAACCTCACGCCGAATACTTTTCTGGATTTCTGGGAAAAGTGGCGTGCTGCAAAGCGCCAGCTCGGCGAGTCATCGTCCGAGGTCATGCACATCAAGAAGGGCATGAAGGGCGCAGGCATTGATGCGCGTGCGTTTGACATGATGGTCAAGCTGAATGACCTGGATCCCGATGAAGCGTCGACCGTGATCAAATCGGTGCTGCGCTATGCGACCTGGTGCGGGATGCCGTTCGCGACGCAGAGCGACCTGACCCGCGGCATGGCGATCGAGAAGCCCGACGACAGCGCCAAGGCCAAGCACGACCTGGCACGCGCGAAGGATGATGGATACTTTGCCGGAAAGGACGGCAGCAAGCGCCGCGACGAAAACCCGTTTGCCGGCGGCAGCGAGGGCCATGTCCAGTGGGACATGGGCTGGCTGGAAGGCCAGGAAGTCATTGCTCGCCGTATGGCGACCGGTGGCGGCGATGGCGGTGTGACACAGGCCCGGCCACGCGGGCGGCCGCTTGGGAGCGGCAAGAAGGCAGCGGCTGCCGCTGCTGAAACGAAGGCCGACGACACGGTACACTGAGATGCCGCAGGCCTCGGTGGATTGGACCGATCATACTCTGATTCAGAAGCTGATCGACCTCTGGAACTGGCGGGACGCGCAGACAGGGGCGAAGCACTCAACGGCGGCCATCGCCGACAAGATGGGCGTCACCAAGAACGCTATCGTCGGCAAGGCCCATCGGCTTGGGCTAGAGCCGCGACCGTCGCCAATCCACCGTGTGCCTGGCGCTGCGCCTGTGCGGGACAGACCCCCGTCGCCGGCGTATGCGCCCACCACGACGCTCGCGCCTTTGGAAAGCACGCAGGCTGTTGTCTATCCGGCCTATGACGGGGCGCGGGACCGGTTCGGCAGGCCCCTGATCTGGGCAGCATGGTTCGAGAGCCTGCCCCAGCCGCGCCGGCATGCGCTGGTCAACTCGGAACACCAGCTCGCGTGCAAGACCATGCGCGATGCCAAATACAAGCGCCCATGGCACTGCACATGCGGTGTGACGCGCTATCCGGAAGGCTGGGAGCCACCGGCCAAGATGATGCCTGCAGCGCAGCCTGCACCGGCCCACGTGTCTGTTGCAGCGCCACCGACCCAGATCGTTGTGCGGCCGCCAGAGCCAGAACGCCGATCGCTGACACCTTCGATCTTCCGGCAGCCCGAATCATGCTGCTGGCCGATCGGAAACCCTGGCACGCGGGCGTTCCGCTACTGCGATGGCGCCTCTGTGCCGGGCAAGCCCTACTGCGAAGATCATTGCAAGCTGGGCTACTCCAAGACCGAAACGGCACGGTTCGACAAGCGTGTAACGGCCAAGCTCGGGTCTCTTCGTTGACATGGCGAGCAAGCGTCGCATCCGCCGCAAGTCGTGCACCAACAAGCGGCGGCATGCGACCCAGGGTGATGCGAAACGAGCTGTCGCGGTGATGATCCGCACCAAACCCGATGGACGACGAATCGTGGCGTATTCTTGTGGTTTCTGCGGCGGCTGGCACATCGGGCACAATGGAGTGCCGCTTTGATGCTGGTGCCCCCGATTGCTCTACTTGAGGCCATAGATGTGGCCGACGCGAACGCAGCACTCGTTCGCTGGGGCCACAAGATGGGGCCGTGCAACCGACCGAACGGCCATATGTGGGCGCAAGGGCTATTTGCGCACGGTGAATTGGTTGGCGTGGCGATATCGTCGGCGCTCATCAGCGCCACGTGCGCCGGCCTGACCCGTCGCGACGCATTTGAACTAGCGCGGCTTTGTGCCGCCAAAACCGACCTGTGCCGGGTCATCCTGCGTCTCTGGAGGGAGTTCGCGTTCCCAGCACATTGTCGTCAGCACGGATTTGAATGGGCAGTCAGCTATCAGGATGAGTCCCTGCATAGCGGGGACACGTATCGTTTCGATGGCTGGGTGCGGTTGCGCGAGAATGCGCAGAGCGGCACCGATCAGCGCACCGGTCGCAAGGGGCGATCGAAAACTATTTGGGGCTGGCACGCTGATAGAGCGGTCAGGCGTGCGGCATCGTTGGACTATAAGGAAGCCGCGACATGACCCGACCCGGCGGCATCCTGGCGCTGGACATCAGCCTGTCCACCGGATGGGCGCTGGGCCACCCGCACAGCAACGACAAGCCCGCCGGCGGCGTCTGGAAGCTCGGCACGATGAAGGACCGCGCGGGAAACCTACAGCTCGGCTACCTGGGCTCCTGCATGATGAACCAGGTCGAGACCGTCCTTTATTCGCACGCACCGGTTCGGGTGGTGTTTGAATCGCCGGTGTCGAAGGCGCAGACAACCGATCGCCTCCTGAAATACTTGTGCGGTGCGGTAGAGATCGCGTGTTTCGAGGCTGGTGTTCCATGCTTCGAGGTCGGTGCGCCGACAGCACGAGCGATGGTGCTGGGCCGCGGCACGTTCCCCCGCCCGTGGAAGGGTGAGGGCAAATGGGTCATGCGCAAGGTCAGGGGCAGCAAGACCGACGAAAAGCAAAAGGTGCTGGTCGGCGACGCAAAACAGGAAGTCGGGATCTGGTGCCAAGAGCAAGGGCTGAACCCGACCGACGACAATCACGCGGACGCTTTGTTGCTTCTGCGATACGCATGCATCATGGCAAAGTCGCGTGTGACGGCTGGCGCTGGCAGCGTCTGGCGAAGTGACAACTCGTAATAGTTCCCAACGAGGTAATATCCATGAGACAGAAGAAAGGCACCGTTGTCACTGGCCGGCAGGTGGGCCTGTTCGGCAATGAGCTGGTGGAGCAACGACACGCCGAGGCGTTCGACAGGGCGGAAGACATCCGTACTCGAGCTTGGCGCGAGGGCGCCCAGATCATCCGGACGCTGACGGGTAAGAGCGAAGGCCAGGCGCGCACAATGGTCCACCGGCTGCTGCGTGACGCGCGTGACGACTGTGCGCTGCTGCTGGCGTGCCTGCAGGAAGCGCTGGACCTGCGGCCGATCGAACCGATCGCGTGGCTGGTGAAAGCCATCCGTAGCCGTGCCAGCGACCGTGCGGCGGTGGAGCGGATCGCCGGCGACTGGGATCTGGTTGCACCGGAGGATCTTGATGCGAATGCCGCCCGGCTGATGCAGCGCGAATCGTCGGGAGAACCGGCCCACAGAGCCAGCCAGCGTGTGCCCGAACCGCTGGCGCTGGAGTTTGCGAATCGGTGGGGTGACTGACCATGCTGAACCCCGATGCACAGACCCTGAAGCACATCACGAGCTGGGTGAAACAACTCCACGATGCCGTGCCGCGCCACGATGAGGGCGATCCGCCGACGAAAGAGAAATGGGCGGTGCTGGCCTCACTGCTGGGTAAGGACTATCCGAGCGGCGCGTTCACGATGGCGAGCCTCCACGCGACCGCACAGGGCCTGACGTACTTCCCCGGTTACGAGATCATCCGCCAGCGCGTGGGTTCCTGGTGGCAGGCCAATATGCCGGCGATCGCCCGGGGGATCGACAACGACTCCCGCTACATCGGGTTGAGCACCGTCGAGCGCCGGTGGATGGCGTTCTGGGACGATGCGACGGCACGCGGCTTCAAGGCCAAGCGCGAGGGCGACCCTCCGATGAACGCTGGCATCATCGACAGCATGATCCGCCGGTACGCACCACGGGTGTGGGACCGGCTGAACCCCGCCCAGTTTCCTGCATCGATCACAGGCGCGCAGAAGAGCCTGGCCGAAGATTGGGCCGATGATGAGGGCATCTATGAGCTGCGCCACAAGTATGCCGACGATCCGGCCGCGCTCGGCCTGCTGCGTGACCTGGTGACCAAGCACGCACCGCAGCACATGCACATGGTGCCTGAAAAGGTGGTGCCGTCAGCGACGGCCCAGAGCGGCGGCATTGGCAAGCCGGTGATCAAGCCGGCGTTCCTGACGCCAGACCAGATCGCGGCGGCGAAGGAAAGGAAGGTGGCATGACGCGCAAAATCACCCGTATTATCTGCAAATTGGCGATTGGTTATATCGCCCAAGGGTGGGTTGCGGCGACGTTTCCGGCCGCACCTATCCTGTGTGAACTGGCAACGACCTTTGCTGTCATCGCGATCATCGACTGGGGCACTAGGGGCACATGAGCGACAAGCCGCTGTACCAGCCCTGGAAGCGTGGCGAGGACATGACCACCTGGGTCAACGTGCGCGTCTGGTCGGAACTGGACTGGCAGTATCACGACCTCCGATGGGCGATCCGGAATTGCGATACGCCCCCGGTATCAAACCCACCTTTCGCCTATGTCACGAGCGTCAAAATCTATTGACGCATCGTGCGTGATAGTGTGATTGTTCCGACGCAGACACGGTTATCGTTCTGCTTTCTTGGACGTTTTCCTCCCTTAACTCGGGCGGCATGATCTCCGGATCTGCCGCCCTTCTTTTTGCCCTCGAAACCGGCTTGCCCCCGTAATCAATCCGTGCATGATGCGTGGCGTTGATCCGCAGCGCTTCCAGGCACTGGGCGGCATGTCGCAAAGCGGCATCATCAAGCCCGGGTTCTGGAGTGATCAGATTGCCCGAGGGGGATAGCTGCACCCGAAGGCGAATGAGTTGGGCAGGATACCCGGGGGCCGCGCCCCTACACCCAACACGCGGCAAGTGAGCGTACTAGTGACCGAAGCCTGGCGCCGGGAATAGGTTGCGCGAAACCGAGGGGGTGGAAGGCCCCCACTCACCCCGGATCGGCTGCGACCGCCGCGTCAGCCTCCTGTAGCAGCTTGACGATCTCTTCTTCGCTTATGTCGTGCTCGCAGTGGATGGCGACGTGATCGAAGTAAGACGCCACCCGATGGCCGCATTGAGGGCACCTATCGGGTAGCTGGTCAGAATGCGTCATAGATCGCATCCTCCATCGCTTCAGCAATGAGAGCGTGGCTTTTGGGGAACTTACTGCGGTCGCCGGCCGTCCGCACGAACGGGTGCGCCTGGTGCCAGTCGCGCACCGTCCGCATGTGCGCGGCGACGTCGGGCGGGACCGGCTTCATGTCCTTCAGCCAGCGCTGGATCGTGATCCGGTTGATGTCGGTCGCGCGGCTCATCGCCTCGGTGTTCCACGAGGCCGCTTCCATGCACTCTCGCAGCTCGGAACCTCCCATGGTCGGGGGCGTGATGCAGTCAGCCATTTTAGTATCCCTTTCAAATCGGTCAGAGCCACCAGGAGGGCGGTTCCGATCCATGCGCCAAGGTAAATCTCGGTGATTAGGCGCGTGAGTGCGTGACGTGTCATGTGCGGGCCAACAACCGCCAGAGGACACCGGCCGTCAGCACGATGTTCGTTCCCGCCATCCAGGTCAGGACGGACAGGCGGGTATCGATCGACGCGAGGCGATTTTCATATCCAGCCAGCTCTTCAGCCGCTTTATCCGCCTTGTCGGTGGTAGCGCCGGCGTCAATCAGCGCCTCCCGTAGTGCTCCTAGTTGAAGTGCCATGTCCCTGCCTTGTGTTGTGGGGGCCGAAGCCCCCGGTTGTCAGATGGAAGCCCACCCGATTGCGTTGGCCTGGCGGGCGATCTCTTCCGCCGCCTGCCGCTCGGCCTCGATGCGCTCGTGCTCGGCCAGCGCCCGATCGCGGTTGACCTCCTGCGGGAAGCGCCACTGGCCATGGTGCAGCACGTACCCGTGGGCTTTGTGCCAGGCGTCATCGTGGGTGCTGACCGCGTGCAGCGGTGCGCCGATCTCGCGCAGCCGGCGGCGGGCGGCGATGGCGTGTTCAGCGGCCCGGCGAGCGTCAATGATGTAGCTGCCTTTCCAGCCCTGCCGTTGGGCCGTGCGCAGATCCGCGTTCGCTCGGTAGAAATCTTCCCGCGCCGCACAGAAGTCGGCCCGAGCCCGCATCGCTTCGGCATCAGCCGCCGACACCCGGGGGACGTCGGGCGTTACCTCGAGTACCGCCGGGATCTCGCCACCCGGCCAGAAGCGCGCCGCGGGCAGCCGGTGATCGGCGCGGTAGCGGATCGTGGTGCCCCGCTCGCTCTTGAAGCTGCGAAGGCGCGGCGGGACCGTCACCAGGATGGTTTCGCCGATCGGAGCGCGGACAGCCCAGTGCAGGCCGTATGCATCGATGATGGCACGCTGCGCGGCGCCAGCGGCTTGCCAGAAGCGTTCGGCGCCGACGGCCGGCGCGGTGGCCAGCGACCGCCTGGGAGCGGCCGGGACGCGCACGGGACGGCTGGTGACCAGTGCGGCATGCACCGACGCGGCGAGCTGGTCATACTGCTGCACCAGGCCGGCATAGCGGCCGCGCGTGTCCGGATCGTTGGCCCGATCGCGGGCGGCGGATGCGGCAGCGGCGAAGGCAGCAAGCCGTTCGGCGACGGCGGGCAGGGCGAGAATCTGTGGGGACATGTGAGCCTCTATGCTCCGTGGCCGCTGCACCATGCTGCGGCCGATGGCGCACAATCGCGCACCATGCGTTGCTAGTCAACGATATCGATAGGGTGGAAAGTGAGGGGCCGGATTGCATATTGAACCCGGCGAAGTCATCGGCGCTTTGAGTGCAGACAGCGACGAAAACTGCGAGGTTTCAGCCATTAAGGGGCTGCGGAAACCTCAAAACCATTCCCCAAAACGAACATTACACGCGCGGTGCGCTGATACCAGGATCTTGGTCGGGCGGAATGTTACCGGCCAGTGCACTTTCATGAACCGAAAAGCGAGGACGAAAGCACCCGCCGAGCTGGCCGGTCGTGCGATCCAGATGCCGGTGGATGCCGGATATGTCGTGCATGAAATTCACAGCGTCAGCCGCCAGAAGGTCATCCAGACGCAGTGGGTTGCCATTCAGATGGCACGCAGAGATGTCCATGTGCAGGGCAAGCCAGTCCTGTTTGACGCCGTGCTCTTCGTAGAGGGATTGAGCACGACGGAAGATTTTCTGGATCAGATCGCGATCGGGCGCGGGTGCATTCAATCTCACATGTGGCATGGGAACCTCCGTTTACGATGTCGATTTGAGGATCTTGATCTCAGCGATGAGTGACCTCACGATCATCACCCAGTTGACCCCGCCAAGTTTCATGTGGGGAGCCTCCGCATCGGCCAGGACAGACCAAGCGGAGAGCAATTCATCCGTCACTATGATGGGGGCCGTCTGGTCTTCCATCATCGCCTCCGTTTATAATTTCACGGCCCCGGCATGGCATGCGCGGACAACCACGTCGCCCGGCTCGGCCGAATAGTTGGACTGATGGGTGATCAGCGTCCGCACTTCGCGTGCCGCCTCGGTGGTGGTCATATCGGCCGGCACGGTCACACGAACCGTAAGCGTGACCTCCTTTCGCTTTGCCATGGCTGTCTCCTATTGGACAACCAAAGCTGACACGGTAGACCGGCGCTTGCCACCATGTCAGTCGGGCGTCACGTAGCTTGCGCGCTGCCACGCATCGATCGAGGCGATCCGGAAGCGGGCGGGAAACACCGTCGTTTCGTCCGGTGCGCCTCCCCAACTGGTCGGCCCGCCCACCGCCAGGTTGGCGATCAGGTAAAACGGCTTGTGCATGTTCGCCGGCGTGGGCTGGCTGAACACCAGCTTGCGATCGAGGTAGAACCGGATCGTGGTCGGGCCCCAATCCACACCGTACTGGTGAAAGCCTTCCGAGAGGTCCACACCGGCGGCCGTGGCGTAGCCGATCTGGGTGGATGCGCTCGTGTCCGTCTTGTAGCTCGGGTCGTGCAGCGTGGTGTTGAGCACGTCGGTCTGGCTGCCCAGGATCTCCATCACGTCGATCTCGGGGGGCCATGTCATGTCGACCGGCATCAACCAGAACGCCGGCCAGAGTCCGTCCCCTTTCGGCGCCTGGCCGCGCAACTCGAAATAGCCGTATTGCTGGCTGAACGGGTATGTGCAGAGCGAGCCCGACGTATAGGCCGGCGAGTAGCCCGCCGGCAGCCACGGCAGCACCGACGCGGGCGTAGGCTCCGCGGTGATCGTCAGGATGCCGTCGGCCACGCTGAACGGGTTGTAGCCGTCCACCGCAATCTCATCGCCGTTGGGATAGGGGGCGAGCTCGGAACTCAGCCATGAGAACCCCGGGTATGGCTTGCCGGGTGGCACGTAATCCGGCTCGCTGGGCGACGGCGTGTTGTGGATATAGCCCGCGGTCAGGTAGCAGCCTGGGTCGGTCAGAGCGGGCGGGGTCGCGCCAGCGGCCAGCGGGTAGACCTTGCCCACGTGCCATTCGGGCAGCGTGGTGAAGTCGGTCGACCAGCCCGGCCGGATGAAGTCGGAATCGTCCAAGGGTGCACCGAGCACATCGCCCGGGGTGTTGATGGCCGTGGATGCTTCGGTCATCTCGCTGCCTCCGATTGGGTTGCGGCGCAGCATTACAGCGTGTCCGGTGCCTGGGTTATGTCGGGTCGATTTCCGTTTGTGGCGCTGGTGAAACCTCTGTTGCGTGATTGGACACAGGCAAACTCAAGGGAAAACCTCGCGTGGCAAACCGGGAAGGAAAACCATGGCAGACGATGCAGCCTCATGGACGATCAAATCAATGCCGATCGAGACGCGGCAACGCGCGGTGAAGGCCGCACATGCCCAGGATCAGACCATGGCCGAATGGATGGTCGACGCGGTAAACCGACTGGCAGACCAGCAGGCAGGAAACCAGGTCATACCGCCTGGCAAACCGGATCCCCAGCGGCGCGCGGCCGAGCTGCCGGACATAGACCTGCAGGGCCTGGCGAACGCCATCAGCGCCACCGTGGGAGCGATCCAGGCGGCAGGTGGCAAGCCACCGCTATCACTCGGCCGTGACGCATCGGCGACGCTACGGCTCTACATGCGAGCTGCGCGCGGCCTCCCCGAAAAGGAAAAGGGTCAAGGTCGGCGCCCCGGCAAACTTATCGGCCAAAATGGGCAAACCGACCTCGAAAACAGGCAAACCTGGAGGGGCGTGCTGGTCGAAGAAGGCCAGGAGTAGCCGATAGTTTCGACTGCGGAAATGCGAACGGCCGCCCTTGACTGGACGGCCGCCCTCATGCCCTCATCATGGTGATGGCCGACTCGATCTGGAAAATCGACTCGGCCGGGACCGGATCTCCGTGCGGGCGGATCGGTCCCAGATGGGTGACACCGAAGCTATACGCTCCGAGTCGCCCGTTCAATCCCCCCAAAGCCCCAGCCGTGCCTAACGATCGCGCGAGCGGTCGATCCCTCATGTCGTCTTGCGCATTGGCGGGGCAGGGGGGCGAGAAAACCGGGGAACCGTGTAAGCTGCTGGTTCTAGACCCCGGGCGCTGCGACTGAGCTGGGAACGGCTAGGCCCCACGGCGTGAACCACCGGACGCACGAGCTATCGCCTGGCGCCTGCCCGTAGCAGGCCGCGCCAGTACGCTCGCCGGTCATACCAGGGGGCTCAGGCACAGCCGGTGCGTCCGGCCAAGGCTCGACCGCAATGGGGCCCGGCTCGGCTTGGGGACTCACCGGTCAGTAGCCCGTAAGGCATTGGCGAAGGCCGTGCCCAATGCGGACTGCTGACCACTCCGAAACCCTCTCAACTTGAAGACTGACTGTTTTTCTTCTTCCCTTAAAATTAATATATTTAATAAAGCGTCTTCTTAATCTCTTTAGCCCTCTGGATACTTACTTCAATCACTGACCTTGGAAGCCTCCCTATTACGGGAGGCTTTCTCTGGCCGATCAGCTTTTCAGCCTCTCGCAAATGCGATCCAACGCAGCCGCAATCGCGAAGCTCGCGGCAGCCTGGGCAAAACTGGCTGCAGCTTCTTCGGAGCCAGCCCGCTGCGACAGTGCGATCATGGCGTCTGCCATTTCGCTCAGTGTGGCAGTTTCTAATGCCATCAGCTTTTCATCCTCACGCAGATGCGGATTGCCTCGCGCAACGGCGTGAGCGTGTCGGCCAGCTCCGCGGCCTCCACCAGGCAGCCGAGCGCTTCGTTTTCGGTCTCGGCCGTGTTTGCCGCCCTGGACGCATCGCTGATGCGCAGCCCGCGAACGGCAAACTCGGTGATCAGCAACCGAATGTGCGAGCGGATTGGATCGGGCTGTTTGGGCTGCACAGCATCGACGGCGCCGGCCTTAAACCTGGCATCGTCGTTAACGATTGCGCTCAACCGTTCCAATTCGTGGGCAGCTTTGATCAGCACGTGACGCTGTGGGCCGGGTGGATAATCTGCCCGCAATAAGGCAATCAGAGCCGTTGTTTGGTTTCCCTGGTCGCTCATTCCATCAGTCCTCCTCTATGGGTTCGTCCGCCTCGTAGGACGGGTCGGTGAAAATCTCGGCGCGGAAATGCTTGCGCCGCGTGCCCTCGCAGCGGTCGCACACGTAGCAGCAGAAGATACCTCGGGCGTCGACCAGGGGGCGCTTGCCCCCCGGGTGGTCACACTGTGCTGCAGGTTCGGCCTGGGCCGCCGTTATGACGGTGTGATCATCGATCACGATAAAGCGTGCCATGGGTCAGCCTCCGCTCGCATCGAGCTTGTTGAGGACGGCGCGCAGCGGGCGGACGTCGCTCTTGGGCGCATTGACCAGCGCCTTGGTGATCGCCCGTGTGAGGGCGTCGATTTCGCGCCGGGTCAGCGGGATGTCGATCGGCTCTTTCATGTCGCGTTCCTCGCGGTGTGGCTGGCGCCCAGCTTTTCGCCGTAGTGCTGGGCAATCAGCTTGTTGGCCCGCGTCACCAGATCCTGGCGCAGCGGGTAAAAGTGCGCGTTGCCATTGCCGTAGAACAACCGAACCCGGAAATATTCGGTCTCGGCCTGGTCGGCCTTCTGGCTCATGGCCGTGCGGATCGCGGACAGGATGCCCTGCTGGTATTCAGGCGCGGGCTTGCCATCGAGCACGTGCATGCACCGGTCGATGTCCCGTACCGAGTCCTGGCGATGAAGGTTCAGGGAGGGCCACTTTTTGCCGCCAGTGACCAGTCCTCCGACCAGGAACCGCGGGCCGATCTTAAACCCGTCGTGGCTCTTGTAATCGGCACAGAACGTGCGGAAAGCGGTTGCCAGCCCGCGGCGGAAGATCATGTTCGCATCGCCAGCGAGGCGTTGCATCGTCGCAAGCACCGTGTCGGGCGTGATCTCCGGTGGCTCTTTCTGCAGCGATTCCTCGAAGGCCTTCCGCTCCTGGCCATCCATGAGCGAGCCCAGCGGGGTGGCATCGATGAAAAAGCGCCACATGTCGCGGTCGACCTCTTCGCGGACGTCTTTGTCCTCGTAGGGCCGATACCGCATATCCCGCAGAAAGTCGTTGCTGACATGCTGCTTGCCAGCCACGGCCAGCCGGTGGGCGTCCTGTGCCGCCTTCAGCGTGTCGGCAGCCTGGCGGTAGAGCTGCAGAGCGCGGGCGCGATGCCCGCAAAGCTGCTCGATTGAGTCCTTGCGGACGATATCAGTGCCGGGCGTGATCATCGGTCAGCCCTCCGCTTTCGCCAGAGCGTCGGCGGCAGCGACCAGCAGCTTGTGCGGGCTGTTCGCATCGCGCGGGCTGGTGTGCTCCCGGCCCCAGTCCAGCAGCGCCCGCAGCGCCGGCACGCAATCCGCGAACGAACGATTGCGGTGGCGGGTGGGGACGCCTTCGACGCTCGCCAGCACGGCCGTGATACCCGCAGCCACGCTGGTTTCGCCGGCATCCAATCGCGCCAGCCAGGGCATCGCCTGCGGGCAGGATGCAACCGCCTTCAGCAGGTCGAACATCTCGGCCGCGGCCACTATCAGGTCGGCATTGGCCTTGTTCTCATCGAAGAACGGGCCGCGCGTCTCGCAAATGCCCGCATCGACGTGTGCGATCGCCGATTCGTAGCCGTGCCAGTTGGCCATGATCGACCAGCCGAACGAACCGGACTTCTTAACGGCCCAAGGCCCAGGTGTGTGCTTTGACATGGTTCAGCCCTCCACTTTCTGGCAGTGCCAGTCGAATTGAAACGGATGCAGGTAGTACGGGCCGTTCGAGACGATCCAGCGCTCGCCGGCCGGGGTGCGGTGGTACTCGGTGTATCCGCCCTCGCCGGGGTTCCCGAACGAACAAGACCACTTCGCGTCCGCGGGCAGCGCCTTGAGGGCTTCGGTCAGGGACGTGGCCATGGTCAGGCCTCCACCAGCTCGGGATCCGCATTGACCTGCCAGCCGAGGCCGACGCAGCCGTATTTCCATTTGTCGGGGGCATCGGGCCGGTTCCAGCGCACCAGGTAGTGGGCGCCGCGGCAGGGCACCGGCCGCTTGAACACGGGATCGTTGTCCCAGTCGACCACGCCGTAGCGCTCGGGCTGGGCGTCGATCTGGGCGCGGTGGCGATTGTATTCGGCGAGGCGCCAGGCGTTGAAGGCGTCGACCACATCCTGGGGAACAGGCTGCGCGGAAGCGGTCAGCAGGCCGATCGCGCCCACCACGTCGCGTTCCCAATCCGCATCACTGTATGAGCTGATCGACCGCTGGTATTCGGTGGCCTCATAGCGCACCCGAAGGGTGGACAACTCGCCGGCGCCAAAGACGGTATAGTAGGCCTCGCCGAGGCCGCTGCTATCCCAGCGGAATGTGTAACGGTTTGAACGCTGATCGGACATCGGGCACCCCTGGGGCTCATTCGCCGCACCATGCGGCTCGTTGACAATCCGAAGCTATCGCGCATCGTGCGTGACTGTCAACGAAGCCGGTCGGGTGACCAGGGGGGCCGATAGCCCGTCAGTTATGCTCGGCGGCAGGCGTGGTGTCGGTTACGGCTTCAACGGGCGAGCGGAACGGCCGCAGCCTGCGGGCGTGCCAGGTGCGCTTGCTGACGTCGCTGGCGTCCCGCATCTCGATCACCACACCGAAGCTGCGCTGCATCTGCAGGATGTACTTCTGCGAGAACGTCCAGCCCGTCACGACGCGCATTTCCTCGAGCGTCGCACCCCGCTTGCGCATCATCAGCCGCACGGCCTGCCCGCTCTTGCTGTCCCAATCCACGTCGGTCTTCGCCGGCGGGTCGATGCAGGTGATTGCAGCGCCAGCGCCCGAGCTGATGATGATGCGGGCGCCGATGCTCTTGGCGTAAGGCCTGGCGAAAGACCGGGCGGCCTCGATGCTCTCGAAATGCCCGTCGATTTTGAGCGAGAAGCCGGGCGGCATCGTTGCTGCACCGGTCCCGTGGACCCAATCGGCGATTTCTGCGACCTGTGCTTTGCGACTCATGGTGTGGGTGCTCTCCTTAAGCGCGTTGGACATGCCATTGCCCCCGATAACCTGGTGCGGCCCGAGTGTGCTTGTTGACATTGCGTAAACAATTCACGCACTGTGCGTTGAAAGTCAACAATCGTGATAGGGCAATAACATGCGGGCCGATCCTGCGACCATATCGAGGGCCATCCGGAGGTTCGATGACGCCGCTGACAGCTACGCCCGCAGCGTCATGCAGGTGGCTGATTTGTTGGCGATCGAGGGCGCGAATATTCCGTCGGTCGCGCGGTTGGCCCGACAGCTCCGCTCGCAGACCGAACACTTTCGTGCCAGCGTCTGGCCAGAACGTGAAGGGGTCCAGTAATGACCACCGATGTCCGAGACACGCTGCGCGGCCTGCAGCTCGGCGGGTCAGCAACCATCCACCTGGCCGGGTCGCTGCGCCAGCAGGATCGGGCATACATGGCAGTCAACACGGCCGCCTACCGCATGCTGGGCAGCGGCAGGTACACGCTGCACCGGCTGTCTGACCCACCACGGGTCATAATCACCCATGCCGTCCAGCCCCGTCACTATTCGGTCGACCGGGACCGCATCAACAACATGCTCGCCGAAGGAATGATCCCGTGAAGATTATCGTGCCCAACGAACTGATCGTGACCACCTATGAAGAGGCGCACGCGAACATGCGCCGCTACATCATGGCCGGATACGATGCCGCCCGCCAGCTCGCCGAAGAGATGGCGACTCGCATCGAGCAGGGGCGAATCGCTCCGATCGACGGCGCCGGCGCGCTGCGCCTCATGGTCGAGGTCATGCAGATATCGGCCGAGCCCGTGCCCAACATGCCCGTCGTGGTGGTGGACTTCCCGAACGATAATGTTGCGAAATCGACCCACTGACAGGGACACCGACAATGATGAGCACCCGCCCTGAAGTAAATGTCGTCCCGCACCCCGAATGGCCCAACGTCTGGGTTGTTGAGCATGTCGACGCTGACGGAGACGGCGGAATAGCCGTTACAATATTCGAGGGATGCGAGCCGAAAGAGCGCGCTGAGAATTATGCTGCGCTGCTGCGGGCGGCCCCGTTGCTTCCCACCTGAAACAAGTCGGCCCCCGGATTGACTCCGAGGGCCGACAAGTGCCAGTCTCCTGGCGTTGCGCAATCCCCGGTTCCCGTCGGGGTTAGAGCGCGGATCAGGGTCTCACGTGCGAGGAAAGCCCCGATCGATCGATGGACTGGACCGTAACTGATCCATTTCATCGATGCAACACCCCACCATTCCGCGCACAGTGCGAGGTCGTGAATGCTGGGTGACATGATTTTATGGGTTCGGCGATGAAACAAGCGACCAAGCCCCATCTCTTGGTGATGGCTGGTGTGCTGTTCGGCCTCGCTTGTGGTGCGATACTGGCATCGCTCATCGGCCCACCGGCATCCCCGGTTGGCACGCCCATGTGTTTGTTCTTCAGCAGTGCGGTCACGTTGGCCTATGCGCGTCCATGGAGGCGTCGCATATGAAGCAGGCCGTTCGCACCAGGCGCACATCAGCCGCAGCCGCCGAGCTGGTGGCCCGCATTCATGCCGATCGCCGGCTCACACTCGGGCCCGCCGACATCAAATGGTTCCTGCGCAAGCACGAGCCCCACACCATGCCAGTCGAGACGATCGAAGGCCCGCCGTGCATGATCATCGTCCGATCTGCTATGCCCGTGTCACGTGCCGCCCAGGCGCTGTTCGAGCGCGTCGCGCCCATCGGCATGAGGCTCTGTTTCGTTAGGGGGAAGCATGTCTGACGAAATCACCGGCCGGCCGTTGGTGGATATCATCGCCGAAGCGCGGCAGATGCAGGTGACGGGTCAATATATCAACGGCGGCATATTCCACGCGATGGCCGACGAAATCACCCGCTTGCGCGCGTGGATCACCGCGATCGGAGAGCTGCCCGACGTCGACGCCGATAATCGCGACTGGATGGCGCGCTGTGCCCTCGATGGAGATCCCGCACCATGAAGGCGCCCCCCGATTATTACGGCGAAGGCCTGCGCCTCTTCGTCGGCCATCCCTCCTGCACCAACCCAGAGCTGGCCGCCGCCATCTATGCCCAGATCGTGGAGCGGATCGCCGACAGGCTGAACCGGAGCCACATCGACCAAGTGCTGTACCGCTCCGATATCGTGGACCAGGTTAACCGGACCATGCGCGACATCGAACGGGACCGGATGGCATGAGCGGCACCCTGCCCATCCGCTCCTGCCGTCGGTGCGGCTGCACCGATGACGATTGCTCCATGTGCATCGCGCGCACCGGCCGGGCCTGTTACTGGGTCGAGCAGGATCTGTGCAGCGCCTGCCAACAGGATCGCCAAACAGGCTGGAATATTCTGCGCCAGCGCATGGCCCAAGGTCGGATCGAGTTCCCGTCGAACGATGCCCTGCGCACCAGCCTGATCGGCAGAGGCGACGTCGTGTCGGTCGATGAATTCGACACATTCACCCCAGAGCAGTTGCGCGCCGTCATGCGCCGGGACAAGACCTGATGCCCAGCAAATGGCACCACGGCACCCAGAAGGGCCAGCCCTGCATGACGTGCGGCAGCAAGCGCGAGCGGGTCACCATCGTTGACGGCCTCCTGCCGGATGGCGCACCCAACGTGAAATTCTTCTGCGGCAATAAATGCGCAGCCGCCGGCGGGTATCCATGGGCTGGCCTGCCCTCACGCTATCAGCCACAGAAGGCGGATGCAGCATGATCTGGACAGAGCAGGATGACACACTGCTGATTTTCTACGGGCACTGCCTCAATCAGGCGTTCGGCGGCGCACCAAAGGGCTACGAGCACGTTGCGCAGTATGATCTGCACTGCCCTGCGGATGAGGCTATCGCGCGAGTGGCCTTATTGCGGCAGGAACGTCCTGGCTGGGTCAAAGCGCTTGAGTGGGAGGCCGATCAGGAGCCAGAAGAGAGGCCCCAGCGGCGCCGGAAGAAGGGCTTGCATTAGATGTCCAACCGAAATTGGGACAAAGCCCGCGCCATCGATCGAGCACGTAAGCCCTCGTCGGAACCCGTTGTGCATTTCGCTGCACCGGATCCCGACAGGACGCCGTTCCCGATCGTCTATGCCCGCTATGCCAATGCGGAAAAGCGCGCCGGCCGCAAGCCGCTACCGCCCAGGCAATGGATCGCATCGTTGAAGCAGAACAACACGAGGCGCACCTGATGCCAGAGGTCAACCCGATCACCGGCAAGCCGTTTCAGTTCCAGCCCCGCAAGCGCAAGCGCGGGAAATCGCCTGGCGGCACACAGGTCATTCGCCCGCACGTTCGCGAGATCAAACCCGGCTCCGTCAAACCTCCAGCCAATCTCGTTGCCCAGGTCGCGCGGCATATCGCTGGCGACACATCCGGCTTTCGCACAGATTGGCCCCCGCAACTCATAGCAACCGCCGCAAGCCATATGCGGGCCTCCCATTACGTTGGTCTCGAAAATCGTGGCAGCGCCTGGGTCAAGCGCACCATCGAGCGGATCGACAAGATATCGAAGCAGTCAGCCAAACCCTGACCGCGATCCCGTGTGCGCGCCTACCAAAGCGCACCGGCCGGGCTTTCTAAACGCAGCAACCGCCCGGTGGTAACACCCGCCGTGCACCGATGCTCCGACCAGCCTGCGTGACGGGCAACTGCAAACCGGGGAGAGAAACCGCCGGTGAAGACCCGCCACACCATGCGACCGCATGGCCGAAAATCCACCAAACGACCAGCTTATTCCAACCACGCCCAAATTCTGGGGAACCATTTAAGGAGGGGCGCACATAGACCTGTGCGCAGCACGCCGTATCGCCTCCATCCAGCGCGTCAGCGCGTGGCGATCTCTTCCAACCTCAACGCCACCACCATCTAGCCAACCCTCCCACCAGACCGACCAGCCACACACAGGCGCGCACGCGCGCTCGCCGACAACAACCCGCATCAGCCGATACAGGCCGATCCACGATCGAAACCCTCCACAAACCAGGGCAGACGATCGAATTTATCAATCGAAAACCTCCCACACCACGCAATCGCGGACGCCAGTTCGCGAGTGCCGCGAGGTCCAGCGGCGCGGTAGCCGCTGGTCGGCGTCAGCCGAAACCCTCCAGCAGAAACACATGCGCAGCATCCGAAAACCTCCCGCAATATCAGCGCGCAAACCCTCCCCGAAAACCTCCACGATCAGCGCTGAACCCTCCCCAGCGCTTCAAACCCTCCAGCTTGCGAATTTGCGCAATTACGCAAACTCAACCCTCCATGATCAGCCATTCAATCAAAACCTCCCCAATCAATCGGAATTTCCGATCAACGATCGATCGACCCGCTCTATCAGCTATCCCCAATTCAACATCGGAGAAACCAATCAATCGACCAACACTGATCGGAAATGTGAATTGGTCCCGTGGCTTCTCTCTCATCCCATGAGGCAATCCAAAAACACGCTCGTCATCACCGGGACGCTGAGACGGCAAACCGCGGGCAAACCAGCCGCCGAAACGGGCAAACCTGACCGTGAAGCAGCCGACTGGCACGGTACCCACGTGCGCGGGCGCGAAATCGCGGCGGATCGCAGCGCCGGCGTCGGGCGCGGCTATGTCGGGCGGCAGATGCGGCTGATCGCGTCCAGCGAAAGGTTCAGCTTCAGAGCGGCCTTGATCGCGCGCAGCGACTCGCCTGAGGCGTGGCGCATCCTTATGCGCTCGCACATGGCTTGCTGCTGATCATCGGGGTGCAGCATGCCAGCGACCACGCGATAGCCGAACGGAACCTTGCCACCCAGATAGGCCCCCCGCGCTCGCTGGTCTGCTTTGACGTCAAGTATGCGCTCGCGTGTCCGATCGCGCTCGGCTTCAGCCACGGCTGCCAGGATGGCGAATACCAGCTTGCCTATGCCGTTCCCCGTCACGTCGCCGCCGAGATCGATCATGTGCAGCGCTATGCCAGCGGTCTGCAGGTCCGACAGGACTGCGAGTGCGTCCAGCGAAGATCGAAACATGCGGTCTAGTTTTGCGGTCAGGATGATGTCGCCACGTCGCACGCAAGCTAGGAGGCTGGCACCTTCGGGCCGCTGGCCAAGTGGGACGGATCCCGATACGCCACGGTCAACGAAATCGGTGTCGACCTTCCATCCTTTCATCAGCGCATAGCCTGCCATCATGCGGTGCTGAACATCCAGGCTTTCACCATCGTCAGCCTGGCGTGCGGTGCTGACGCGAGCATACGTGTAAATCATGAGCAAAATCCTATCTGTATGGTTGCTCGCAAGTGTCGTGTTGTAAGTGGCCCTAATGCAAGCAGACAGATCGGGCGACAGACACGAAAAAGCCGGCTCGGTGTGAACCGGCCGGCTTGTCCGTAGAACCGCTTGGGAGCGGTCAGGCCATGGCTTGCGCCATGATCTTCGCACCAGCTTGCTCATAGGCGATACGCACGTCCTGGTGCGGTATGGACCGCGCCACGCTGGTGATGCCTTGCACGTAGTCAAATGGCGTTTCGGCCGCGTGGCCCTCTTCCGCCACGATGCGGGCCAGGATCTTGTTTGACTCGGCCGGGCCGAAACCCTGCAGTCCCATGAACCGGAACCGATCTTCGTCAGAGCTGGTGATGCGCGCCTGCTTCATGGCCTTGAGATCGTGTTCCAGACCAGCGGCAGAGCTATCCACAAAGCCGGTAAGCGCGGGGATCAGGTCACTGGCGAACCGGCCAGCCGCATGCTTCGTGTGCTTGATCGAAAAGCGGGAGAAGCCTTTCTGACCCCAAATGTTGCGGTTCTGGCAGACATAGCGGTAGAGGAACGTAGCCACGCCATTGGAAACGCCACCACATTCCCCATTCCATGCGTAGAAGCCGCGATAGAAGAGGTCGGGCGAACCGTCCGGAAGAAAGCCAGCTTGCACGGGGTTTTGCTCGTCCACCAGGAACAAGAACACATCCCGATCCGATGCATACAGCGTGGTGGTTTCCGTTGTCGGGTCGACCGTCGGATAAATATCCGGACGGTTCGCCTCACGGAACGCGGTCGGGACGGTCCAACGGCCGTTGCCAGCGTCGACAACCGATTTGATGGCTTGCACCAGCTCTACATCCCAAATGCGGCCGTAGTTTTCGCCAGTGATGCCGCGCAACTCATGGCCAGCGGTCAGGGCCTGTATGCGGCCTGGTGCACGCTGCAAGCCATGGTCAAGGCAATCCGCGGCGAGGCTGGCCGGGAGCGTCCGGATGAAGGATGCGGGGGCTTGGATGGACTGGCAAAGCTGCTGAAACGCATAGTTTGTCGGGATCCATTCTTCCACGCGGCCGTTGTCGCGGGTGGCAAATGTCAGCTCGCCACCGTCATTGAGTGCGCGCAAGCTGCGCAGGTCCATAACCGTATCGGTCGACCGGTCACGCCGATCGAGGACGGCCGACATGAGATCGTCAATGCTGGTATAGCGCTGGTCATTCGGCCGCGTGGCCCACTGGCGGGACGCCGTGCTGTCGACATTACGCTCGGCGATGGACTGAACGAGATTCAAGGCAACCATGGTCATAACTCCGGTAACGCACACCACCCACTGGTGTGCATGAGATGGGGCACCCGCGGGCCGCCCCATTTCACGCACGTCAGTATCAGGCGGCTTGCGCGGCTTCCTCGCGTTCGGCGGCTTCCTCCGCTTCGGCATCGTCCACATGCGCCACCGTATCGGCGATCGTGGCATGCCATGTGCGCTTTGTGCGCGCGGTGGCTTCATGCGTGGTAATGGCCACGCCAAAGGACCGCATGAGCTGGGCGACGTATTTCTTGCCGAAGGTCCACCCCGTGATCTCTTTCATCTCATCCATGGTGGCGCCCTCTTCCCTCATCATGAGTTTGATGGCTTGGCCAGACTTTGATCCCCAATCAGCGCCACGCGGGCCGTTGGACACTGCAGCCGATTTGTCGCCACCGCGCCCGCGCTTGGCAGGGGGATCAAAGCAACGCACGGGTGCGCCGCTGGCATCAATGATGCAGACCTGCATCCCCAACGCTTTGGCGAATGTGCCAGCGAACATGCCAGCGGCGAGCAACGAGTCATACTGGCCAGCAATGGCCAGCGTGTAGGACTCGGGGAGTTGCTGCAGGACGTCCTGATCAGCTTCGGCGCGCAGCTCGGCGAGCGATGGCACACGCGGCGCAGGTGGCGCAGGTGGCGCGGCATCGGCCGGCGCTGCGGGGGCCAGTGCGTCAACCATGGCAGCAACGTCAATGGACGTGTCCACCAGCGTGGTCAGGTCGACCGTTTCAACAACGGGTGTGGGAACGACTGTCAGCTTGGGAGCGGCTTTGCGGGCCATGTGTAAGCATCCTCTTGCTTGTCCGGCGCTGCACAACGCTGCGCCTGACGAAACAACTAGCGCACCGTGCGTGACGATGCAAGGGTGAAATGCTGACAATCTGCATTTTCTTTTCCGGCCGGTCGGGCTGGCACGATGCACCAGGCAATGTCAGCCACTACACGAGGCGATGCCAGCATAGAGGTCGAGCATGGTCACCATGCATGATCGCACGCGATGGGGGGGCACCTTTGCTGGGAGGAAACCCGCCCGCTCACTCTCCGATCCCCAATCTGTAGCGCCAAAAAAATCGGCGAAAATTTAATATGCGGGAATTTATTTTCCGAGAAGAAGAGTGATTGAGTTCTATCGAAGGGCGATTTAGCCCGCGCGGCGGTGATGCAGGTAATGGTTTGGATTGTTACCCGAATTTGGCCCGCACGATGCTTGACGGGAACTGTTGCGCGTCGGTGATGTGTCGTGCATGGTGCGTGGAATGATTGGTTTCGGGGAAGTTTTGATGTTGAGCTTCAAAGCGATGACTGCGGCGAAATTGCTGATCCACGCTGGCGCGGCGCGATCGATTGTGGGGGACGGACATGGACAGGGGCATGTCGTGGCTGCTGCGGCTGCTGGTGCGCCGGTTTCTGTTGCGCCGGGGGTTCCTGGGGCGTCGGATGAGGTTCGGGGTTCGGCGCCGGCTGACGCGGGCGGCGGTTCGGCGGTGGTGGCCGAAGTGACTATGCGCTGCCCGCGCTGCCGTGGCGCTGGGCGCCTGCCGGTCGATGAGCCTGAATGCAACGGAATGGCCACTTCGGCCGAGTGCGAGCGATGCGGCGGGTCTGGCGTGGAGAAGCGCACGGCGGCTGATCCGGAGCTGGAAGCGGTGCTGAAATCGACGTCGCTGGATCTGCTGCGCAGTGTCGGCGCGGCGCGGGGCATCACGGTGCAGCGGACGGGCGACGGCTCCGACGGTGACGTTCTGGCGCTGCAGTGGGCGAGCGAGTGGACGGCGACCATCCGGCATGATGACCAGGCCACCGAGTTGCAGTTCGGGCCATATGTCTCCGAAGACATGGCGTGGCGTGTGGCGCTGGCCCACACGAACAGGCTGCGTCAGGGCCTGGTCTGATGCCCGCTGCCGCGCCCGACCAGCTCTACCGCTGGTATTGGCGTTCGCGCATGCCGGAACGGCACGGGTCGCTGTGCCATGTTCTGGCGCGGGGCGCGCTCAATTCTGTTCTGGTCCGGTTTGTCGATGATGGGTGGACCGTCGTGACTTCGCGCTATGCGGTGAGGAAAGCATGACCCTGCCAGAAATCACTGCGGCGATGCCGCTTCTGCCTGTCGGGCGTATCGGCAAGCTGTCGACCAGCCTGCGGCGGGACCGGATGAATTCGGACGGCACGTATGAGCCGACCCCGTATGATGTAACCTGCGCCGAAACGAAGCTGGAAGACCTGTGGAAGCAGGATCAGGCTGACCATGCCGCGAACGCGGCGGCGATCGAGCACAACAGAGCGCTGAGGGCTACGTTGACCGAGATCATGAAGGCCGCGGGCATACCGGACAGTTACAGCGAGCGGGACCACAAGAGCCGGTCGCGGTTTCCGAAGTCGATCCGTCGCGATGCGGGCTACCTGGGAGACTTGCAGCGGCATATTCCGATCAGCGACGGGTTTTCTGGCCTGTCGTTGACGTATGATCGGCTGAAAGCGGCTTACGCGGAGCACCGGAAGGTGGCCGACGCGCGCCAAGCGGCTCAGAAACGGAAAGCGGATGCCGCGATCGAGCGGCGCAAGGCCGACATGGAACTGGCCATCCTGCTGGTGCGCTACGAGCTGCCGCCGGAAAGCGACTGGTCGGACGTGCTGGGCGTGGTTCGCAAGCGGAACCAGTATCTGGATCTCGCCATCGCGATGGAAGACTGCCGCGGCGACTGGTCCGAAGGCTGTTACATGGTCGAAGCGGCGCTGGATCGGTTCACGATCACTGACGACAGAGACAAAGAGATCGCGACCGACGCTGCAAGCGGTATCGCCAGTTTCGGTGATGGTTGCGGCGATGGGCGCGTGTTCCGCGATACTCGTTGGAGCTACGACGCGCTGTATGCGCTGATCGTTGACCAACAGCTTGTGGCCGATGCTCGGCGCGCACGGGAAGGGGCTCGCCGATGACCGACCGCGGTGTTGAGATCGTGCTTGGGCTGCTGTGCCTGCTGGGGCCGCTGCTGCAGATCATGCGGGAATACGGCACGGCATCTGACCCTGGTGAGGCGATGGTTGACTGGCTGACACGGCAGTCGGCGCAGACGCTGGCCATGTGGCAGGTGATGGGCGTCTTCGGCTGGGTGCTGCTGCTGATCGGAGTTGCGCCGAAATGATCATTATCACATGCTCATGCGGTCGGTCTTGGGCGAAGCGCGATCATGCGGGCGCCGACCTGACGCAAGCGCTGATGGCTGATCCGTGCCCGCAGTGCGGGGTCAGTGCAGCCAAAGCCAATGGCACCGGCACGCGCACGGCAGAGACGTGTCCGGATCCCCGGATCGGCGAAGTGTTGGCTGGGCTGACCGCGTGGAAGGAAGCACCGGCGCGCTTCCTGCGCTGGAACGTCATGGTGTCGCGCGAGAACCCGAACGAGGCGACGGTCACGGTGCTGATCGGCGCGGCCAGGAGCGTGGGCGAATGGTGCGCGAAATCTGTTCTGGTCTGCGAGGTCGACCGCACCGCGGCGCGGATCACTCGGGTCTCAACAGCCGAACAATATCCGCGCAAGACGGCATTGCGCCCCCTGAAAGATGGCATAGCGCTTCGTGGTGTGATCGCCGACCTGGTGTTGACGATCGGGCTGGATCTGCAGCCGGTGACAGACTGGCAGCGCTTGGCGGCCAACGCCGGTTCTCGTAACTGAAAGGGTTTTTGATGACGTATGCGACGTGGGGAATAGGGCTCGCGCTGATGCTGCTGGCGCTGGGTGCGCTGGTATCAATAGCCGCGCATAACGCGGATGGCGAGCACTGGGATAACGCCCATGCGGACGCGACCATGATCGGTCTCATGATCGTGGGTGGAGCGCTTCTGATGGCTGCGGCGACGGTGGCGCACGCGCTATGGCACTGAAGCCAGCACATATCCCAGATCTGGCCATGTGCACGATCCGTCCGGCGGATAGCGCCGACACGATGAGCGGGGCTGAGTACCTCGCTTGCCTCGCGGCCTGCCGCCTGTCGAACCGGCAGGTTGCGGCGCTGCTGGGGCACACCGGCGATTACACGGTGCGGAACTGGACCGGGCAGACGAAGTGGTATTGCCCGCCGCCGGCACCGGTGCAGGCATGGCTGCGGCGCCTGGCGCTGGGGCATCTCGAGGTCGACGCGGCGAACCCGCCGCCGGTGATGGGGGGTTCCGACAATGGCTGACAGGAAACTGCTGCGCCAGAAAAAGGACTATTTCAGAGAGGCGCACGACACCGTGCGTGCCATGTCGCCGGAAGCCAAAGAGTTCTTTGTGGGCCTGACCAACCAGGTGTGCGACTTCGCCGAGCGGGAACAGATGTCACCGCGCGAGGTCGCGGCCGGTGTGGCGAGCATAATGGGACTTCTGGTGATGACCGAGGTCGGCGGAAACCCCCACGCCGACGAACCGATCGAAGACTTTATCGATTTCTCTACCGATGCGATGCAGGTCGCCATCGCGACGGCACGGATCATAGCGGGCTGGACACCGAAGGGACCGAACTGATGGCCGAGACCACGAACATCGAGTGGACCGGGGCAACATGGAACCCGATCACGGGCTGCAGCGTGTGCAGCCCTGGGTGCAAGCACTGCTATGCGATGACGCTCGCCGGCACCCGGCTGCAGCATCACCCTTCGCGCGCTGGCCTGACCCAGATGACCAAGGCTGGACCGGTTTGGACGGGCGAAGTCCGGTTCAACGAAGCGTGGCTGGATCAGCCGATCCGGTGGAGCAAACCGCGCGACATCTTCGTTTGCGCGCATTCCGACCTGTTTCACGAATCTGTGCCGGACGAATGGATCGATCGTGTGTTCGCCGTGATGGCGCTGGCGCGGCAGCATCGTTTCCAAGTGCTGACGAAGCGCACCGATCGGATGCGCGATTACATGACGGAACGCTGGCAGCCAGCGGCGGCGCAGGTGATAGCCGGGCTTTCGATACCGGCTGAAACGGTCGGCGAGGGGCGCTGTTCGCAGATTAGGCGCGAATGCCTGCCACTGCTTGTGAAATACGGGCTGTGCGATCCGGACAAAGGTAAGCTATGGACGCCGGAGGGGCGGTGCAAGGCGGAACAGTGGAAGTGGCCACTGTCCAATGTCTGGCTCGGCACGTCCGTCGAGGACCAGACGCGGGCCGACGAACGCCGTCGCGCATTATTCCAGATAGCCGCTGAGGGCTGGAACACCTGGGTCAGCTACGAACCCGCGCTCGGCTTGGTGGACTGGATCGGCTGGGAGTTCATTCGCTGGCTGGTCTCGGGCGGCGAAAGCGGCACGGGCGCGCGGCCGTCGAACCCCGACTGGCACCGGGCGGCTCGTGACTTCTGCTGTCTGAACCGGATCCCGTTTTTCTTCAAGCAGTGGGGGAGCTGGGCAGCGGCAGAGCCATACGGCGATAGATGCGGCCACGTCGTTCCCGCTGTTGCGCTGGGCTGGCCCGAGGGACCGAGCGATCGCTATGCGTGGTTCGATAACTGCGCATTCTACAAGGTCGGCAAAAAAGCCGCTGGCGCCGCGCTGGACGGCCGCGAGTGGAAGCAGATGCCGGAATGAGCGTCAGCGTCGTGCCACGCCAGGTTTTTATCGATGGCCATCGCACCAGCATGCGCCTGGAACCGATATTCTGGACGATGCTAGACGATATATCCGAGCGCGAAGGTAAATCGGTCGGTGCGCTGATCAGCGACATCATCCGCACAGCATCAAGGGGTAATGCGTCAAGCATTGTCCGCGTCTTCTGTGCCGACTATTTCCACCAGAGAGCCGCGATCTGATGGCTGACACCGACGTCATCAAGGGCGAAGAAGCCAAGCTGCGCAATGCGCAGTGGGACAAGCTGACGAAGGCGATCCTGCAGGAGTGGACGCGCGAGGGCTATGACCAGTACGCGCACTTGGATGGCCTGACGGGCTGCGGCGACATGATCGTGATCACCAATTTCTGGCTCCTGGAACGCCACCGGCCGAAGCCCATGACGCTGGCGAGCATGCTGGCGATGATGGACATGACCGAGATCGGGCATACCATCCGCATCCGGCAGAGGCCGCCGGCCGCGTGACGCTGCCGGTCCACCCCGAAGCGACCGCGGATGAGGTCTGGATCTGCAACATGTTCACCTGCGACTTCGTGCATGTGGGCTGGTCGACCAAGCGCCTGGGCAAGCAGAGCTACGAGCGGAGCGGCAAACCCATCACTACGGCGGGGTTCCGGCCGGTGTTCGTCGCGCGGGCTGAACTGGAAGCCGCGGCCGCCGATCTGTCCACATGGCCGGTCGATCATCGTTGGTAATCCAGATCGCTTGACCTTCGCATCGTTCCACGGGCATGTAACGCACCATGCTCAATATCGTGTATCGGCCCATCGGCGAGCTGAAGCCCTACCCGAAGAACGCGCGGACGCATTCGCCCGCCCAGGTCGAACAGATCGCCGCGTCAATCACCGAGTTCGGCTTTACCAACCCGGTGCTGACCGATGATACCGACGGCATCATAGCCGGCCACGGCAGGCTCATGGCGGCCAAGCTGCTGGGCCTGGCCGAAGTGCCGACCATCCCCCTGGTCGGTCTGTCGGACGAACAGAAGCGCGCTTTGATCCTGGCCGACAACAAGCTGGCGATGACCGCCGGCTGGGATGCTGACCTGCTGCGCATCGAGCTGGGCGAGCTGAAAACCATGTCGTTCGACCTGGCGGTGACTGGCTTCAGCCTGGGTGAGCTGGATCAGATATTCGCGCAGCCGCGCGCCGGCCATGGCGATCCGGACGATCTGCCGGACCCGCCCGCCGGCGAGCCGGTGTCCACCCGGGGCACGGTGTGGGTGCTCGGCGAACACCGGTTGTGCTGCGGCGATTCGACCGACCAGGACGACATCGACCGCCTGATGCTGGGCGATGAGGCCGATCTGTGCGTGACGTCGCCGCCCTATCAAGGCCAGCGCCGGTACGGTGGCACCGACATCGATGACTGGGACGCGCTCATGCAGGGCGTGTTTGCCCACATGCCGATGCGCGAGACCGCCCAGGTGCTGGTCAACCTCGGGCTGATCCACCGCGACCATGAGTGGCAACCATACTGGGATGGCTGGATCGAATGGATGCGCGCGGCCGGCTGGCGCCGGTTCGGCTTCTACGTGTGGGACCAGGGGCCCGGCCTGGCCGGTGACTTCCGCGGCCGCCTGGCACCGGCGCACGAATTCATCTTCCACTTCAACCGGGCACCAGCTCGAGTACGTAAAACCCACAAGTCGAAGCACGCCGGCGAGATGAGCAAGGGCATGCTGCGCAGCGGGGAGGCCACATACACCGGCCTGCGCGCGAAAGGCGCCACCGAGATCCAGGCGACCAAGAAGCCCGATTCGGTGATCCGCGTCACCAGGCACAAGGGCGCGCTCGGGAAGGGGATCGACCACCCCGCGGTGTTCCCGATCGGCCTGCCCGCCGAGCTGATCGCCGCATACACCGACCCGGGCGACGTCGTGTATGAGCCGTTCGGCGGCAGCGGCACCACGATCCTGGCGGCCGAGCAGCTTGGCCGTGCGGCGCGTGCGATGGAGCTGCAGCCGCGGTACACCGATGTGGCCTGCATCCGCTGGCAGCGCCACACAGGCCGCCAGGCGCTGCGCGAGAGCGACGGCAAGCCGTTCGACGTGCTGGCGGCGACGGCCGTGGCCAAGGCCGCATAGCCGTGACAGCGAAGGGTGCGCCCAAAGAGGCGAAACAGCGGTGGCGAGCATCAGCCAAGAAGCGGATGGCCGAGCACCAGCCGACCGCCGAGACGCGGAATTCCGTCAAGGCGCTCTGCTACCTGAAAACCGATCCCGCGATCATCGCCAAGCTGCTGAACATCAGCAAAATGGTTCTCGAAAAGAAATACCGGGATGAGCTGAAGTACGGCGCGGCACTGGTCGCGGCCGCACTCGGAATGAAGATCGTTGAATCTGCCGTCAAGGGCGACAAGGGCGCGCTCGGCCAGATCGCAAGAGCCCAAGGCATCGGCCGCCAGGAACCGGCACCACCACCGAGGGCGAAAGACGATGAAAAAGAACCCCCGCCCCTCGATCTCGCGAACGCCAGCGATGACGATCTCGCTCGAATCCTTGCAGCGCTGGCCAGCGGAACGCCGAGCGGCACTGATCGGGGTCATAAAGGCTGAGGTCGACCGGCGGCGCACCGGTGTCCTGTGGGTGCCATTTCCGGATCCCGAACCAGGCCGGATGCACCCCCAACGGATGGCGCTGGAAAGCGAAGCGGACATTCTGTTTTACGGCGGTGCCGCCGGCGGCGGAAAATCGGATCTGCTGATCGGCTGCGCACTGACCCGCCACCGCACCGCGCTGATCTTCCGCCGGCAAGATCCGCAGCTCGCCGGCCTGCAGGAGCGCGCGGAACACATCATCGGCGAGGGCAAGGGCCGGTTCAACCAGAAGCACAACCGCTGGCGCATGAACGACGGCAAGATCCTTCGATTTGGCTCGATGGACAAAGAGCAGGACTGGAAGAAATACCAGGGCCGCGCCCACGATTACATGGGCTTTGACGAAATCACCCACTTCACCGAAGAGCAATTCCGTTCGGTGTCCGGCTGGGCGCGTCCGGCCAACGGATCGCTGAATGACCGCCAGCGGGTGCGCGTCATCTGTGCCGGGAACCCGCCGACGGACGCGATAGGTTTCTGGGTCATCGAGTTCTGGGCACCGTGGCTGGACGACAAGCACCCGAACCCCGCCAAGGATGGCGAGCTGCGCTGGTACGTGACGATCGACGGAAAGGACATCGAGGTTCCGGACAGCACACCATACGCGCACTTCGACCAGCGGCTTGGCCGGGAAGAGATGATCCAGCCCAAGAGCCGGACATTCATTCGCTCACTGGTGACCGACAACCCGATTCTGATGGCGAACGGCTACATGGCGACGCTGCAGGGCATGCAGGAGCCGTTGCGCAGCCAGATGCTGTATGGGGACTTTAGAATCGGCCAGAACGACGCCGAAGACCAGATCATCCCGTCAGCGTGGGTAGAGGCCGCCATGGCGCGCTGGCACGACCCGATGAGCAACGAGCCGCCGAAGCCTGGCCAGATCAGCCCTCGCGATGAGGAAAGCGGCAAGATAGATCCGCTGGATGCTATCGGGGTGGACGTCGCCCGCGGCGGCAAAGACAAGACCGTGCTCACGCCGCGGCACGGCACCTGGTTCGGCCGGCAGAAGACATATCCTGGAACGGCCACGCCAGATGGCCCGAAAGTCGTGGGCTTCATCGTCGGGATGATCCCGACCGGCGATGACCCACAGGTCAAGATCGACATCATCGGCGTCGGCAGCAGCCCGTTCGACTTCGCCAAGGCCAACGCCCTGGACGCTTACGCGATGAACGGCAAGCGGCGCTCGCTCGCGCGGACCAAGGGCGGCAAGCTGAAGTTCGCGAACATGCGGGCGCAATGGTGGTGGCAGCTACGCGAAGGCCTGGACCCGGCCGTGCCGCCGGAAGAGGCGTTGGCGATCCCCCCCGACCGCGAATTGCTCGCTGACCTGACGTCGGCCCGGTACCAGGTGCTGGTGCAGGGCATCCAGGTCGAAGATAAGGCCGACATCATCGAGCGGATCGGCCGTTCGCCAGACAAGGGCGAATCGTTAGTGTATGCACACGGTCAGCCGCGCAAGCCGACCGCGCTGCATCCTGAGATGCCGAATACCTATTCACCACCGATCGCGATCTATCAGAGGTAGGGCGATGTTCGAGAAGATCAGTTCAAAGCTGAAATACCCAGCATGGGTAGCAAAATGCCCGCGCTACCGGACGCTTGATCTGTTCGACAAGATGTTGGACGGCCAGTTTTACAGCCATCTGGCGAGTGCATTCTACGACGAAACGGACCCACAGGGCCGCACCATCCTGCTGGACGAGCGGCGCCCGAGCGCACAGTTCCGATTCGCAACCCAGGTCGCAACATATTGTGCGCGCAAACTTTTCGCTGGAAACCATGCACCGCGCGTGGTGCACGATGATCCCGCTGCCCGCAAGACGATCTTGAAGCTGCTGCGCAAGGCGAAGTTCTTGCCCAAGATGATCGAAGCCGCAAAGCTGGGATCGGTCGGATCGGTCGCGGTGACATTTCGCATCGATGGCGAGGGCGATGACATGCACATTGGGCTGCATGTCTGGCGGGCGAAATACTGTGAGCCGAGCTTTGACGGCGCCGGCAATCTGACAGCGTTGCGCCTGCAGTATGTCACGACCGGGGCAGCACTGGCCGCGCTGGGTGCGCCGGACCCGCGCCCATCCGAAAAGCTGGACCGCGGGCGCCGCTACTGGCTGGTGCGTGACTATCTGCCGGATCAGGAAATCACGTACGCACCGATCCAGGAGGCGGACTGGAACCCGGTCGACCATTTCTTGGATGACGGCAGGACTTTCGGTGCGTGGGAAACCATCGATCACAAACTAGGCTTTGTCCCCGGGTGGTGGTTCACGAACCTGGTGGGGGGCGCCGCGCCTGATGGTGCGTGCACGTTCGAGCCTGGCGTTCAGAACAGCATCGAGATCGACTACACGTTGAGCCAGATCGGCCGCGGGGTGCGATACAACGCCGCGCCGCAGCCCGTCATCAAGGGTGATATCGTCAACGGCCCATCCGACGGCAGCATAACCCGCGGAGCTGCCAGCTATATCCACCTGAAGGGCGATTACAAAGACGAGGAAGGCGGAAGCTGGAGCGGCGCGGACGCCAAGCTCTTGGAGATGAGCGGGGCCGGCACCGAGGCCGCTCTGAAGCTGGTCGACAAGCTGCGTGACATCGCGCTCGAGGCGGTGGCCGCGGCGCGCAAAGATCCGAGCACCATGAAGGGGCCGATGTCCGGCCGGGCGATGGAGTTCATCGATCAGGAGTTTTACGACCTGATCATGGAGCTGCGGACCCAGTACGGCGAGTTCGGCGCGCTGGAGCTGGCCCGCCGGATCGTCCAGGCGGTTGATCCGTCCATCGACCTGTCGAGCTTCACGTTCCGCTGGCCGCGCCTGTTCCAACCGACCCCGACCGACCTTGCCCAGGTCATTCCGGCGTTGGCGATCGCGATTGACCCGCTGAAGGCCGGCCCTGCTATGCCAGCCGTGCCGGGCGCTACCGGCGCCGATGGGCAGACCAAGCCGGGCACGCCGGCCACCACCGGGCCGGATCCCAAATTCATGTTGCTGACGGTCGAAGAGGCCCGTTCCTGGCTGCTGCTGCAGATGGACATGAACCTGCCCAACGACGACGACGAAGACCCGGAAGAGCCGCACGAGGATACCCGCGGTGCGGCGCCCGAGCATACGCCAGAGCCTGTCGATATCAGCGAGCCAGCGCCCAACCTGGACGGTGGCATACCGCGGCCAACGGATGTGAATGTAGACGCATGAGATACAAACCGCAGATCATCGATATCCCGCTGCCCTCGATGGGGGGCAAATGCTGGCTGCTGGAGGCCAAGGGCATGTTCGTGCTGGAGCCTGGGCCCGGCACCATGCGGACGTTCGCCTGCACCCACGCGGGCAGCGGCACGGTCGAGTTCATCGACGGCATCCCGAACGAGCTTGGTTTTTTCCCTGACGACGATATGCCCGAGCCGCCGGCGTTCACCGAGGACGAGTTGCAGATCCTGGAGGTCAGCCACCGAACGACATTCGACCCGCCGGCTGGCATCAAGGAAAAGATGGACCTGCACAAAGCGTGGGGCGCCAGGCGCGGTCGGTCTTTCTACCGGGCCAGCCCTGCCGTCATGGGGTCGTGGATGCTGGATGCCGGTTTCATCCACGGGCTGACTGTGCGGGCGACCGGCGAGCACAGCAGCGTCAACACCATGGGGTCCATCGTGTGGATGCCCTTCAAAGCGAGAACGAAATGACGATCCTGGATCGCCTCATTGCCGAGGCTGGCGTCCTGGCTGGGGGCGCCCATCCCTGCAACGTTCTGGGCCATAAGTGGGAGCATATTGGCGGCCGTTGGTGTGGGTGCGATGACAGTGGATCGCGCGGGTGTTCCGTCCCAGTCCACGAATGCGCGTCCTGCGGCGACTGCGACTACGGTGATAATGATGATGCTCGGGATATCAGGGCCGAGTGTGAGCGGGAGTATGCAGAAAGTGTCTAACCAAATCCCAACGCCGACCAGCACAGGCCCGAAAATTTCGGCCGCGTACTCATTCGAACATGGCAGCCTGACCGTGCGTCGAAGCGGCTACGGTGCGGAGAATGGCGACGGCTGGTTCTGTTTCGACGCAGACAATCTCGATTGGGAGCCATACGAGGAACGAAGCGGACAAGCTGCGATCGTCAAGGTCGGTCGAGCCGATCTGATCGAACTGCGCAATTGGCTCAATCAAGAGTTCCCACCGGAGGTGCTACCATGAACCAAACCACCACCGAGGCACAGTGGCCGTTGCCTGTGAACTGGTACGCGGTGGCACGCGGCTTTTTGTTTGCTGCCGCGTATCTCGTGGCGCTGTGCGCCTTGGGTGAACTTCTTCGGGAGGCTGCAAATGGGTTCCGTTGAGTTCCAAACCACCAAGGACATCGAGCGGGCGATGCTCGCGACCAACACCAAGCGCGCGAGCCGGCGCTTCTGCCTGCGGGCCGAAACGAAGATCAGCGCTGCGCTTGGCGCGATCCAGTGGCTGGAACTGTTCATGATGCAGGGCATCCGCAACAAGGATTGGAACACCGGCGTCGCGGCGCACTGGCTGATCAACAACCCGCACCCGATGTTCTACCAGGTCAAGCGGACGTATGACGGCCAGGTGGAGATCGCCTGCAACCCCAACATGGTCGGCACCAAGCTCCGGATCGGCAGGGCGCCGCCGCGTCCCCCTGTGGTGTCTGACGCAGCGGTTACCTATTACGGCGGTGCTGCTGGCGGAACGATATCGACTGCGGTATAGCCGCGCATGATGCGCAATTTGATTGACCTGTACGCGCCGAGCGCACCTGGATCGCTGATGCGGTCCATCCAGGTGGTGCGCCCGGGCCGGTTCCGGATCAGCCGCCGCGATTCGGAATTGTATTCGGTCCAGATCGTCAGCAGCGGATCATGGGCGCGGGCTCGCGCGCTGGACGCGGCAGGCAACGTCCTGTGGGAACAGCCGTCGACGTTCACCGGATCGTTCTGGCTGGGTGGTTCGGCACCGGGCGGGATCATCGTTGAGATCGCGTCCGATCGCGAGCACGAGGCCGCGAACCTGACTATAAACTGGCGAGAGAAGGGGCGGGACATTGCCTGATCTTGCCACACATCTGGACGCGACTTGCGGCTACTGTGGGGCGCTGGAAGGCGCGGATTGTTTGGCCGCTGAGCGGTGCCGCTGGGCAGATGACGCACACGATTCATCGTGCCCTGGTTGCGACGCCTGTCGCCCGAAGAAAGGCACCACATATGTCCGATGCGACCGTTGACGTCTTCCCGCCGACCGTCGCCAGCCTGTGCGAATGGTTGGTCGATGACGGCGCCACGGTCGAAGAGGGCGAGCACATCGCGACCGTCGAAAGCATGAAGACCATGTTCCCGGTCTACGCCCCCGCGTCAGGCACCTTGCGTTATAAGATCGATCTGGGCGAAATAGTCGGGCAAGAAGATCCAATCGCGGTCATCGAGGTGCCCTAATGGCTGACCCAGCAGTAGCGTTCGTCGCAGGTAAGTTCGGGAGCCCGTTCGATATTGGGCTGCAACTGCTCGATAACGCATCGGTCGCCACGACCGAGGGCCTGTGGTTGCCCAGCCGATTCGCGAAGACCGCATCGGTGGAGGTCTCCGGGTCCATGTCCACCATGTCGGTCAGCCTGCTGGGGACCAATCAGCTCGCCGAGCCGCTGAACCAGATGACGCTGACGATCGGCGGCACGATCACCGCTGGTGACGTGGTGACGGCGAAGGCCAGCAACGGCAACCTGCCTGGCGGGTCCGCATCGGTTTCCTACACCGTGGCGGCGGGCGACACGACCACCACGATCGGTGCCGCGCTGTCCGCGCTGATGAATGCATCGCAGGGCATGACCGCAATCGGCCTGACGGCACAGGCCGCCGCCGGCGTGATCACCGCATCGTTCCCGTCGATCTTCGCGAATGACGGCACCAACGCATCCGGCTACGCGACGGGCATGGGGCCGGCCAACATCACCACGTTCTCGGGCAGCGTCAGTGGCGCGGCGACCGAAACGGTGACCGTGGCCGGCGTCACCACGATCGGTTCGGCGGTCGGCTCCGCGATCACCGCGCTGGGCCTGACCCAGCTCACTGTTCTGCCGCGCTGGATACGCGCCAGGCTGACGACACTCACTGGCGCCGCTGCGTTCATCAACGCCACGCTCTGCGGCGCCGCCTAAACCTGACAGGGGTCCACCATGTTCATCCGCTACCGTTTCCGCGACATGATCCTTCGTGATGCCGACGATGGGGGCGGCAGCGGCGGCGGTGGCACCACGGTGGCTGGTGGCGGCAGCACTGTCGCCGGCGGCGGCCAGCAGCACCAGCAGCACCAGCAGCAGCCGAACAATGGTGGTGGCGGCGATGGCGGCCGAGCACAGCAGACACTGGCCGAGGTCAGGGCCGAAGCCGCGGCACAGCGCGTCGCTCGCCAGCAGGCACAGGAGCGGGCCGACACGTTGGCGCGTGACCTGGAAACGACCAGGGCCGATGTGCCCCGGCTGATCGCCGAGGAAGCGGCCAAGCACACGCCCAAGATCACCAAGCTGCAGGGCACGCTGATCAATGCGGAGCTGAAGGCCGCCGCGGTCGGTGCGGGCTTGGCCGATCTGGATCTGCTGCACCTGCCCGCTCTGGACCGGTCCAAGATCAAGGTGGACGACGACGGCAACGTGACCGGCGTGGAAGAAGCGCTGACAGAATTCAAGGCGAAGAAGCCCGAGTATTTCAAGGGTGCATCGACCGTTGCGGGCGGCGGTTCCACGGTGGCCGGCGGTGGCGGCACGGTCACTGGTGCTGGCGGCAGCACTGTCGTCGGCGGCGGGTCCGGCCGGCCGACTGTAACTGGATCAGCCGCGAACCCACCGCCGGCCACCGGCACGGGGGCGGTCGATGTCAAGGGCATGACCAAAGAGCAGTATGCCCAATACAAGGCGGGAATGGATCGTCGTCTGAGAGGGCGATAATCTCACATTCATATTGATCCGTCCGCTTTTTTACACTAGTGGGCGGATTGAGACAGGTTCTCCGCGCTGCTAAGTCGGTCTACGGCGAAGTGCAGATGGGTAGATCCCCGGCGCCCGCGACGGCCACCAAGAGCCGAATGTGCGGGCCGCGACTTGGATGGCCGCGATAATTCATCCCTCTGAGGCAGGTTCCTCCGCTGTCCCGCGGCTCGCAGCCGACGTCGGGAAAATTCTCCCCTTCAGCGGATGGAGCCCAGCCCGATGGCCGGTCAGTTCACGAGTTTTCCCGCGGCATTGCAGGCCGAACTGCAGACCGGCTTCCTGGAGCGCGAGTTTGAAGAGGGCTTGGACTCGGTCCTAGCCTATCGCCGCGAATCCCTGATGGAGACGGTGCCGGCCCGAATCGGTGAAACGCTGACCCGCACCCGCACGGGCCGCAAGGCGCCGAACACGAACACCATCAATCCGAGCACCAACACCGGCCTCGACAACGGCATGACGCCGAGCGATGCCACGTTGGAGCAATACCAGCTCTCGCTGTTCCAGTATGGCGACAGCTCCGACGTCGACCTGATGGGCGACCTGGCCACCATCGCCAACAACCTGACCCGCATCGCGCGCAATAACGGTGTGCAGGCGGCGCAGTCGATGGAGCGGTTGGCCCGCAAGGCGCTGTTCAGCGCCTACATGGGCGGCAACTCGCGCGTCCGCACCGACCTGGGTGCGTCGACCACGACAAGCTGCCATGTGGACGACATTCGCGGCTTCCAGCAGGTGCTGGTCAACGGTGTCCCAACCCCGGTGTCCGGAGTCGCCACGCTGACGGTCTTCGAGACCGCGATCGGCGCCGGCGGTGTCGGCCAGACGCTGACGGTGACCGGCGCGGCGGCCGATGGGACCGACAACTCTTCGGTGCCCGACGGCATCAGCGGCGTGCTGACGTTCCAGGCGGCGACGGCACCGGTGAACGGCGATGCGCTGATCGCCATCAACGCGCCGAAGATGCTGCGGCCCTACAGCAAATCCACCACGGCGCAGCTCACCGGCAGCGACATCCTGACCATGGGCATCCTGCTGGATGGGGTCAGCTACCTGCGCGACAACGCGGTGCCCACCATGCCGGACGGCACCTATCACGTCGCCCTGGACAACACTTCGCTGCGGCAGCTCTACGCCGATCAGGACTTCAAGGTGCTGTTCGCCGGCCGGTCGCAGTCTGGCGAATACCGGGATGCGGACATTGCCGATCTGCTGGGTGTGAAGTTCATTCCCACCACGGAAACGTATGTGCAGCAGGCTGGTTCCTCGGGTGCGACGGGCGTCAGCGCCAACAATGTGCGCGTGCGCCGGATCATCATCATGGGGTCCGAGCATCTGATCCAGGGCAACTTCGAGGGCCTGTCCATGTGGCTGGAGCGCCAGGGCGTGAACGCCTTCGGCGAAGTGTTCCTGGTCAACAACGTGGCGCACATCATCCGGCCGCCCCTCGATCGGCTGCAGCAGTTCGCCAGCTTGTCGTGGACCTGGATCGGGTGCTTTGCGGCGCCGACCGATGCGACCGCCACCACAACGATCATCCCCACGGCGAGCAATTCGCTGTATAAGCGCAGCCTGGTCATCGAGACGGCCGGCTAAACCCGGTCGTAACTGTGGCGTGCAGCATCAGAGAGGGCCGAGCAATGAAGGCGCCGAGCAAGAACATTTCCAACAGTCTGCGTGGCCAGTCCCCGCCCGGCCGCGGTGCCGAGTCGGTGCAGGTCGGCAAGCTGAAGGGCTATTCCCCGAGCATGACGCTGCCAGGCGAGGGCAAGACGTCGATGGCCCCGGGCACGCACGCGCGGGACGACGGCCGCCAGGAGCGCAGCGCGTCGGTCTATGCCGGCGTGGTGGGCAGCAAGGTCGGCGGCTGAAGCCAATGGCCCGCGGCCGCATCACGAAGGTCACTCCGACCACGAAGACATGCGCGTCCAACTCCGAGACGCGCAGCGCGGCCGCAATGTTCCCCCGCAATTTGGACAGGGGCGTTGGCGCTGACCAGGCGCTGGTGCGCGTCGATGCCCGTGCTGCCCAAGGCCAGAAGAAGACGCCCATTGGCGCGGGCAAGCTGACGAGAGGAAGGTAAGCCTATGCCGTATCTCCCGCCCCAGGGCACGCCCGGCATTCTCAATCAGGCGAACCCGACGCTTATCCCGAACTTCGATCGCTCAGTTGCGGGCGCCGGCGGCACGGTCGATCACCAGAGCCCCGCGGCATTTCTGCAGAACAATCCGCGAGTCGATGCGTTGGGCACGATCACGGTGGGCGGCTCGATCACCAACGGCGACACGGTGACGCTGACCACGACGCTGCCCACGCTGGCAGGCGGATCGGCCGCGGTGACCTATCCGGTGGTGACCGCCGACACGACCACGACCGTGGCGGAAGGCATCCTGGACGCGATCAACAACAGCGCGGCTTTGCAGGCGGCCGGGATCTTCGCCGAAATGAGCGGAACCGGTGCGCCGACCGCTGTCGTGGTGCACGCCAACGGGCCGATCGGCAACATGGTCACCCTGTCGGCATCGGTCAGCGGTGGCAACACCGAGACGTTGACCTTCAGCAACGGCGGCACGCTGGCCGGCGGCAGCGGCCCGGTATTCGCCACCAACAACTTCAATTGGGGTTCCGGCGGTGAAGTGCTGTCGTTCTTCTACGGGCAGCCGTATCAATTGGGCTACGATGTCTTGACCCAAATGATCAATCAGGGCATGCCAATCGAGTGATTCGATCGGGGTTCTCATGAGCGACGCCACGGCATTACTTGACCCGCGTGCAATTGGCCGAAGCGCCGCGGACTGGTACACGAAGAAATGCCAGAACGATGCTTGCGGCGAAATGAACCACGCCCGGCGGAACAACTGCAAGACGTGCGGCACGCCGCTGCCAGTGCCCGCGCCGAAGCCGGGAAAGCCGGCAAAGAGCAAGGCCAAGCCGCCGAGCGGCCCACCCCGTGCGGCATACACCGGCGTCCTGACCAAGGCCACCAAGGCATCGCTTACGCGGAAGGCCAACCAGCAGTCAGTGCTGCAAGATCCCGTTGCGACAAGCCTGGTGGCCAATACCTGCGAAGATCCCCCCATCCTGACGGACATCAAGATCGCCGAAGCGGCATTCATTCCGCCGGCCCCGCCGCCGCCGCCCGCGCCGCCCGTCGTGGCAGCTCCGGAACCAGTCGGCCCGACCGGGCCATACTTCACGGTGCGCGAATGCCGGGTCATGCTCCCCAACGGCACGCTGGCACTCTTCCCGGCGAACAAGGTCATCGATGACCTCCATATGATCCGGGTGCTGCTGGCCGAAGACATGCCGATCGTGCCGGTGTCGGAAGTCGCCAACATCGTGTGCTGCCCGAACTGCAAGCACGTGTTCAAGCGCGAGCAGCCGCCGGTTCTGGGCAAGGAATGAGGATCGCCCCATGGCAAAGGGTAAGAGCAGCGGCGGGTCGCGTGGACTTCCGGTATCACCGAAAACGGATGCGGCGCGGCAACGGATGTGGGCGGCAGAATCTGCGCTGGGCACGCTACGCCGAGCTGGTGAAATTCAGCGCGATCCGAAACTGATGGCAGACGCCCGGGCGCTGGCGGCACGCGAGCAGGCCGCGCTGGCGAAGATCACCAAGGCGAAATAGATCGGCGCTTGCAATCGTCAGCGCACAGTGCTTGGAAAGGTGCATGATCAGCACCGAACGCTTTGAAGAGATCGCCGCCATCATGGCGGATAAGCTGCCCCTGGAAACCCACGGCAGCAACGCTTTCGACGCGGTGACCCGCATCACGGTGGGCGATATCCACGGGATGATCGAGCGCATCCGTTCGCTCTCGGACCTGCTGGAAACGCTGTCGAAGCCCGCTGATCCGACCAATACCGAGGCGCAGACCCAGGCCGAAGGGCAGGCTGCGCCAGGCGTCAGCCAGGAGCGTGACGCCAACGCCCAGGGTTCGAGTGACCCTGGGCAGATTCCGACGTCGCATGAAGCCGACACCCATGGTGCGGTAGGCGACGAAACTGCCAGCGGTAAAGGGGCCCTTGAAGCCACCGATGGCACGGCCGGCGAACCTGCGGCATCGACCGCGGGCGCTGGCACCGATACCCCCCCCGAGAGCAATGGCGACGGGGCCGGAACGGAAGCCGATGGGTCCGTTCCGGCCGCTGCCGAGGGGACGCAAGAGACGCCAACCGCGTGACCATCATCGTCGCGCACAACGGCACAATGGTTGCTGACAGCGCGGCAGTGGCGAGCGGTCGGATATTCCCGTGCGGTAGCCCGAAGATCAAACGGACGCGCAACGGCGGCCTTGTGGCCTGCTGCGGCAGTGAAGACGACTGCTTTGTCTTTGCGGAATGGGCGGTGGCTGGCTTCCCGGAAGACGCCAAGCCAACTTTGACCGCCGGCCCTGACGGGTTCATGGCGCTTCACATGCGACCTGATGGCTCGGTGTGGAATTTCTACAGCGTGCACCGATCAGCGCCGACCCAGCAACCTGCCTACATTGGCGAAACGACGGCATGCAGCGTCGTATGTGGTGCAATGGCGGCCGGCGCATCGGCTGAAGAAGCGGTAGCGATCGCGATCAAGCACACGGTCTGGATAGGCGGGCCAATCCAGGTCGAACGCCTTTCCGCCAACGAACTTGCTGCGCAGTCGCAATAGGCGATAGACATAGCTGCCCAACAGGACGAGGTAGCAATGAAAGTCATCAGCATGGCGGTTGCCAAGCGCCAAGTCGAAGCGGCGCGCAACGTCATCAAGCGCCCGCGCGGCGACACGGACAAAGAAATCGCCGAGCATCGCCGTTTGCTGCGCGCCCACATCAAGCGCCTGGAAAGGCGTGCGCTGAAGGGCCCGGCGGATGATCTCGATCGGATCGCGGCGGTAAAGAACCTGGGCGCCATTGTCCTGGCCATGTATGTGGCCGAGCACAACTTGCGCCAGGACATGCACCGGGCGATCGAGGCCACGCTGACGGCCTAACACCGGCAGCAACGTTCCGAGGCAGCCATGGCCCTAACCGTTACTCAAAAGAGCGCCGTTCGGCGGCACCTGGGCTATCCCGCCATCGGCCTGCTGCGTGTCAGCCCGGGCGGCGGCACGCTGGGCGCGGCATCGGCCGGGTATCGCTACAATGATGCATACGGCTTCCTCGAGTACAGGCTGAACAACCTCAACCCGGATGAGGAAGCGCGCCTGATGGGCGTGGCCTATGGCGCGGTGATCCTGACCGGCCCGCAGCCTGCCGCCGGCGACGAGTTCTCGGTGACGTTCTCGGGTGGCCCATTGACGGCGCCGGTGACGGTGACGGTGACCGCCCAGGCGCCGAACGGCAGCTACGACAACCGGATCAACGTGGTGAACGCCCTGGCGGGCGCGATCTCAACGAACGCCACGCTGCAGGCCAACGGCTTCCTGGCCACGGCCCCCTATGGCACAGGCCCGTTCAGCCAGAACGCGGTGGCCATCCCTGAGGTCGGGTTCACCAACGCGCAGACCTTCGGCATCACGTGCAGCGGGACCGGATCGTCGGCGCCCCAGGTCAGCGCGCCCGGGCAGCTCCTTCCGCCATCGGCGCAACTGACCGGGATCAACGGCCCGACCACGTACGGCTATATCCCGATCCTGGATGGTCTCGAGGCTGCTTATGGCGGCGCAAGCGACAACCTCGATACCGCACAGGCTGACGTCTGGCGTGGCCGCTCGAACGAGTTGGGTCAACGCATGTCGCTGTATCAGGTCTGGGTCGATAAGCTCGTTGACTTCATGGGTGTCCCGAGAAACGACAAGCGCAAGGGGTTCCCGGAGCGGCGCGGCGCGATGCGGTATGCCTGATGGTCTCCTACGCCAGCATCCAGGCCAAGATCGATTACGGCAAAGGCAAAGCCGGCCAGAAGCTGGGGCAGCCGTACAGCGCCTACCGGATCACCGCGGCCGCATCCGGTGACTTCCCGAGCGGATGGGAATCGGCCGGCACGGGCATCCCGATCCTGCGCCGGCGGATCAACGAGCGGCTGATTGAGTCGGCGCTCGAGTACGCGGGCACGCTCTGGTACAACATCACCGCCGACATGACGGACTTCCTGTTGGGCGATGTGTTCGTGTGCACGGACCCGGCCTATTCGCCCGGCATCAGCTACGGCACGGGCGCGACGGCAGTTCCAGGCGGCAGCGAATACGAGATCGATGCTTTCGCTCTGGCCTGGCACATGCCGATCAACAAGGCTGTCGGGGCCCGCATCGATCGCCGGTGCCAGATATTCCGGCCGCTCGATGCGCCTGGGAAGATGGCGGATGGCACGTATGCGTGGCGCCAGGCCAATGACCAGAGCACGCCGCTGGTGCTGACGGGTGGCGTCTATAACTTCGACCAGCCCGGCGCTGCTGGCTCGTTCATCCCGATCGGCCTGTCATCGACCGCGCGCCCGGGTCGCGGCGAAATGTTCCCCCCTGGCATCCCCGCCATGCCTGGAGTGACCCGCTATTACGGCTATGTGCCATTCCTGCCTGGATACGAAGCGGCCGAGGGTGACCGGATCATCACCGAGGACGGCGCGCGGTATGTGGTGGCGAACCCGTACCGGCAGGAACAGGGTGTGGTGGGTCAGCAGCTCGCGCTGGAACGCATGATCTCTCAGGTGGCGTGATGGCGACGGTGCACCAGATCCTGGGCGCGATGCAGCAGCAGATATCGCTGGTGACCGCCGGGCTCGGCCTGCAGGTAGCCGTCGGCATGGACTTCCCGCCCCCCAAGGTGCTGTCAACCATGGTGCAGCAGGGCAAGGCGGTGGTGTCGGTGATGGACCGCAAGCTGTCGCGGAACACGACCAGGTGGGCGCCCACGCCGATCGGCGGCACGGTGACACCGGCCACGCTGGTCAGCACGGTGTCAGGCGCCATCATCCCGGCCGGCGGCGCGGCCACGATCACGCTGTCGGGCCCGGTAACGCCCGGTGATGCCGTGTCATGCGTGCTGGCCAATGGCGCTGCGGCAGCCGCGTCGACGGGAGTGCAGACGACGCTGTGGGCTGTCACCGCATCAGGCACGGCGACCAGCACGCCGGCGACCATTGCCGCGGCGCTGGCGGCGGCCGTGAACGCCGATAGCATCATGTCGACCTGGGTGACCGCGACATGCACGGGGGCAGTCGTCACGCTGACGTCGCTGGTGCAGGGGGTGCTGGGCCTGCAATCGCTCACTGGCAATGGCGGCACCACGATCACCGAGATCGGCCGGCGCAGCCGCGAGCTGCAGATCATCACCTGGGCCAATTCGATCGAGAACCGAGACCTGGTGGGCGATGCAATCTCGGGCGTGGTCGAGCAGATGGAGGTCTATTACGGCACGTACACCAATGGCCTACCCCTGCCGGACGGTACCGGTGGTCGGGTGATCGTCGGCAACGATTACCTGTTGGACGAGGGCACGCCATCGGACACGTATCGGCGGGACATCCTGCTGTCGATTGATTACCCGGTCACTACGACTGACGCGCTCTACGCCGTGCTGATGCCGCCTCTGGTGCAGTTCCAGTCTGGGTTTTTCGCGCCGCAATCGATACCATAATGCCCGCGGCACGAGAGGGCGACGGCACATGACGATTGCACCGTTTGATGATGTCCTGGCGGCGGACATCCTGGCGATCAAAGCCACGGCGCAGCAAGCAGTAACGGCGGCAGCAGCGGCAGCAGCAGCGGCAGCAGCGGCTTTGCAGGGATCCGCTGCGGCGAACGAGCTGCTGATCGGGCTCACATCGGGAAGCGCCGGGCCGCTGGCCAATGGCACAGCCGGATTTGTGCTGGTCAGCAATGGTCCGACCGCCGCGCCATCGTTCCAGCCGTTCTCTGCAACATCATTCCAATTCAACCAGGAGACGCCCAAGGCAACGTGGGTCATCACCCACAATCTCAACCGCTTTCCGTCTGTAACGATTGTGGACAGCGCCAATACTGTTGTAGAGGGCGACGTTCAATATGTCTCGAACGCTGAGATCACGGTGAGCTTTTCAAGCGCCTTTGCTGGAACCGCGTATCTGAACTGAGAGGGTGATCCGCCATGGCGAAAAGTTATCTTGTCCCGCTCAACCTGAACCAGAACGAACTTCAGAACGCCAGGGTTCAGAACCTTGCCACGGCGCCAGCGTCGCCGGTCACCGGGCAGGGGTATTACAGCACATCAACCAACGCGGTTTATTTCTGGAATGGCACCGCTTGGGTGCCAGCGGATGCCACCAAGGCGACGGGCATCCCGACCACGGCTATCGCCAATTTCCAGAGCACGATCCAGGCGTATCCGCTTTCGTCGTTCGCGGCGCCCACCGCGAACATTGCGATGGCGGGCTTCACCTTGACTGGCTTGGCCACGCCGACCGCATCTGGTCAGGCGGCCGAATATAGCTGGGTGATCGGCCGCAACCTCAACACGATCGCCAACGCGACCGCCACTACCGCCAATGTGCCGATGGGCGGCTTCACGTTCACCGGCTTGGCGACGCCCACCGCGAACGGGCAAGCCGCCGAATATTCGTGGGTGCTCAGTCGCGCGCTGAGTTCGTTCACCGGCGCGAACACGGCCAACGTTCCGATGAACGGCTTCACGCTGACTGGCCTTCCGGCCCCCACGGTTGCTGGGCAGGCGGCCGAGTATTCGTGGGTCATCGGCCAGGTGCAGTCGGCCGCAGCCGGCATCAGCTCGAAGCCGCCGGTGCAGTGCATCGCGACGTCGAACATAACCCTGTCCGGCCTGCAGACGATCGACGGCTACACCACGGTTGCTGGTGATCGCGTGCTGGTGGTGGGTCAGACGACGGCCTCGGCCAATGGCGTCTACAACGCGGCCAGCGGCGCGTGGACACGCACAACCGTCGACGGCTCTGCCCCGGGCGAGCTTGAAACCGGCGCTCTGTGGTTGGTGAACCTCGGCACGGTCAACCAGGGCTCGCAATGGCGGTTGACCACCACCGGCACCATCGTGGTCGGCACGACGTCGCTGACGTTCGTCCAGTTCGGTGCCGCGGCCGTCTACACCGCCGGCAATGGCCTGTCCCTGTCGGGCGGCCAGTTCTCCGTTAATCCGGTCTCGGGCGGTGGCATCCTGGTCGGTCCCAGCGGCGTGTCGGTCGATCCGACCGTGGTGCCGCACAAATTCTCACAGACCATCGGGGACGGAACGACCACCAGTTTCACGATCACCCACAGCCTCGGTACACAGGATGTGCACATGCAGGTGCGCCAGGCCGCATCACCGTTCGGCGTCGTGGAATGCGACATGTCGGCCACGTCAACCACCACCGCTACGATTGCATTCGCCCAGGCACCCGCGACGAATGCCTATCGCGTGGTGATCATGGGCTAATAGGCCATGGTGCTTCGTCTTTCGACGTTCCCGAGCGACGTCCGCGGGGTCGGGCTCGCCGGGCTTAGTACATCGACCAATGCGGCCATAACCGCAGCCGACAACGTGCTGTCGGCATTTGGAAAGTTGCAGGCACAGATCACGGCGGTATCTGCCACTGCCGCCGCTGCGCTACCAAAGTCTGGCGGCACGATGACGGGTGCGATCACGCTATCGGCAGATCCGGCATCGGCTCTACAACCGGCGACAAAGCAATACGTTGACGCACGCATAGCCACGACGATAGCGGCCAACAACACATTTGCGAACACCACATATACCAACATATTCCCTGGACAGACTTTTAACGACGGCCTCCAGGGAACAAATATAATAACCTCTAGTTCTCCCGTATTGGGGCAATACACTGGATTAGCCGGCTATGTCCGGAGTCAACAGTCACAATCTAGCGGGAACCAAAACGGCGTAGCGCTATTCGGCGCCGCATCTGCGGAAGTCAACGGAGCGGCAGTTTGGGGTGTCAATACACTTCTGCAAGATAGTGCATCGAGAGCGATCGGGTCCGGTACTGGGCGCATTCTTATCGGATATGAGGTCGATATAAATGTTATGTGCCCAGGCACGCAGATAATCGGATGTAGCGTCGGTGGTAATGGTTTATCTCAGCCAGGTAGCTCCAACGGCTACATTGTCAACTCACTAGGTAGCGGCATCAAATGGGGTGGCGGATTCGTGACGGAAGATGGCGCAGCGAATTACGCCCTCGCTATCGGTGCATCGTCGGCTGTAGCGGGGGCAAACTACTCCTCGCAGATCGTCGCCTTTAGCTTCTACGACAAGAACAGCGCCAAACAGTCTGCTACCATCCAGATGACCAGTGTTCCTGGGACGGCTGAAGGTGATTTTCTTATTGGTGGATCGGTACCGGTTGCGCTGACGATGCTCAACGGCAACATCAACATCACCAACGCTGGATTCCTCACGATCGGAGGCAACACCGTTGTCGGTCCCCGCGTCACGGGCATGGGAGCCGTCACAGGAGGTTCCAACCTTGCCTTCAATGCGGCCACTGCCACGCTTCAGCAAACGGCAGGAGCAGCAGCCTACGCCCTACAGGTTTTGATCAATCATGGACTGCTAGGACCATAGAATGGATAAGAACACTGCTGCCAACGCGCTGAACTTTCTTCAACGCGCACAACTAACTGGTAACGAGGTGGCGGCCTTTGTGGAGGTCACCCAAGCACTACATGCTATCGCCACCGGTCTAGTGGCGGTCAGCAAGCCTGTCCCGCAGGAACTGGCAGAAGAGCACCCGGCGTTGCACAACCAGCGCAGCCCTCGCAAAACGAGATCGGATGCGACGTCGGAGCCCGCAGCAGTAGCATCGTAGGCAACTCAGCGAAGCTCACCCGCGATCCATTGGGCTTTGCACGGGCGAATGGATTGCTGCTATAGGGCAATTGTTACCCTTTGCAGCGAGGCGCGGGCATGGCTTCCATTATTCCAGCGGGCCAATTCAACCCGGCATCGCTTCAGGCTTCTGGCTTCTACATCACGATCACGAACCCGCCGAGCTACATCACGGGCGTTCCGACTGATGTGGTGGGCATGGTGGGCACCGCGAGTTGGGGTCCGGTCAACACGCCGGTAAGCCTGGGTAGCGGGCAGGCCGCACAACAGGCGTTTGGTCCCATGTCGGCCGCGTCTCTGACCGATCCATTCGACCTCGCGACGGACCTTTCGTTGGCGTTCCAGCAGAGCGTCAGCCAGGCATCGCTGCAGGCATGGGCCGTGCGCGTGACCGACGGCACGGACACCGCCGCATCGGCTTCGCTGGCCGGCGCCGCGTCCGCAGCCGCCGCCACCGCCACGATCGCCGGCACGATCACCGCCGGCAACACCGTCAGCCTGACCGCCACCAGCACCGCCATAACCGGCAGCCCGATCACGGTCACCTATACCGTCCAGTCGACGGACACGATCAGCACCATCGCCGCCGCGCTCGGGAAACTGGTCAACAACAACGCCGCGCTGGCCGCCGCCAGGATCAGTGCTGTCGTGGCCGCTGCCGTCATCTCGCTGTACGCACCGACCACGCTGACCCCGGCGGTTGTCTGGACCGGCGCGGCGGGCGGCACGTCGCCGACCGAAACGGTGACCATCGGCACCGGGACGGCAACCACCGTCGGCGCCGTCGTGGCGATGCGCTACACGGGCACCGGCGGCAACTCGGCGTCCGGCAGCGCGCAGATGACGGTCGCGGCTGGCGTCGCCGCCAACACGTTCAATGTCGCGATCGTTCCCCCGTTCGGCGGCAATTCCGAAATCTACCTGGGCCTGCCGAGCGCTGGCTTCTGGCCGGCACTCAAGGCAGCGTTGAACCGCGGCATGTCGCCGGCACGTGGCCCGTCGGCCATCGTCTCGATCCCGGGCACCGCGAATGCCGCGGTTGGCGCTCCGACACCCGGCACGTTCACGTTCGCCGGCGGTACGGACGGCCGCAGCGGCGTTACCACCGCCACCCTGATTGGCAGCAACACCGCCCAGCCGATGACGGGCCTGTGGTCACTGAGCAACCTGAACCCGGGCGTTGGCATCGCATGGATCGTCGGCTGCACGGACCCGAGCAGCTTCCAGTCGTTGCTGCAGTTCGGGCAGTCGAATTCGGCGAGCGTCCTGGCATCCATGCCGTCCGGCACGAGCACCGCCGCCGCGCAAGCCGCGGTGCAGACCAACGGCATCGCCGATCCGGCGTTCAACTATGTCAAAGACTGGATCTACTTCTTTGACACGGCGAACAAGCAGCAGCGCCTGGTGCCCCCGACTGCTGTGATCGGCGGCATGTGGGCAACATACGCACCGCAGAACAGCCCCGACAACAAGGCGGTTCTTGGCGTCGTCGGCACCGAGCGGAACAACCCGCAGACCGGCAATCAGCCCTACACGCTGGCCGAGATCGGGCAGCTTCAGAGCGCCGGCATCACGATCGTCACGAACCCGATCAATGCCGGCAGCTTCTGGGGCACCTGGGGCGGCCGGTCGACCTCGCAAGACCCCGCGACGCAGCCCAGCGAATACTGGCGCATGACATCGTTCATCGCGCGGTCCCTCGCGGGCTTCGGTGGGAAATATGTCGGCCAACTCCAGAGCCAGCAGCTTTCCGATCCGCTGCGCCGCCAGGTGAAGGCCGAGCTGAACCAGTTCTTCAACACGCTGTTCGGGCTGGGGATGATCGACACGCTGGCGAGCGGCGGCGGCCCGGCTGCGGTGGTGCTGTGTGAGTTGAACACCGCGCCCAACGCATCGCCCGGCTACGGCATGAACACGCCGAGTTCGATCAGCCAGCACTTCATGTTTTCCATGTGCCAGGTGCTCTACCTGTCCAGCGTATGGTACTTCGTGCTGGCGCTGCAGGGCGGAACAACCGTCACGGTGAACGTGATCCAGGGGCAATCGGCGTAAGCGCCTGACAGGGGACAACGACTATGGCAATCTCGATCCAGGGGTTCAATGTCGGAACCGATGCGTCGTTCGTGATCACCGATAATTTCGGTGACATCATCATGGACAGCGACATGGGCTACCTCGATGACTTTTCCACCGAGAGCACCGACATCGATCTGAAGGTCACACCGATCACCACCGGCGGCGTCCCGATCTACCAGACGATTTGGAATGGCGGCACTGGCAGCGCGACCTATACGCGGTTCGGGCCCACCTTCCAGCAAATCTTCATGGACCTGATGGCGAGCTATTACGGCTCGGGCACCATCCCGCAGTTCGCGCTGCAACTGGACGTGCGGAACCGGAACGGCCAGGTCGACAGCTACCAGTATTCCGGGATGCAGTTCACCCGGCCGCGCTTCGGCAACTTCCGTGCCACACGCGAGGTCGATATGCGTTTCGGCATCAACTGGGCGACATGCACCGGCACCGGGGCGCTGCAGGCGTTCCTGAATGCCGTGGCGGCCGTCTGATAATCTGGAGTCCTTATGGCCGTCCAACCGAAGATCACCATCAACACCGATCCGGCTGCCGCCGCCGCTGCCATTGCTGCAGCCGCCCCAGGCGCCGCGCAGCAGGGGCAGTCAGCGGCCGGTCGCGCCGCTCGCCGTGCGATGGCCGAGCAGGCCCGCAAGGAAGCGCGAAGTGGCAAGGTGGCAGGCCAGGCTGAAGCTGATCAGGAGAAAGCCGAGGACCAGACGCTTGAACCGCGTGAGCCAATCGACAGCCTGACGTTCGAGCTGCCGAACGGGTGCATCGTGGAGTTCGGCCCGCCGGTGGGCGAGAGCCTGACCGTGAAGATGCTGCAAATCTACGGCAACCGGGATTTCAGCCGCGCCGAAGAAGACATCACCTGGACCATGTGCTGCCTCCGGACTGTGGACGAGAAGCCCGTGCGGATCGGGAACACGATCGACCGGGACAAATGGATCACGGTCATCGGCGATGAAGGCCTGGGCATCTTGCGAACGACGCTCAATCGTTACTGGCCGCCTCTGCGCCGTTACGATCTGAAGATCATCGAAAAAAAAATGCGCTGACCCGCGAACCGGGCGCACGCTGGATCTGCTGAGGGCCGGGTTCCAGTTCGCCGATACTTTGGCGATGGACGAAGAAACGTTGATCTTTTGGTGGTATGCGGCAATGAAGCATGCCGGTATGCAGATCGACTGGTCCACCGGTGAGGTCAAGGCGCCAAAGACATGATGACGTTCCGCCAGTTCGCTGAACACATGGAGCGGGCTGCGGATGCCGTTCCCGAGGCGATTGCCGGCGTCGTTGTGGAAGTGACCGCCCTGGCCGTGGTCCGCGCCAAAGACATGATTGGCACCTATCAGCCCGGTTGGGATCCGCTACACGAAGCCACGCTGATGGGCTTCTGGCATAAGCGAGGCCCCTACATCCCCGGCAAGAACGAGTTGGGATTTGCGCCACCGGATAACCCGCTGCTGCGTGACGGCGGCATGCGCGACTCGATCGAAGGCGAAGCGATCGACAATACCGGCGTGATCGGATCTCCCGAGAAAAAGATGCTCTGGCAGGAGATGGGCACGCCCAATGCGGACTATCCGATTGAGCCCCGGCCTGTGCTGGCCAAGGCGGTGATGGACTCGATCCCCGACATTGAACGGCTGTGTGGCGAGGCGATGGTCCGGCTGCTGACCCCGGAGGGCATCTGACATGCCCATCATGAGCTACGAGGTTGGCGCATCGTTCTCGATCCAGGATGAAGCCAGCGGCCCGCTGATGCGGATGTCCGAGGCCGCCACCGGCCTGGCCGAACGGGCGGAAGCGGTCACCAGCGCGTTCGAGAACCTTGGGCGCGTGTCGTTCGCGCGCATGACCAGGCAGCTCGGCGAGCTTGGCGCGACGGCCGAGAAATCCATTCCGGGCGTGGTGCGCAGCGTGGGCGTGCTGACGGCGGCGCTGGCGGATGCCAACGCTGCGGCGGTGCGGCTGTCGGACACGATGCTTTCACTGCGCGGCGGCCGCGGCGGCTTGGGCGGCGGTGGAGGCGGGGGCCGCGGCGGCGGCGGTGGAGGCGGCGACGGAGAGGGCGCTTTCTCCCCGCGCGACGGCTGGAACGAGGCTGCCCGCGAGGCCTATCCGAACGCTCGCTATTGGGACCATGATTACAACCAAGTCGAGCGGCGCATGCGGGGTGCGGCCGATTACGAGAATCGCGACAACGACTTGATCTATCGCAACCAGCGTGCGCTGGCAGAGCGCGAGGAAGCCGACCGGCAGGCGGCCTACATGAACATGCGCCGCGGTGCCGACTATGAGAACGCGGACGAGGACGCGCGCTACCGCAACCAGAGGTCTCTGGCCGAGCGAGAGAACGCCGACGAAGATGCCCGGTATCGGAGTAGCCGCGGTCTGGCTGAACGTGAGAACCGCGATTTTGATATCCGGCGCCAGGCGGAAGAGCGCGAGCAGGCGGCAATCAACCGCATGGGTTCGTTCGAGACACGCGACGGTTGGAATTCGGCCTCGCGCGAGGCCTATGCCAATGCCCAGTACGACAACGCCAACTATGACCGCATCAACAAGCCGCCGCCTGATCGTGGAGGCGGTATCGGCAGCCATGGCATCTTCAGTGGCATGGCCCCACTCATAGAAGCCGTTGGTGTCTATGGCTCATACAAGGGGGCGTTGAGCACGCAGCAATCGCTGATGCTGGGCGCCCAGGCGTTCAACGCTGATCCTGGATCCGACCAGGGTAAAGAGATCATGGAGATCCTGCGGCGGGCTGCCGCGGATGCCGCGATCGGCACCAGCTTCAGCCAGCAGCAGACTGCGGCCGGCGTGCCGCTGCTGGCACGGCCGTTTGCATTGGAGGGTGTGCAGGGCGCGCAGGACTTCAGCAAGGTCTACGCGGGCGCGGCGCGATCGGCCGAGGCGGTCGACCTGATGCGGCTCGGCAGCTTCGATGACACGTTGCAGGCCGCGATCGAATACGCGCACGAGACGCGGACCTATGACCCGCAGAAATTCCAGCACCAAATGGATGTCTTGGGCGCGATCACCACGCTGGTGCCGCACACGACGTTCGGCGCCGAGGCGCGGACGATGAGCTACATCGTTCCGATGGCGCGGACAGCCGGGATAGACCCGGAAGAGGCTGCGACCGCAACGGGCTTCCTCCAGCAGGGCGGCCTGCGCGGGACGGTGGCGGCGACGACGTTGCGCCAGATGCTGGTGGGCCTGACGCGCACCGGCGGCCCGATGAACGCACACATGACCAGCATGAGCCGACAGCTATCGCGCGGGCTGCACCTGCAACCGGAGGTGGACAGCCACCTGCGGGGTGGAGCCGGCAGCGCACACGTTCGCGCGCTGCACGATGTTGGGTATCTCGATGCCGCCGGCAAGCCGACGTTCCTGAATGCGCAGGGCGGCTTCGATCTGGAAAAGGCGATTGATATATTCTCGAAATATGCCGCGACGCACACGGCTTACGAGAATGAGACCGAGGCATACGATCTGTTCGGTGTTCGTGGGCAGCAGAGTGTCGAGCTGATTTCAGCCGCGAAGGAAAACTATCAGGCGTTCAGGGATCGCGTGCACCGGATGACAGACGATCCCGATCATCCATTCCTGCAGACCAAACGCGATGAGTTGAGCCAGGGCGGCTTGCAGGAGTTCGAGCAGGCGTGGGGGCGCATCAAGGATATCAGCAGCAACCTTGCATATGCGACGTTGCCTGGTTTCCAGGGCGCACTGGAAAAGGGCGTTCTGCCGGTGCTGAACCGGTTTTTCCAGTGGACGCAGCCGGACGCCGAAGGTCACTTCAGCATCGGCCAGCAGGCTGCCGGCTATGGCGCGGAGGGGGCGGCGGCTGTCGGTAGCACTCTCGGCATACGCTGGTTGCTGCGAAGCATCTTCGGCCGCGGTGCACAGAGGGTGGTGCCGCAAATATTGGGTGGCGGCGAAGCTGCTGCCGCTGGCGAAGGTGCGGCCGCCGCCGTCACGACCCTGAGTGTCGGCACGCTGGCGCTGGGCGTGGGTGGCGCCGCTGCGCTGGGTGCTGCCATCTATGGCGCCTGGCGTGGGGCGGTGAGCACCGGCACGGACATCGCCAAGCACGGCGAGCAGAACCAGGTGCCGATCGGATTCAACGAGTTCGGCCAGGCCCTGGGCTATCGGCCGGCGACCGATGCAGAGCTGGCGATGGCCCATCGGAACCTGCCGCCATCATCGCCCGCCGGCGGCGCGCGTGCGGCGGCCGGGCTGCAGGGCTACATCCCGCCGCCCCCGCCGATCGCCACAACGAGCGAGCAGATCCGGCTACGGCAGTACCAGGAGCAGCACGGGCAGACACCCATTCAGATCAGCGGCGTCACGGTCAACGTCCCGCCTGGCACGCCCAACGTGGATAGCATCAAGGCGCTGGTCGAAAAGCTGCTTGGAGACTTCGCCCACAAGCTGTCGGAAGCCATGACGCACAGCAGCGGAACGGGCGATGGCTCGTTCATGTCGCCAGCGATCGGCGGGGGGATCTTGTAGATGGCTGGCCTGGGAACACTCCCTCTGCAGATCGCCGGCGCGGTGGGCACCGCATCGCTGTCAGGCGACGTGCTCCAGCTCGGCAGTGTGGTGTTCGATGAAATCGGTCTCGAGGTTCCCGAGTCGCTGACGGGCGCCGGTGGCAGCCAGGCGATCGAAGAGCACAAGTTCCCGGGCGGGATCATCACGCACCAGACGTTCGGTGCATTCCCCGACGTCATCGAATGGCGCGGCCTGTTCACCGGGTCGAATGCTTTCAGCCGGATGCAGCAGGTTGACCTGATCCGGATCGCAGGGACCGAGGTTCCGCTGATCTTCGGGCCGAAGGCCTGGATGGGCCGGGTGGCGCACTTCGCGCCCACGCCACGGCATCGCTGGCTGATCCCGTACAGCATCCGGTTCCTGCCGCGGGTGGACATCAGCAACTCGGTGCCGTCGCAGCCGACACCCACGCCAGAGACGCAGCTTGGCGGTCAGACGACGGCGCTGGCCACGCTGGCGGGCGGCACGCCGTTCCCGATGCCGGTCGCGCTCGTGTCGCCGGTAGCCGCGCTGCTGACCACCACAGCGCTGGCGCTGTCGGCCGCCAACGGCATTGTCGCCAGCATCGCGCCGGTCGGCTTGGCAGCCATCGAGGCGGCCGTTCTGGCGGTCACCGTGGCGACGGCGCCGGCGATCCAGCAGGTAGACCCGCTGGCCGGCTTCATGGCGCTGGCGTGTGCTGCGCGTGCCGCGACGATAGGCCGGATCGTGCAGGTGCCTGTGCTGCCGACACAGACGACGCTGCAACTGGTCAACCCGAACTTGCCCCTGCTGGCCGCGCAATATCTCGGCGACGCCACGCAGTGGAGAACAATCGCGACGCTGAACGGGCTGGCTGATCCGCTGCCGGTCGGCTCGTTCGCCATTCAAATCCCGCCGTCAGCATGACCGCATTCACAATCACCACGACGGTGGGCGGCAAAGCGTTCCCGATCACAGGGTTCGACATCACATCCGGCGTCTTTGGATCGGTCGGACACATGACCAGCACCAGCAGCATAACCATGCTGACGTCGCTGGGGATCGACCTCTACAGCATGGCGGCAAATGCCACCGCGCCCGTTGAGATCACAGTGGCAATCACCGCAGACCAAGGTCCGGCTCAACTGATCTTTGGTGGTGAATACCTGGACGCAGACTGGGACTATGATCGCGACTCGGTCTCGATCCATGCGCGTGATTGGGCTGGCCAACTGGTCGATCAAAAGCGAGTCCTGACGAACATCGCGGCCGGCGTCGAAAAGCTGCTGGCACCGCTCGCGCCGGGCAAAGATCCCGCATCGCTGGGGACCAGCAACGTCAACCAGACGCTGGCACAGATCGTCACATCGATCGCCGGGCAGTTTGGCATGACCCCGGTGCTGAACCTGACCGGCGGCCTGCCCGGAAACACCAAGATCGGCACGCTGTACGGAACCACCGATCAGACGTTTCTCGCCACGCCGCAAAGCCTGTGGGAGATCCTGAACCAGCTTGCCCGCGACACGGGATACGACGTCTATGTCACGCCGCAGAAACAGCTTGTGTTTGGCCAGGCGGGCGCCGGCCTGACGCCGCTGAACCTGACATGGAAAACGAACCCCGTGCCGAACGGGGCCGTGCCATGCCGGGATCTGCACATTCAGCACCACCCGCGGCGGAACGCGACATTCCGCGTGGTGGTGTTCAGCTACGACCCGGCCAAGGCGCAGCAGACCACGGGCTATGCCACCGTCATCGGCGCCAACATGGCTGGCTCGGCTGGCCTGAAGCCGGGCATCTGGGTCGGGCCGGATGCCGTCGCCGCCAACGCCAAGCTGGCCAACGTAAAGGAAGGCGGGATCAGTTCGACGCAGGTGCCCCTGTATTCGTTCCGCAGTGACGGGCTGACCCAAGCCCAGGCGACTGCGCGGGCGCAGACCATCGCGATCGACATCGCGAAGCGAGAGCTGATCCTGTCGTGTGAGATCGACGGCTACCCGGGGGCGACACCCACGCAGCCGGTCAACATCAGCGGACAGGTGGATCCCAACTTCGCGGGCAATGGCTTCTATCTGAATGGTTTCCAGCACCGCTTCGTCATGCCGAAAGGGGATGCGCAGGGCGGCGGTTTGATCACGCGGATCAAGGCGCTCGATATCCCAACGCTCGGCACCGGCGCGACCGGCAATTCGGATGGGCCCGCGATATGAACGGTGACGAATTCGCGCACTCCGTTCGGCAATTGGCACAGCAGCAGATGGCCGACTTTCGGCCGATCCTCTACGGGCACATCGCGACCTATGACCCGGCCGGACATCGGGTGAAGGTGATCATTCCTTCGCTGCGCGATGACGATCCGGCCCCGACCGAGTCGGGCTGGATGCCGCTCAACAGCATGTCGATCGGCGCCGGCTATGGCGTCCAGGTGGCACCCTTCGGTGGCGCCACGATCGACAACCCGACCGGCGGCGAACAGGTGCTTGTCGGCCTCATGGACCATAAGCGCGGCGTGTGTGCGTGCCTGGGGATGACATTCAACGGCGTCATGCAACCGCCGGCAACGGTGCTGGAACAGCCGCTTCAGCCGGGCGAAACGGTCATCTTCAACAAGTCGGGGACGTTCTGGCGGTTGCACTCGAACGGTGATGTCGAGACCAACGCACAGGGCAATGTGCTGGTGACCGCAGCCCAGAACGTGTCGATCACCAGCGCAGAAACGGTCACCGTCACCGGCACATCCCAGATCGATATCCTGTCGGGCAACGTCAATCTGGGCGCCGTCGGTGGGAAAAAGATCGCGCGAGATGGCGATCCGGTGATCAGTGGCACTATACAGGCCAGCACCACAACGGTGTTCTCGGCATGAGCGGTTTCGATCTTGATCTGGAATGGAGTGGCGACCTGGTGCTATCGCCGGCCGGCACATTGCAGACGGTGACCGGCCTGCCGCGCGTTCGCCAACGCATCATTCGCCGCTTTCTCAGCAACTCGGCGCAGCAGCTACCGGACGGAACATTCACCCCGCCCACATACCTCTTCGACACCACCTATGGGATCGGCGGCGGCGCGCTGGTCAGCCAGAACCCCACGCGCGCCTGGCGTAATTCGCTTATCGCAAAAATCACGCAGGCAGTCCTGTCCGACACTGATGTTGATCCTGGGGTTCAGCCACAAGTCGTGATACAGCAGCCACAGCCCAACATGATGATGATCTATGTGGGGTTCCAGTTGATTACCGGGCAGTCTGGAAGTTTCGGCTTGCAGATTGGGTAGCCCGGCGCGAACGGAGCGCTTGGCGAATGACCCTGCCGACCCAGACCCCGCAACAAATGATCGATTCGATGGTGGCGAGCTTTGCCGCATCGACGGGCATCCCGCCGGTCTTCACATCGGGCGACGCGCTGCTGGCGTTCTTTCAGACGCTGCAGGTGCAGATTGAATTCCTGCAGGGCCTGATCAGCCAATTGGTGCTGCTGACCCGCGCGCAGACATCCACCGGCGCGGACCTCGATAGTTGGATGGCACAGTTCGCATTCCCGCGGCTGCCGCCCACCTATGGCGACGGCGACGTAACATTCGGGGCCACCCAGCCCGCAGTGAACCCCGTCAGCATCCAGGCTGCGACGCTGGTGAATGGCGTCTACCAGGGGGGCGCCGTCATCCAGACGTCGAACGGCGGCATCCAGTACCAGGTCGTGCCGGATACCAACAATGCGGCCTACAGCGCTGCCACCAACAGCTACGTGCTGGCTGTCGGCCAGACGAGTGTGACGGCATTGGTCCAGGCATTGACGGCCGGGTCGGCGTCCAACGTGGCCGCCAATGCGCTGATCGTCATCGCTTCGCCGCTGCCTGGCATCAACACCGTGACGAACCCAGCACCGATCACCAATGGCGTTGACGCCGAGACGGATGCGGCGTTCCGAGCCCGCTTCGTGCTCTATCTGGGCACGCTGGCCAAGGCGACCAAATCCGCGATCGTCGCCGCCGCGGCCGGCGTGCAGCAGGGGCTGCTGATCAATCCGGTTGAGAACGAGAACCCGCAGGGCGTCACGGTCTCTGGCAGCTTCACGGTGTTCGTAGACGACGGCTCGGGCGACCCGCCGACCAGCCTGATCGACAACGTTTTCACCGCGATTGACGCGGTACGCGCGTTCGGGGTCCAGGCGTTTGCCGCCGGCCCGAATGTGACGACGGCGACGATCGGGCTGCTGATTCGTGTGGCAGAGAATTTCGTGACAGCAACGGTGATCGCCGCCGTCCAGAATTCGATCGCGGCGTCGACAAACCAACTGGTCGCCGGCGAGACGCTGTATGTCAGCGCGATCATCGAGGCCGCATTGTCGGTGCCAGGGTGCGCGGCGGTGAATGCCCCCACGGTGACGATCAACGGCACCGCTGCTGACTTCACGCCATCCGCCGCATTTGAGATTCGCACGAGCGTGCCGAACATCGCCGTCGGCACATACTGATCCAGGGAGCCGATCGATGACATCGCTGACCACGTACTTGGCTGACAAGCTCATTGATCATTCCAATGGCGTCACCGCATACGCGATGCCGACGGTGTGGATAGCACTGATCCGCGCCACAGCCGGCCAGTCGCCGCGATCCGCCGCAGTGACATCCGGCCAGACCACGGTGCCGGCGACGCCCAACGGGCACATGTATCGCTGCTCGGCATCGACCGGCAACACCGGGAGCGCGGAACCGACATGGCCGACCACACCCGGCGGTACGGTGACAGATGGCGGTGTGACCTGGACCGAAATGACGCCAGACTTTCAGGCGAACAACACCAACATCACCAGCAATGAGGCGAACTATACCGGCTATGCGCGGGCGGCGCTCGCCGGCCTGATGGGCGCTGCGGCGAACGAGAGCGCGTCGAATTCCGCAGCGATCGGCTTCCCGGCCTGCACAGGTGGGACGAATGCCATGGGCGGTTGGGTGTCGTACGATGCTTCGACGGCTGGGAATGCGCTGAAGTGGGCAGTGGTCAACGCGCCGACCACAGCCCCGCTCGCCGTGTCCACCGGTATCACACCATCGTTCGCCGCCGGCGTGTTGACAACGCAGCAGTCGTAAACAGTCCGCGGCCGTGACGAACCTCGTCGCCAGTTACACACCGGGCGTAGAGCGGAATGACTTCGGCGAATATGCTGGGATGCAATTCAAGCCCAGCGTAGCAATGTTGGTGTCGCAGCTTGGTTGTCGAATGGCGACTGGCAATACCAGCATGACCGTCGTCTTGACCGACGTGACTGGTGCCACAATTCTAGCATCTGCTGTGGTCTCTTTCTTAGGCGGGACGGTCGGCAATTTCTACTATGCGCCGATTAGTCCGATCACCTTGGCATCTGGGACGGCGTATTGTCTTTTCGCCGAAGTGTCCATCGGCGGCCCGATGTGGGCGGACTCTGGCCCGGTCACGCTGAACAACGCTACCGCCGTGGCGGCTGCTGCCGAAGATAATCTTGGCGGGACTTTTTTACAAAATCCCAATGAGTCCTATGTGGGCGTCGATCTCGTCATCGGAAGCACTGGCAACCTAACCGGCACCGCCGTTGCCACATCCACCGCGACAGGCATCCTATCCGGTAAGGGCGCGCTGACCGGAACCGCGACCGCTACGTCAACGGCCGGCGGCGCACTGGCCGGGCGCGGCGCACTGGCCGGGACGTCGACAGCAACATCAACAGCCACAGGGGCCCTCACCGGCCGCGGCGCTATAGCTGGCACAGCCACCGGAGCATCCGCCGCCGCTGGCATCCTGACGGGGCGCGGCGCGCTATCCGGCACGGCTGTTGCGGGCTCATCAGCAACCGGTGTGCTGACGGGATCGACTGGCACCAGGCCCCCTGTCATTCCGGCACCAGTTTCACCGATGTTGCGAGTGCTATCCGTTTCGGACATGGTGCGGGTCGTAGCTGTGTCCTCGGTTGCGCGTGTGGTAGAGGCGCCTGTCATGTCAACAGTCACACCGATCCGCCTGCCCAGCATGATCCAGGGGTCAAACGACACCCGCGGCATCGATACGTTCCCATCGCTCCGGATCGAGGGCGATACGGTGGTGTCGATCACGGGCATCACGGTGACCCGACGGGATGGCACAGCAACGGGCGACAACGATCTAAAGATCACACCCCAGGGCTTTGCAGCGCCATGGATCGCCGCCAGCCCGAACCCCAATGCCAACAGCGCGCTGACGGTGGTGAACTGGTGGCAGGGGGCCGGCGCGTCGATCGCGGCCGCGGGTGCGGTGGACTATGAGCTGCAGGTGTCGTTTCTGACCACGGCCGGGCGGCCGCTGATATACACCGCCTACCAGCTTGTTTCGCCAACGCTGGGATAAGCGCCATGGCATCGACGCCCACCATCATCCCGACACTGACGCCGGCACAGTTCGCGCAGCGGCTGGGCGCGCTATTCCCAGACGGCTGGGCCAGTGCCGATGCTGTGAAAGGCGGCGCGGCGTTCGCGTTCCTGTTGGCTCTAAGCCAGGGCCTGACGGCTGTGCTCGGCCAGGTGCAGTATGCCGACCGGGCGGTTCTGGTGGGGACCGAGACGGCGCCAGAGCTGGACCTTGCGGCACAGGATTTCTATGGCAGCGGGATGCCGCGGCCGCCGGGCATGTCGGACGCCGCCTATGCCAACCAGATCCTGTCTGGCCTGTTCCGATCGGCGGCGACCCGAGCTGCCCTGTCGGCGGCGCTGGCGGCGCTGACCGGCAGCGTGCCGCGGATGATTGAGCCATGGAACCCGGGCGATACTGGCGCGACGGATGCGGTCAGTTTCCTGGACGTGGACACGATCAACAACCCGATGCTGGTGTCAGGCGAGGAACGATATACCGGGTTCATCGAGACGGCGCCCGCCGCCGGCATCGCGCCGCTGTCGGGCAACGCGGTCCCTACGCTGGATGATGGGCTGTGGATCGATGTCGCCGGCAGCCTTGTGGCCGACATCGAAAGCGGCTCTGCCAGCAGCATCTACGCCCTGATCAATCAGATCCGCGCATTCGGCATCACGATCGGCGTCAAGATCGTGGGCGCCAATTCGTTGCCAACACCAGCACAGGTAGCGATCTACGACGAGTCCCGATATAACACGGGCGTCGTTTACGGCTGAACAACGTTCGGGGCCCACTATGAACCGCAGCATATGGTACTCGCAGCAACAGTGGCGCTCGTTCGACATCACGGCATTTGAACACGATGTGCTGATGGCGCTCGCTGCGACCACGCAAGAACTGCTGGGCAGCACAACGACAGTCATCGCCGGAATTTCAGCGACGCAGACCAGCCCCGCGTCGCTGACCATCAATCTGTCCGGCGGGAATATCTACCAGTTGGCCGATGCCGATGCGGTCGCTGTGGGCACGATCCCACAAGACACCACCACGATCATGCAACAGGGCGAGTACGACGGCGGCCAGCTCACATTCAGCGCGGCCAGCATTCCGGCGGGGCAAAGTCAGTATTTCCTCGTGCAAGCACAGTTCAGCCAGTCGGACGTGGTGCGAAGCGGTGACCCGAACGGAGGCGTGTCGCCGTTCTACAACACCGCGAACCCCGCCCAACCGCTGAACGGGCAGGGCGGTCTTGGGAATGTTTCGCCGAGTGAACGGCAGGGGAAGTGTATCGTCCAGGTCATTTCTGGCGTGGCTGCCACCACTGGGTCTGAGACGCCGCCCACGCCAACGGGCGGCTGGGTGCCGCTCTACCTGATCGTCCTGACCAACGGCCAGACACAGATCACCAACGCCGAGATCCTGACCGCCGGGCCGAGCGTCGGTGTCAATGTGCCAACCAACTATCCCTTTGCACCGTTTCTTGCCGGGCTGCTGAACAGCCACCACAGCGGCAATCCAGGGCAGGCACCGAAGATCAATCTGGCCACCGAGGTACAGGGCGTGCTGCCGGCGGCGAACGTTGCCAAGTCGGGAGGTATGCAGGCATTCACATCGACGGGAAATTTAACCGTTCCGCCGAATATATTCGCGGTCGAATACGAAGTATGGGGCCCTGGCGGCGGTGGCGGCGGTTCGCTGGGATCGAACAGCGGCGGTGCAGGAGGCAGCGGCGGCGGATATTGCAGAGGCGTTGCATCAGTCACGCCGGGGCAGGTGATCCTCGTGACGATCGGCACACCAGGCGCGGGCGGCACAACCACCCCAACCAATGGCGGAAACGGCACCACATCAAGTTTTGGACCGTTTGGCTCTGCGACTGGCGGCGGTGGCGGCGGGGCTGGAAATGGCGTCGTGTCGGTCTCGGTGGGCGCTCCCGGAAACGGCGCCGGAGGCGCGGTCACCATCCAGGGTTCTTTGGGCACATTCCCAACAGAACCAGTATCGGGCACGATCAGCGTCGGCCAGGGCGGGTCGGCATTTGGCACCCCGGCCAATTTGCAGAGCAACACGACGATTGTTAGCAATGGTGTGGCCGGGGTATTCCCGGGTGGCGGCGGCTGCGGCGGTGCTCTAGGTGGTGCTGGCGGCGCCGGCGCCGGCGGTCTGTGCGTGGTGAAGTGGTAGGCGTGGCTCTGGCCAGCACCTGACGCTGTTCCTTTCGCATAGGGGACGAAACATGTTGTCGCTTTTCAAATCCGTGGGTAATGGGCTTGGACCCTGGGAGACCCACCACATGACGCAGGAACGGGACCAATTCAACAGCCTGGCCGTCGCATGGGCCGGTGTTGGCCTTGCCGCTCTGGTGGCACTCGGCACACTGGCCAGCGCCTATTACGAGACCAAGACCAAAGTCGAAGTCACGGGCGTTGTCACGACGGATGACATCGCCAAGCTGGCCAAGCAGGGCGAGGATCTGACCAAATCGATCAACGCGCTCAACCTGCAGATCGCGCATATGCCGACTACAAGCGCGCTGGAGAATTTGGCGGCCCGCCTCGATCAGCACACCGGCCAGATTGCGGATCTCTACAATATCACGACCGGGCTCAGGCATGATCTCGACAACCGCGTGCCGTTACCGATGTACCGGAACCCGCGGAATTGACCCGGGCGCTCGCCCTCGCGCTGCTGCTGGCGGGCTGTTCCGCGCCTGTGCCACCGGCGTTTCCCGACTGTCCGGCACCTGTTGCGACACCGGCGGGTGTCCCGAAGCATCCGACCCGGGCACAGACCGACGCGCTGGAGATACGGGTTGAGCTGTGGGCCGAATCTCTACTCCACCGCGGCAATGCGTGCGCTGATGCGGTTGATGCGCGCGATGCGTGGATCAGGACGCTGAAGTAATCGCCCGCGGTTTTGTGTCGCGCTGTTGCGCACCAATGTCCATTTCTGATACGTGCCCATGTGGGAACCGAAAGGATCACCCGCATGGCGGCGATCAATTACCAGACCGCTCTGAATTTCGTCTGGCAGCCCGGCTTCGATGACCCCAGGGATGGATACCATGTCACGCCAGGCGACGCCGGCGGCGGCACCAAGGGCGGTGTTATCGAGGCCACCTGGGCGGCGGCCGTCGCCAAAGGGCTTGTGACGGGCACGCTCGCGGACGCGACAAACGACCAGCTTGCGGCCGTCCTGCGTTACGACTGCTGGGGCACCGCATGCGACACGTTGCGTGCCGGCGTGGACCTGATGCTGTTCAACGGGCGCATGATGTCGGGCGGTTACCCGCGAATCTTCCAGAAATGCCTAGGCGTGTATGTGGACGGCGACATTGGCCCGATCACGCTGGCCGTGGCGGCGAAAGCGAACCCCGCCAGCCTGGTTGAAGCGCTGACCACCGCGCACCTGGCATACCTGTCGCAGCTTTCATCTTGGCCCGAGTTCAAGAACGGCTGGACGCACCGCTGCGAAGCCGCACAGACCGCTGCGATCGCACTGATCGCGCACAAATAGGAGACACCCGTATCATGAGCGAAACCACACCCGTGCAGCCGGCCGCGCCGGTCGCCGTCACGACCACCGAGGGCTTCTGGGCCAAGCTGTACGAGAGCGCCGCCCGCGTGTGGCACACGCTGGTGCAGGCCGATGCCGAGATCGTCGCGGTCGACAAGGCGCACCCCGAGATCGCGGCCGCGGCGACTGCGCTGGAAGCGATGGCCCCCCCGAACGTGCGCATGGGCATCGAAACCGCCAATGAGGTCGCCGATGCGGTGAACAACATCATCGTGCATGCCACCGATGCCGGCGTGCCCGCGGCGATGGTTGCGGCCAAGACCTGACCCCGTTTCTCCACCCCAACCAGACTACCAGCGCCTGAAAGGCACCCACACAATGAAGAATCTTCGTCGCATCGGCATGCTTGTCGGCAGCGTCTCGCTTCTCGGCTTGGCCGGTTGCTTGGCCGGCTGCTCCAATTCGTCCATCACCAGCGCGCTGTCGTCCCCCGCGGGCCAACTGTTCTGCGCGATCCAGACCAACGGGGGCGGCACGGCGGTGGTCGGTCTGCTCGACGCCCAGGCGTCCGCAGCAGCGCCGACGTTGGCACCCGTCGCCATCATCGCCACCGGCGCAGCCAAGGCCCAGGTGGATGCGGACTGCGCCGCAGCGGGCACGGGCGGCATCGCGGTTTCCCCGCCGGCCAATCCCGCCACGGTGCCGCAGATCGCCATCGTCCCACCCAAGCCGGCGGCCTAACGCCTACATGATCCCCACCGATGACGCGCTGATCCTTCTGTCGCAGGACAGCTACAGCGCGTCGCCGGCGGGGGAAGTCTATGACGTCGGGCCTGACCGGCTCGTCGTCACCAGGCTCCCCGGCGTCATCGTCCTGGCGATCCGTGGCACAGCCAATCTTGCGGGCTGGTGGTTGGACTTTCGGATTTCACAGAAGACCATCAGGGCGCATCCCAAGCTCGGGCCGCTGGAAGCCGGGTTCGCCGCCGGTGCCGATGCCATCTATGGCATAGCCGCGCCGCTCGTTGCGGCCAGCCCTGGCTGCCTGATCGTCATTGTGGGCCATTCTCGCGGCGCCATCATCGCGCCGATCCTGGCCGCTCTATTCGCCGCCGATGGCGTGCGCGTGACCTGGTGTTGCTGCATCGAAAAGCCGTGGGGAAACGGTGCCGTGATGCGCGCCCTGCTGGATCAAGCTGGTGTCCGCGGCGTCGAATGGTGGCATGGCGATGATCCCGTGCCGCTTGTGCCCGCCGAACTCGGGTTCGTTATGGCCAACTTTCCGATCAAGCATTTCGGTCGGTGGACGCTGGACCCGTTCGACAGTCACCTGATGGGTGGCATCGTGGCCGATCTGCATGAAGTCGCCGCACTGCAAGGTGTGCCGGTCGCTTAGGACCGGCCCACTGATCAGCCGTGCCCTGCAGTCGATGGACCCGGCATGGCGACGTCCGAAACCGCCTGATCCAGATTGACGATCGCCGTCTGCCGGGCAATGTCGCGCTCGTCCGGATAGCACATCGCAACGCAGTAGCCGGCGAGCCGCCCGAATACCGCTATGATTTCCATGGTGCGAATCGAAGGGTGCCGTTCGCATGCACGCTTCATCTCCGCAATCATCTCGTCCTTGAACGCCTCGTGTTCGGCGTTGGTCTTCATTGTGCGCGGCATCAGCTTCCCACCTGCTCTTGTGTGCCTTCCCAGACAAATTCATCCAGCGGTCGGTGCTGGCCGCATGCGCAGCAGAACGTCCCGGTGTAGAACTCCGGACACCTGGCATACGTCTCAGCGATCGACTGCGACATTGTGGTGCGCGTCCCGCAGCCGTTCCTGCCGGGATTTACCAGAATGGCATAGCCCGATGATGTGGCGAGAAACGTCGCGCCAAGCCCAACATGTAAGTAGGACCGGCGCACCGGCCGCACGAAGCCCTTGGCCCGCTCGGCTTCGGTAAGAACGACGTATCCCTGTTGCTGCCCGTCCGGCCGCAGCTCGCGGTGAGCGGGCGTGACCGGCGAGCCATCGGTCAATACCCGCTGATCGCGGTCCACGGGCGGCGGTAGTTGGTCCAGGCCGAACAGCCTTTTTAAGTTGAGCACGCTTCCATTCCTCTCTTCACTTCGTCCCAGGACTTCCAGCCGCGCTCGCGCAACCCGGCGGCATAGTCCACCGGCGGCCGGATCGGGTGCCAGTCCGGATCGCAGAACAACCGCCAGTGCATGACGGTCGCCTCGTCCTGATCCTCACGCAAAGCCGGCTCATACCACGCGCGATCGGCGTGCGGGTGGAACAGCGCATGCGCCCAGGTCAGCGCCAGCACGTGATCGAATGGGGCTCGGGGGATGGCTATGCCAAGCCGCGCGAGGTTCGACAGTGAGCCGGTCAGCATGGGGTCCATGGCCGCTCTTGGCTCGCGGAACGACAGCGATAGCGCGACGTAGCGGCGCAACTCGAACGGCCGGGGCGTGCCGGTGCCGACGGTCTTCACACCGCACACACGCATCAGGCTGACCATGGTGCCCGTCTGCCAGTGGAAGACGGAGCACTGATCCTCGTATGCCTGGCGCGACGCGGACGGCTGGATGCCGCCCGACGTGCTGCCCAGCATGGCGTTGGCGCGCATGGTGGATGTCACCATGCTGGGGATCGTGACGGTCATCTCCGAGCCAGGACGCCCTGCCAGATCGACGCCAGCGCATCCACCTTCACCGCGCCCGCCAGGATCGGATCGCTCGGAATGCGCAGCTCGTTCCCGGTGCAGTAGCGGTAGCAGTCGGGGAACGTCTTGGGCGCGTTGGCGTGCACCAGCGCCTTCATTTCTTTCAGCGCATCCATCACCCGCGGCGGTTCGATCCACTCCATGCCGGCATCGCGGAATGACCGGCGCAGCACCTTCAGCCAGAAGTCGGCGCTAAACAGCACCAGCGCATCGCACTCGGCCAGCTTGGCGGCATAGTCCTCCATCACCGGCCGGATCAGCCTGCCGCGATCGGCGGCGATCTCGCGTGTGATGCCGTGTACCTGGATCGCCCCGGGCTCGAATGTCCAGTCGGGGTCTGGCCAGATCAAGTCAACCAGCGGGGATGTATCACCATCGGTGCTGATGGTCATCATGGCCATCCTGACCATGTGGGGCTGGGCCGGATCGTCCGGCTTCAGCTTGAATTGCCACATGCCAGCCGTCTCGGGCGTCACGCAAAGATACCGCATTTTACTTGCCTTTCAGCTCGGCCAGCTTGTTGAACACGAAGTCGTCAACCATCTTGAACAGGTCCGGACGATCGCGTTTGAAGCGCGCCATCAGGGTCTGGAACACGCCCATGCCGCATACGGCACGAATCTCGTGCTCGTTCTTGCAGGCACCCACGTCCGCCATGCGGTCCATCGCCCGTTCGCGGTCGGCGTCACGCTCGGCAGGCTTGTCACCTGCAGCGGGCTGCTGCTGGGCCTGGTCGGCGGCCGGCTCGCCACCGGCGTCATCGGGCATGCCGATCTCAGTCTTGCGTGCCTGAATCGCCTGCTCGATCGCCATCTTTGTGGCCCGCGGCATCGGCGCATAGGTCGGCTGGTTGATCGCGACCCAATCGATGATCTGCCCAGGCTTCGTGACGGAGGCCAGCGACATACGGACGGCAGCGACATAGGCGGCCAGGCCGGGCCGGCCCTGCTCGTTCTGCGGCACATGGACCAGCCAGAACTTCGGGTTCGTCTCGCCGACACCTTCCGTGTGGTTTCCGCCATCCTCGGCAGACTCGGATTCGGCCGTGCCGTCATCGGCTTCGCCCGGCGTGTCCTGTTCGATCTCGGCCAGGATTGTGGTCGCTTCGCGCGACGCGGCGCGGGCGTCTTGGATGGGATCGGCGTTGCCCTCTTTCAGAGCATCAGGATTGGACGATTTCCGCCATTCATCGACAAACCGCTTGGCGAACGTCACGGGGTTGTCGAAGAAACCATCGTCAACCATCTCGCCGTATTCGTCGGAGAGGTAGAACACCACGGCGTCGGCGGGCAGCTGCTGGGCCTCGGCGGGCTTCGGCTGTTCATCCTGTGCGGGCGCCGCCGGCTTGGCCTGCTCGGGCTGCTTCTGGCTCTGCGTGGCGCCGCCGGGATAGTAGTCAGCGTCCGACGGCGGGGGTGGTTCGTCGCCGGCCGGCGGGCCGCCAGCATCAGCCTGTGGCTCGGCCCGCTGCGTGGCGTTCGCCGGCTTGCGCACGTCCGCCGCCCGCTTGGCCAGTGCCCTCTGCTCGGCCGCCAGCTTGGCTTTCTCGGCTTTCTGCGCCGCCGCCCGGTCGGCCGCAGCCCGATCCTGTTGCGTGGTGTCCGTCGTGGTGGTGGTGGTCTGCTGCTGTTGCTGCTGCGTCTGACCGGTGTCTGCCGGCCGGCGGTCACCATAGGCCGCGTCAGGCGGATCGGCATCGAAGTCAACGCCATCCATGGCGGCGTCAAGGATATTGCCGGTCTCGTCAATCACCGTGCCGTAGTGGACGCCACCGCGATCGCCGCCCTGGTCCAGCACGATCGCCGCGCTCAACTCCGGACTGGTCGGGATCCACTTCGACAACTGGTTGAACGCGGTCTTGGATGCCATCGGAATGACGTGCTTGACCCACGGCGCATCGGTGTAGCCGCGTGGCAGGGCATAGCCCTTCTTCTCGGCTTCCTCTTTGGCGTAGATCGCCGCCTGGTAGCCCTTGCTGCTGTTGCGGATCGCCAACACGTCATCCCACAGCATGACCTCGAACGGCATGCCGCCGATCTTGGTGTTGGCCGTTGCATATGCGTGGGTCGGGGTGCCGGTCGCCTTTGCGACAAGCTGCTGGTAGCGCATCGAATGATGCGAGCCCTTTTCCCAGGCGAACTTGTCGCCCTGGCACACCACGTCCGCATCGACCTGGGTGATCTGGCCGGACCGGAACGACAGATCGACCATGCCCTTGTAGCCGATGACAAGCTGGGCCTCGTAATTATCGACCCACGCATTGCCGACCTTCTTCCTGCCCTTGAACGGGATCAGGTAGGCGTGGCCGAGCGGGGTGTTGATCTCGAGGCCGAGTGCCGAGCACGTCAGCATCTGACCCAGCACACTGCGCATATCGCACTGCAACAGCAACGGCTGCTTGCCGGTGGCCTGCACGAACGTGCGCAGCAGGCGATCGGCGTTCATGTGCTTGGGCGTCGCCGCCTTCATACGCTCGATGAACTCGCCGCACTGGAAAGCCTGGGCCAGCGTCTTGCAATCCGCCAGTCGGATCGTCGTCGCCCGGGTGGGTGCCGGGACGTTCGATGTTTCGTTCATAGGTTCTCGCTAGTTGGGGGTCAGAAAGGATCGCTGTTGTTGGGGCGCTAAAACGGAATGTCGGCCATATACCAGAGCGATTGGCCGCCCTCGGTGGTGAAGCGGTTGAACGTGGCGGTCTTCGGTTCCCGAATGAACGCCCGCACGGCAGCCTTTGCATCATCGATCGAAGTGGCTTCGACCAAGCAACTCATGCCATGCGTCGGCTTTTCAGCCCACATACTCAGGTCTGCCGCGCAAGGAAGTTTCGCCGCGCCGAGCCCGTCCGACGTCACCTGATACAGCCGGTCCAGGATCGCATCGTGCGCGTAGAAAGAGACCGGCTGCATCGGCGCCCTGGCGGGCTCGACCTCGGGAAACTCGGTATCCACTGCGGGCGGCGTGATGTCGACCAGCCGGTAACCGTTGTCGTTCCAGTCATCCATCAGATCCAGCAACAGGCCGGTGCTGACGTCGATGCCTACCCGCGCGAACGCTTCGTTCAGGTAGCGCATTGTCTTCAATGTGGGCTTGTCCATGTGTCAGCGCCTTGTGCTTAGGTTTTCTTCGAACTCGAAGCGAACCCCAGGGATGGTGATCGTCGGTCGGCTGCCAGCCCCCTTGCCGCCGGGCGGGATGCTCGCCTTCATGGCTGCGTCGATCAGCGCCTGGGACGGAACGCAGTGCTCGCGGGGAACAGCCCCCGGATCGACAATGACCGCCTTCCACTTGCCGCGCAGCGACGACATCGTGCCCAGATCGCCATAGACACGGCCGGCTTCCTTGGTGCTGGGCAGCTTGGTCCGGAACGGCGAGGGCTCGTGCGGCGCGTTCAATGCCGCCTCTTCGGCAGCGATTGCCGCGTCCAGGTCTTCGGCGCTCATCGTCTCGGCGGCCTGCGTGTTGGCCCGCTCGGCTTCCTCCTGCAGTTCGCGCTGGCGCTTCTGCTCGGCCTCCTGCTGCTCGCGGATCAGCTTCTGGCGGGCTTCTTCAGCCTTGCGCCGCT